>DATBJE010000141.1:0-2733 GCA_036556565.1 Gaiellaceae bacterium
CGGGGTGGAAGAGCGGCACCTCGCGCGCGCAGAACTCGATCATGTCCACGCACAGCCGCATGGACGGCTCGGGCGGGAAGATCCACTCCTTCTGCGCGATGTACTCCTTGAGGATGTCGGTCTGGATCGTCCCGCGGAGCCTCGCCCGGTCGACACCCTGCTCCTCGGCGACCCCGATGTAGAACGCGAGCAGCATCGCCGCCGGCGCGTTGATCGTCATCGAGGTCGAGACGGCGTCCAGCGGGATGCCCTCGAAGAGCTGCTCCATGTCGGCGAGCGAGTCGATCGCCACGCCCTCCCGCCCGACCTCGCCGAGCGACCGCTCGTGGTCCGAGTCGTAGCCCATGAGCGTGGGCATGTCGAAGGCGGTGGAGAGGCCGGTCTGCCCGTGCTCGAGGAGATAGCGGAACCGCACGTTCGTCTCCTCCGCCGTCCCGAACCCCGCGAACTGCCGCATCGTCCAGAGGCGTCCGCGGTACATGGAGGGGTAGACGCCCCGCGTGTAGGGGTAGACGCCGGGGTAGCCGAGGTCGCGCTCGTAGTCGAACGCGCCGGCGTCCGGCGTGTACAGCGGCTCGACGGGGAGACCCGAGATGGTCGTGAAGAGCGCGTCGCGCTCGGGCAGCGCCTCGTAGTGCCCCCGACGCCACTCCTCGGTCGCGTCCGGCGTCCGGGGATCCTCGCTCGTGGCCATCTCGGCCGAATTGTATGCGGCGGGGGCGAGGCCTCCCGGATCGCCCGTCCGAGGGCCGTCGGAGTCACTCGGACGGGCGACAAAAGGCCCGCTCATGCGCGTTTCATACCGTCCCGCCTCCAGCCCTCAACCGCTTCTGCCGATGGATTCGTCGTAGGGACAACCCCGCGAGGCGAGCGGGAATCGACACAAATCAATGGCGGACCTTCCTCCACTGCGGCAGACGGAGAACGGCGCGACGAGCGTCGAGCGCGATGCGCTGCGCGGCGGGCCCGTACGGGCGGCGGCTGCGCTCGCGCTGGCGGCGGCCGTCTTCCTCGCCGTCGTCGCCATCGCCGGCCTCGGCCGCCTCGACGCCGACGTCGTCTTCCTCCAGGACGCGCTCGGCCCGGAGAAGGCGAAGGCGCCGCTCAGCCGGAAGCCGGCCCCCGGGGTCGACGTCCGCATCCACGACGAGGGGTACACGGTCTCCCACAAGGGCGCGTCCTTCTCGGTCGTCTCCCAGGACGTCGGGGACGCCGAGTGGAAGCGGCACGTCTACGGCGTCACGCGCGAGACGGATTTCGGCGCCGAGACCATCGTCGTCAAGAACGGGCACACCGAGGAGTACCTCACGGTCGCGAAGCGCCAGGGCGTGCGCACGTGGCGCTGGCAGCTCGCGACGCGGCTCGTCCCCCACATCGGCAGCGACGGGAAGGTCTGCTTCCTCGACCCGACCCGCAAGCACTCGGCGGACATCAGCCTCGACCCGGTCCGCGTCCTCGACGACCAGGGGCGCGACATCACGCCCAAGGGCCTTCGCTGGGGGCTCGACGACGAGGGCGGCACGTGGTGGCTGACCCTGAAGCTCGACGACTCGAAGCTCCCGCTCCCCTACGTCATCGACCCGGCGGCCAACTACCCGACGCCGCTCAACCTCCGGAGCACGGCGACCTCGGAGACGGGCTCCTGGGACCTCGACGGCGGAACTGGGACGCTCAACATCACCACGGACAACATCCCGGCGCAGAACACGACCGGATGGTACGCCTGGAATCCCGGCGTCTCGAACACCACGCGCCTCGCGGCGCTCCCGGCGACGAGCGACGGCATGGGCTGGATCGTCGACCCGGCCGGCGGCGCGACGGGCTTCCCCGCCGGCAACTGGAGCTTCACCGTCGTGACCGACATCCCCAACGCGAACTACACGACCGGAGCCGCCGTCCTCACCGTGGGCGTCTGGAAGGGCACCGTCTCCGGCGGGACGTTCACGCCGACCGGGACGATCCTCACGCCGACGGACGACCTCGCGGCTCAGAACCTGAGGCCGAACGTCAACGTCACGACCACGACCGTCACCTACTCGCTCCCGGCCTTCTCGATCGCCGCCGGCGAAACGCTCTTCGTCGACTACTGGCGCCACCAGACCGGCGGCATGAACACGTTCAGCTCGACTCGCCGTCAGCTCGACTTCTACGTCAACGACGGCAACGCCTTCATCACGCACCCGGCCGCCGACGACACGGCTCCCTCCCATTCGCTTTCGGTCGCCGAGCTCACGAACCCGGGCGGCCAGTACTTCGACCCGACCACGGCGACGCAGTACTACAACACCGCGGCCGGCGGGACCTTCCGCGTCGACGACGCGGCTACCGACGCCGGCTCGGGCGTCGCCTCGGTGACCTTCCCGGCGCTCGCGGCGACCGGGTTCACGCACACGGCGATCACCGACACGACGAGCCCGTACCAGTCGAACACCTACACGTGGACGACGGCCAACACGACGTCGCCCGGCGCCCAGGCCGTCTCCGCGGTCGACAACGCGCTCAACAGCTCGAGCCCCTCGCCTCAGCTGACGCTCACGCGCGACGTCACCGCCCCCGCCGGCCAGAGCCTCGCGCTCGTGGGCGGGCCCTACTACACCTCGCTCTCGGTCTCCCTCTCGGCCGGGGACGGCTCCGACGGAGGCTCCGGCCTCGACACGGGCTCGCGCCTGTACGAGCGCGACTCGGCCACGCTCACGAACGGCAGCTGCGGTGCCTTCTCGGGCAGCTGGACGA
>DATBJE010000142.1:0-15399 GCA_036556565.1 Gaiellaceae bacterium
GTCGTAGGCGATGTCCTCGATCCGGATGAACTGGAAGACGTTGTTCAGGTTGCTCCAGTGCTCGAGCACCCACTGCGGCCCGTCGGGCATCGCGGGCGTCGCCGGCACCGCCTGGGCGGGCGTCGGATAGCCGAAGTCGGCGGACGTGACCTCGTGGCCGTCGACGGCGTCCTTGCCGGTGGCGATCTCCCGCGGCACCTCGATGAAGTGGCCGGTGACCGAGGGCGACGCGGTGCTGAGGTCGCCGTAGTCGTTGATCGCCGGGTCGTCGGACACGAAGGCGTAGAGCGTGCCCCTGTCCTGCCAGACCTTCTTCCCGCTGGACGCCTTGTAGAGGTAGAGCTGCGACGCGGGCGCGTCGAACGTGTCGTCGCCCGAGAGGACGACCGGATACCCGTAGCCGGGCACGCCGACGGCGTTCTCGTGGTTGTGGCGGCCCATGCCGTAGATCGAGCGGTACTCGCCGCTCTTCACGTCGTAGGCGACGACGACGCCTGCCTGCTCCGCTCCGGCCTCGTTGAGCGTGACGCCCGGCTGGTGCCAGGAGTCCTCCTCTCGCAGGACGATGTCGCGCGCTTCCTCGTTCGTGAACAGCAGTCGCCGCTCGAACCCCTGCTTCTCCCCGACGATGAAGTTCGAGCAGAAGCGCTGGTAGCCGGCGCTCGCCGGGATCACGAACTCGCCCTTGAGCACGCCGGCGCCGTGCTGGTGGAGCCGGAGCTTGCTCACGAGAGCGTTGCTCGGATCCTGGCGCGTCGCCGGAAACGGCACCAGCGAGAGCTCGTGATTGACGAGGATGTCCGCGGTGCCGCGGCCGTTGACCTTGGCGATCGAGATGCCGTCGGGGATCGCCTCGAACATGTAGCCGTCGGCGAGCGTGTCGCCGACCGAGATGATGGGCGCCACGGTGGTGCCTCCGACGCCGGTGAGCATCGCTGCCTCGGACGTGTGGAACCCGGGATCCGGTTGCGCACCCGCCGGCACGGCGGCAAGCGCCGCCAGCACCGTCGCGCCCAGGACTGCGACGAAAGCCTTTGTTCTCATGCCACTCCCCCTCCGCTGCACGAGATGAACTGGAGGGACAATCCTATTTGCGACGCTAGAAGTCTGCGGCCGACCGCGCAACAATGTCCGGAGACCGACGACGGGAGGATGCGATGGCGGATCGAGCTGAGCTGCTCGGCCTCACCGACGAGGCCCTGACGCGGCGCGTCTTCGACCTCGTCGGCGACGTGGAGGACGAGGATCTCCGGGACAGGCTCTTCGCCGCGACCGAGGAGGTCTTCGAGCGGGCCTGGCTCGACGCGTACCGCCGCATGCTGATCGCCGAGATCGAGAACGACGAGGAGTACGACGACCACACGCTCAAGCTGCGCGAGATCGACATCCTCCTCGGCGCGATCGAGGCCCGAGCCGGCTTTCGGCCGCTCGCGCAGGAGTTGGCACGCGACTAAGCCCGCCCTGCTCGAATGGGCGGTGGAACTCGCGCCCGACGGGGTGCATACTTGCGCCCTTCCGCTGAAAAGGAGACACCCATGGCCACGGTCGAGACACGACCCACCTTGTCGGATGCCGAGCACGTCGAGCTCGTCTCGCTCATCGAGGGCGCGGACAGCGTCGAGCTGAAGCTGACCGTCCCGGACTCCGAGCTGAGCTCGGCGATCAACGCCCTCGGGATGGACCCGCTGGAGGCCCAGATCCGGCAGGTGTTCTTCTTCGACACGCCCGACCTGGCCCTGAACAGGCGCGGCCTGGTCGTGCGCGCGCGGCGTGTCCAGAAGAAGGGGGACGATTCGGTCGTGAAGCTGCGGCCCGTGGTGCCGACCGAGCTTCCCGGCACCGTCCGCAGCTCGCCCGGCTTCGGGGTCGAGGTCGACGCGATGCCCGGCGGCTTCGTGTGCTCCGGGTCGATGAAGCGCGCGCTCGCGAACACGGGCGTCAGGGACGTCGTCCTCGGCGGCCGCCCGATCCGGAAGCTCTTCTCGAAGGAGCAGCGCGCGTTCTACACGGAGCACGCCCCGGAGGGCATCGCCCTCGACGACCTCACGGTTCTCGGGCCGATCTTCGTGCTGAAGCTCAAGTTCACGCCCGAGGACTACGACCGCAAGCTCGTCTCCGAGCTCTGGCTCTACCCCGACTTCTCGCGGATCCTCGAGCTCTCGACCAAGTGCGCGCCGGGCGAGGCGTTCCAGGTCGCCGCCGAGGCGAGAGCCTTCCTCACCACGCGCGGCGTCGACCTCTCGGGGGAGCAGCAGACGAAGACGAAGAAGGCGCTCGAATTCTTCTCCGGACGGCTTCGGGAAGCCGCCGCGCAGCCGCAGGTGTAGGCATGCCGAGGTATCTGATCGAGCGAACGTACGAGGTCGACGAGGCGGAGATGCCCGCCGTCGGCCGCCGGTCGAACGAGGTGACGAGGGATCACTTCCCCGAGATCGTCTGGGAGCACAGCCACGTCGTGGTCGACTCCGAGGGGATCCTCAAGTCGTTCTGCGTCTACACCGCGCCGAGCGAGTCGATGGTCCGGGAGCACGCCGTCATCCTCGGGAGCCACGTCGTGAACAACGTGTACGAGATCGGCGGCGACGTGACGCCGGACGACTTCCCGCTCTCGGACTAGTCGGTCTCGCCGGCGCGCTCGGGCTCGGCGCGCCCGAGCAGCTCCGCGTCGGCCACGTGGTAGAGCATCTGCTGGGCGACGCCGGCCTTGAGCCGGAGCTGCCGGCGCCTCTCGACGTCGTCCTCGGGGACGAGCGCGAGCGCCTCCTGGTAGAGCCTCACCGCCTCGCCCTTCGCCCAGCCGCGGCTGGCCTGCTCGGCGGCGGCCTCGAGGTAGGCGATCGCGCGCTCGTCGTCGCCCGCCTCGCGCCAGTGATGGCCCACGGTGGCGGGCGACTCGGTTGTCGTCGTCATCTCCTCGAAGAACCCGGCGACGACCGCATGCGCCGCGCGCCGCTTCGCCCGCGGCAGCGTCGCGTAGGCGACGTCCCGGATGAGCTCGTGCTTGAACCGGAACTGCTGTTGGCCCCGGATGCGCGAGACGGCTTCGCGGCGGATGAGATCGCGCCCCTCGAGCGAGTCGAGGAGCTGCGCGAGCTCCTCGCCGTACGCGCCGAGCAGGGCCAGCGCGCCGCGCCAGAAGATGTACCCCATCACCGACGCGTCGAGGAGGAGCTCGCGCTCGACGGGGCGCACCGCGTCGAGCCGCGCGGCGACGATCCCGCGGATGCTCGTCGGCAGGCCGCTCGCCGACGCGAGCGTCCGCTCCGCCAGCGATGCCGCCAGCTCCTCGATGAAGAGCGGGTTGCCCTCGCTCCTCGCGGCCACGTCGGAGGCCGTCTCGACGGCCGAGTCGTCGGGCGCGCGCGCCAGCAGGAGCTCGGCGAGCTCCCGCGATTGCTCCGCGCCGAGAGGCGTCAGGGGCAGCGCGGTGTACGCCGAGAGCCCGGCGCCCCACGACGGCCTCTGCGTGAGGAGGTCGGGGCGGGCGAGCGCGATGATGAGCAAGGGCGTCTCGCGGATGCGCGAGGCGAACAGCTCGATGAGGTCGAGCAGGCTCGAGTCGGCCCACTGGAGGTCCTCGAAGACGAGGACGGTCGGCTCGCGGGCGGCGAGCGCCTCCACCACGCGCCGTGCCGAGTAGAAGAGCACCTGGCGATCGCGGACGTCACCCTCCGCGCCGAGCCCGAGGAGCATCTCCATGTGGGACGCGACCTCGTCCGCGCTCTCGCCGTCGACGAGCTCCTCCAGCGCCCGTCGGAGCCGCTCGGAGGCGACCTCCACGGGGTCGCTGTCGAAGATCCCGGCAATCTGCTTGACCTGCTGGGAGAAGGCCCCGTAGGCGCCGCTCTCGCCGTAGGGGAGAGAGCGCCCTCTCACGACACGGACGCCGTCGCCCTCGACGCGGGCGGCGAACTCCGTCGTGAGCCTCGACTTCCCGACTCCCGGAGGCCCGAAGACGGTCACGAGATGAGGCCGACCGTCGACGACCCGGTCCCAGATCGCGGTGAGCGTTCCGAGCTCGGTCTGGCGGCCGACCATGGGCACGCCCTTCTCCTCGCGGTCGCCGGGGGCGCGCGCTGCGGTCAGCGCGCGCCAGGCTGCGACCGGCGCGTGCTTGCCCTTGGCGGCGACCGGCGCGACCGAGACGTACTCGATCGTCGCGCGCGTGGCCCGGTAGGTCTCCTCGCCGACGAGGATGGCGTTCACCGGGGCGGCCGTCTGGAGCCGCGCGGCGGTGTTGACCACGTCGCCGGCGACCATTCCCTCGCCGTCCTGCGGCCGGGCGCCGAGCGCGACGATCGCCTCGCCGGTGTTGACCGCGATCCGCACCTCGAGGTCGAGCCCCTCGGCGGCGTTCAGGTCCGCGATCCCGTCCCGGATGCGGAGGGCCGCCCGCACCGCCCGCTCGGGGTCGTCGCCGTAGGCGACCGGCGCGCCGAAGACGCCCATGACGGCGTCGCCGATGAACTTCTCCACGCTGCCGCCGAACGCCTCGATCTCGTCGCGGAGGCGCGTGTAGTAGCGCGTCAGGATCGCGCGCACGTCCTCGGGATCGAGCTGCTCCGCCCGCGAGGTGAAGCCGACGAGGTCGGCGAAGAGGACGGTGACGACGCGCCGCTCCTCGGTGGAGCGCTGCGTCGCGGCCGAGACCCGCAGCTCGGCGCCGCAGTTGCCGCAGAAGCGGAAGCCGACCGGGTTCGACGCCTCGCAGACGCCGCACGTGAGCTCGAGCGCGCCGCCGCAGCTGCCGCAGAAGCGCTGACCCGCCTCGTTTTCTTCCCCGCAGTGGGGGCAGCTGTACCGCTCCGCCATACCAGCTCGTCCAGGCATCCTGTGGAGTACGGCGCCTTCGCGGCTACAGATCGCGCGCGGCCGCCGCCACCGCATGTTCCTGCAGCCAGGAAAGGTACAGGTACACGGAGTGCTCGTACGCACGAGGGTCGCGCGGATCGACCTCGCGGTCGTAGGTCTCCTCGGTGACGTCCAGGCGCGTGCCCAGGACGAGGCGTAGGTCGTTGAGCGCGGCGAGCCAGGCGTCGAGCTCCTCCTGGGTTAGCCGGTCGTTGCCCGCCGTCTCCTCGAGAATGCGAAGCGCCTCGCGGCGTCCGTCGAGAAGCTCCGCTCCCATGAGGCGGCGGTACTCGGCCTCGGCGTCGTCCTCCTCGTAGGCCGGAGGGAACAGCCGGCGGAGCGAGCGGTCGTCGGGGTCGGTCCCGAGCAGGGTGCGGAGCTCCGCCGGGAGCATGCGCAGGAGCTCCCGCTCGGCGTCGGCGAGGCTGACGCGGTACTCGCCGCGGCCGACGGCCTGGATGGGAGGGACGAAGGCCAGCGCTACCCGTCCTGCCGCATCGTCGCCCACAGGCCGTGGGCGTGGAGGCGCGCGACGTCGTGCTCGGCCTTCTCGCGCGTCCCGCCCGAGACGACCGCCTTGCCCTCGTTGTGGACCTGCAGCATGAGCTGCGTGGCCTTCTCCCGGCTGTACCCGAAGAGCTTCTGGAGGACGAGCGTCACGTAGGACATGAGGTTGATCGGGTCGTTCCAGACGATCACGATCCACGGCCGCTCGTCCTCGGGCGTCTCCTGCCCCGCGGGCTTCTCCACCTCGACCTCGGCCGGCGCGACGGTCGCGTGCGTCATGCCGAGATTCTGGCGAAGAGGGCCGCGCTCGGGCGGGTGCCTAGGCGGCGACGCCGAGCCGCTGGAGCAGCGCGTCGGCGTCGGCCTCGATCGCGACGGGCCGGAGCCGGCCGGTCACCGGCTCGAGCGTCTTGAGCCCGTCGCCGGTGACGAGCAGGACGACCTCGTCGTCCTCGCCGATCGTCCCGCGGCGGACGGCCTCGCGCAGGGCGCCGAGCGTCACGCCCGCCGCCGTCTCGCCGAAGACGCCCGCCTGCTCCGCGAGCAGGCTCATGTTCGGCCCGACCTCGCGCTCGGGCACCGCGTAGACCGCCCCGCCCGACGCGCGCGCGGTCTCGACCGCGGGGTTCCCGTCGGCAGGGTTGCCGATCGCCAGCGACCGAGCCAGCGTCCTCGGCCGGACCGGCTGCACCAGCCCGTTCCCTGCGAAGGCGGTCGCCACCGGAGAGCACCCCTCGGCCTGGCCGCCCACGAGGCGCGGTGGAGGCCCGTCCACGAGCCCGAGCGCCGCGAGCTCCGCGAAGCCGCGGTGGACCTTCGAGAAGAGGGCCCCCGAGGCGATGGGGGAGACGATCGCGGTCGGAGCGCGCCAGCCGAGCTGCTCCGCGATCTCGAACGCGATCGTCTTCGAGCCCTCCGCGTAGTACGCGCGGAGCCCGACGTTCACGAATGCCCACGGGAGCTCGAAGGAGAGCTCGACGGTGAGGCGCGAGCAGTCGTCGTAGGTCCCGTCGACCGCGTAGACGGTCGCGCCGTGGACGGCGGTGGCCACGAGCTTCTCCGGCTCGAGATCGGCGGGGCAGAAGACCGCGGCCTCGAGGCCCTCGGCAGCCGCGCGGGCCGCGACGGCGTTCGCGAGGTTCCCGGTCGACGAGCACGCGAGCGTGGTGAGGCCGAGCTCCCGCGCCTTCGCGCAGGCCACCGCGACCACCCGGTCCTTGAAGGAGTGGGTGGGGTTCGCCGTGTCGAGCTTGAGCCAGAGGGCGCGCACGCCGACCGCGTCCGCGAGCCGGGGCGCGGCCGCGAGCGGGGTGAGGCCGGGCGCGAGGCGGGGCTCCGCGGGCGCGGCGACGGGCAGGAGCGGGGCGTAGCGCCAGATCGACGCGGGGCCTCGCTCGATCCGCTCGCGCGTGAACGTGCCGGCGATCGCCTCGAGGTCGTAGATGGGCTCGAGCGGCCCGAAGCACTCGGAGCAGGTGCCGACGGCCTCGAGAGCCGTCTCGGCTCCACAGGCTCGACAGCGAAGGGCGGTGGCGGGCATTCCTGGGTCTCCTTTCGTCTCGCTCGACATCCTCCGGGCCGAAGCCCGCCGGGTTTGGCACCTTGCCGGAGGCAGGTTGCCGAGGCTTCCCAGGGCCGGTTCCCTCAGCCTCTCTCGATGCGGAGCGGGACGCGCCCGCTTCCGAGCCCGACTCTATCCGAAATGAGTTCTAGGAGGTCTCCTCGAAGAGGATCTCCTGCGCGCCCTCCCAGAGGATGACGCGTCCCAGCTCGGGGAGCTGGTCGCGCCCCTCCTCGATCGTCGCGAAGTGGTTGCCCGCGAGCTGCCCCATCTTGCTCGCGAAGCAGGTGGCGCCGTAGGGGAAGAGGATCTCGACCTCCGACAGCCCGCCGGGGTAGAGGAGGAGCTCGCCGGCGGCCGGGTAGCTGTTCGCGTTCTCGGGGCCGAGGCCGAGGTCGATGTCCCAGCCCATCGGCACCCAGGCTGACTCGCCGCTCCAGCGCGCCTGCACGAGGTGGCTGCGGAGCGGGAGCAGCGTCCGCAGGGCGGCGATCGTCCTCGGTGCTGCGGTCTCCTCGAGGCGCGCCGTGAAGCGGAACCGGCCGGCGGTGATCGCGAGCACGGCGGCACCCTACACGGCGCCGTGGCGCTCGACCGCGACGGAAAGTAGCGTTTCGCCATGAGCCTGTCCACGGAATCGCTCGCCCGTGCGTCCGCCCGTCGTCCCTGGCGCACGGTGGGAATCTGGATCGGCACCGTCGTCGCCTCGCTCGTCGTCGTCGCGCTCTTCCTCGGCGACACGCTCACGACCGAAGGGGAGGTGACCTCGCCGACCGACTCCAAGCGGGCCGAGGAGCTCGTCGCCCGGCACATGCCGCCGTCGGAGAACGCAGCCCAGGGCGTGAGCGAGGTCGTCGTCGTCTCCTTCGACGACGGGCAGGTCGACCGCGAGCACGTCCGGGCCTTCGCCGACGACCTTCGTGGCGCCGGCGCGGCCACCGTGGTCACCGCCGCCGACGAGGGTCAGCAGGATCTCGACTCCGCGGACGGGAACGCGACCGCGGTGCTCGTCGGGCTGGGTCGCGACGAGGACCGCCTCGGAGACGTCATCGCGGCCGTCGCGAGCCTGGACGAGCAGCCCGGCGTCGAGGCCGCCATCACCGGCGACCTGACGATCGACGAGGACTTCAGCAAGCTCTCGGAGGAGGACCTGCAGAAGGGCGAGCTCTTCTTCGGCGCCCCCGCCGCGCTCATCGTCCTCCTGCTCGTCTTCGGCGCGGTGGTGGCCGGCGTCATCCCGCTCGTCCTCGCGCTCCTCTCGATCTTCGTCGCGCTCGCGCTCACGGCGATCGTGGGCCAGGTGTTCGACCTCTCGGTCTTCGTCACCAACATGATCTTCGGCATGGGCCTCGCCCTCGGGATCGACTACTCGCTCTTCATCCTCAGCCGCTATCGGGAGAGCCGCGCGGGAGGGAGGGAGAGGCTCGACGCGATCGGCACCGCGGGCGCCACCGCGAGCCGCGCCGTCCTCTTCAGCGGCGCCGCCTTCGTCCTCGCGATGACCGGGCTCGTGCTCGTCCCCAACACGATCATGCGGAGCCTGGCCACCGGCGCGATCCTCGTTGGCATCGTCTCGGTCGTCGCCGCGCTGACGTTGCTCCCGGCCGTCATCAGCCTGCTCGGCGACCGCATCGACTCCCTGCGCGTCCCGTTCTTCGGCAGGGCCACGGCCGGCGCCGAGAGCCGCTTCTGGGGACGCATCGTGCGGGCCGTGATGCGCAGGCCGGTCGTGAGCCTCGTCGCGGCGGTCGCCCTCCTGCTCGCGGCGGCCGTCCCCGCGCTCTCCCTCGACTCGGGCACGGCGGGGATCAGCACCCTTCCCGACCGGTTCGAGTCCAAGAAGGGCTTCCTGCTCCTGAATCGCGAGTTCCCGGGCCAGACCACCGACCCCGTACGCATCGTCGTGGAAGGGGACACTGCCTCGCCCGACGTGCAGGACGCGGTCGCGCGGCTCGAGGACGAGCTGGGGCAACACGACATCTTCGGCCCGACGACGACGGAGACGAGCCCGGACGGCGCCATCACGGTCGTCACCGTCCCGGTCGCCGGAGACTCCGTCTCGCCGGAGGCCGTCGCGGCCGTGCGGGATCTGCGCAGCGACGTCGTCCCGCAGGCGCTCGCGGGCTCGGGCGCCCGGGCGTTCGTCGGCGGGAACACCGCCGAGGACGTCGACTACTACGACGTCATGGACGCGTGGCTGCCCATCGTGCTCACGTTCGTGCTCGGCCTGAGCTTCGTCCTGCTCACCCTCGCCTTCCGGTCGGTCGTGGTCCCCGCGACCGCGATCGCCATGAACCTGCTCTCGGTCGGGGCGGCGTACGGGCTCCTCGTCCTCGTGTTCGTGCACGGCGTCGGCAACGAGCTCCTCGGCTTCCAGCAGGTCGACATCGTCGAGGCGTGGGTGCCGCTCTTCCTCTTCGCCGTGCTCTTCGGGCTCTCGATGGACTACCAGGTCTTCCTCCTGAGCCGCATCCGTGAGCGCTACTCGCAGACGGGCGACAACGACGACGCGGTGTCCTTCGGCGTCGGGTCGACCGCGCGCCTGATCACGGGCGCCGCGCTCATCATCATCGCCGTGTTCGCCGGCTTCGCCCGCGGGGACCTCGTCATGTTCCAGCAGATGGGCTTCGGCATCGCGGTCGCCCTGTTCATCGACGCGACGATCATCCGCTCGGTCGTCGTCCCCGCGACGATGACGCTCCTCGGGCGCTGGAACTGGTACCTGCCGTCGTGGCTCCACTGGCTCCCGGACGTCCACGTCGAGGGCCACGAGGACCTGAAGCCACGGCCGGCCGCGGACGTGGGCTCCTAGCCCGGACGTGCCCCGCTACCTGACGCTGGCCGCCGTCGCCCTCGCGGTCTGGGTCGCCGCCGCCTCGGACGAGGTGCTCACCGGCATCCTGCCCGCGCTCGTGATCATCGTCCTCGCCGCCGCCGACTACGCCCTCTGGACGAGGCGCGGCCGGCCGTGGCACGACTGGACGGTGATCCTCCTGCTCCTCGCGCCGATCCTCTCGGCGGTCTGGATCTGCGTCGGCGGGCTCGCCACCGGGGTCGAGCGCTCGGACGAGGCGCGCCTGCTCCTCGAGGTGGGGCCGGGGGTCGCGCTCACGGGGCTCCTCTGCACGCTCATCGCCTACCACGGGCGCCACCACCCGCTCGAGGAGGGCTAGAGGCTCTAGCGCGTCCGCGAGAAGCGGTGGACCGCTTCGAGGAGCTCGCCGGTCTTGGCCTGCGCGTCGGCCTCGTCGCCCGAGACGAGGGCGCCGGCGACGCAGTGGCGCACGTGCTCGTCGAGGATCTTGAACGCGAGCGACTCGAGGGCGGTGTTCACCGCCGAGATCTGCGTGAGGATGTCGATGCAGTAGCGGTCGTCCTCGACCATGCGCTCGATCCCGCGCACCTGGCCCTCGATCCGGTGCAGGCGCTTGACGAGCGCGTCCTTGTCGTCGACGTAGCCGTGGGTCATGCGGGCTCCTCTCTGGTGCTCCGGAAGCGGCGAAGCCGCAGCGAGTTGGTGACGACGAACAGGCTCGAGGCGGCCATCGCGCCGGCGGCGATCATGGGGTTGAGCAGGCCGGCGACGGCGAGCGGGATCGCGGCGACGTTGTAGGCGAAGGCCCAGAAGAGGTTGCCCTGGATCGTCCGGAGCGTCTTCCGCGCGAGGCGGATCGCGTCGCCGGCGGCCCGCAGGTCGCCGGAGACGAGCGTCACGTCGGCCGCCTCGACGGCCACGTCCGTTCCGGTCCCCATCGCGAGGCCGAGATCGGCCTGGGTGAGGGCGGGCGCGTCGTTGACGCCGTCTCCGACCATGGCGACGACCTTGCCCTCCGTCTGGAGGCGCTGCACCTCGGCCACCTTGTCGCTGGGCAAGACCCCGGCGAGCACGCGCTCGATCCCCACCTCGTCGGCGACGCGGCGGGCCGTTTCCTCGCGGTCTCCGGTCAGGAGCACGGGGTGGAGGCCGAGGGCCTTCAGCTCCCTGACGGCCTCGGCGCTGGTCGGCTTCACGGTGTCCTCGACCTCGAGCACGGCGCGCGGGACTCCGTCCCACGCGACCTCGATGCGGCCGTCGCTGCGTCCGACCGACACGTCGTGGCCCGCCACCGTGCCGACGACGCCGACGCCGGGCTGGTTGCGAAAGCCCGAGACCTCGGGAAGGGCGCCGACCTCGGCGCGGGCGGCGCGTGCGATCGCCTGGGCGACCGGGTGCTCGGAGAGCGCCTCGACGGCCCCGGCGAGTCGTAGGACCTCGGGGCGCGTCGCGCCGTCCAGGAGTGAGATGCGTGCAAGCTGGAGCGCTCCCTCGGTGACGGTCCCGGTCTTGTCGAGGACGATCGTGTCGACGCGGCGGGTCTGCTCGAGGATCTCCGGCCCCTTGATGAGAACGCCCATCTGCGCGCCGCGACCGGTGCCGACGAGGAGCGCCGTCGGCGTGGCCAGTCCGAGCGCGCACGGGCAGGCGATGATCAGGACGGCGACCGCGGCGGTGAAGGCGGTGCTCACGTCCGCTCCGGCGAGGAGCCAGCCCGCGAGCGTCAGGACGGAGAGCCCGATGACGACGGGGACGAAGACCTCGGAGATGCGGTCGGCGAGCCGCTGCACCGGCGCCTTGCCGGCCTGCGCCTGCTCGACGAGCCGCGCGATCCGGGCGAGCGCCGTTTCGGCGCCGACCTTCGTCGCGCGGACGACGAGGGCGCCGTAGGTGTTCAGGGTCGCGCCGGTCACCTCCGAATCGACGGCGACCTCGACGGGGACGGGCTCGCCCGTCAGCATCGACTGGTCGACGGCGGACTCGCCCCGGACGACGACGCCGTCCGTGGCGATCGTCTCGCCCGGCCTGACCATGAACTCGTCGCCGACCATCAGGCCGGCGACGGGGACGAGCTCTTCGCGGCCGTCGCGCAGGACGCGCGCCTCCTTGGCGCCGAGCTCGAGGAGCGCCCGGATCGCCTGCGACGAGCGGCGCTTCGCGCGGCCTTCC
The DNA here is from genome assembly GCA_036556565.1 of Gaiellaceae bacterium. Lineage (GTDB taxonomy): Bacteria > Actinomycetota > Thermoleophilia > Gaiellales > Gaiellaceae > JAIBJN01. The sequence continues at coordinate 11,904 of DATBJE010000142.1, forward strand.
AGATAGCGCCCGAGCACGATGAGCGTCGTCACGACGGTCGCCACCTCGAAGTAGACGTCCGCGTCGAGGCCCCCGAGCACGACCACGGCCGACCACGACCAGGCCGCCAGGGTCCCCAGCGAGATCAGCGTGTCCATCCCCGCGGCCAGATGCCTCGCGCTCCTGAGGGCGGCGCGGTGGAAGCCCGCGCCGGAGTAGAAGACGACGGGCGTCGCGAGCGCGAAGGCGACCCACTCCCAGCCGGCGAACTGGAGCGCCGACACCATCGAGAGGAGCGCGACCGGGACCGTGAGGGTGGCGGCGACGGCCAGGCGGCGGGCGAGCACGGGCAACTGCTCGTCGTGGTCGTGCCCGTGGCCCTCGTGCACCGAGTGCGCGCCGTAGCCCTGCGCCTCGACCGCGGCGACGAGCTTGCCGACCGTGACGTCGGGCTCGCACACCACCGTGGCACGCTCGGTGGCGAAGTTCACGGTCGCCTCTGCGCCGTCGACGTTGTTGAGGCTCCGCTCGATCCGCGCTGCGCACGACGCGCAGGTCATGCCCTCGAGCTGGAGCTGGTGCGTCGAGCTCACACGGTCAGTATATACCCGCCAGGGGTATATGGCGCAGCACGAAGCTGTCCTGCACGCCGCCGAAGCGCCCGATCGCCTGGACGCGGAGGTCGCTCGGGGTCGCACGGAGGTACAGCCAGCCGCGGGCCTCGCGTCCCGCCATGCGCCTGGGGAACCAGCCCGGGCAGCGCCTGAGGGGGTAGAGCCGCTGGCCGCCGCCGCCGTGGACGACGTACGTGACGCCGCGACGGCGCGCGAAGCGCTGGTAGTTGTGGTCGTGGCCCGCGAGCACGAGGTCGACGCCCTTCCGCTCGAAGATGGGCACGAGTCGCTTGCGGACGCGCGCGTCGCCCGTGTACCCGCCGCAGCTGAAGGCCGGATGGTGGAGCAGCACGACCGTCCACGAGGCCGTCGCGGCTCCCAGCGCGCGGGCGAGCCAGCGGCGCTGCGGCTTGCCGATCCGGTTCGAGTCGACGACGAAGAGCGCGACGTCACCGACCGTCCGCGCGTAGTAGCGGCGCGGCATGTCGAGCGGCCCGAACTCGTACCGCCCGCCGTCGACCCGGATGTCGTGGTTGCCGAGCGTCCCGGCGACGGTCACCCCGGATGCCTTCGCCCAGCCGAACGAGTCGCGCCAGTTGCCGCGGAACGCGGGCGGGCTCTCCGTGTAGTCGTTGTCGCCGAGGGTGACGAGCGCGTCGGTCGCGTGGCTCGCGGCGAACCGCTCGACCGCGGCGCCGGTCCGCCGCTCGGAGCGCCCGCCGACGCCGAAGTCGCCGATCGCGAGGATCCCCGTGTCGCCGGCCGCCGGAGCAGCGGCGACCAGGGCCAGGACGGCGGCTGCGACGAGCTGCAGTGGACCTGTCGGTGTCCGCATGGTGAACCTGTAGCATGCCGCCGGCTTGAGGCTGTCTCTCGTTCCTCGCACGACCGAGTTCTACGACCTCTTCACGAAGGCCGGCGCGAATGCGCTCGAGACTGCGCGGCTGGTCGAGCGCCGGTTCCAGGAGTACCCGGAGTCGTCGGTGAGGCAGGCCGACGTCAAGGAGGCCGAGCACGTGGGCGACACGATCACGCGCGACCTCGTCCAGCTGCTCAACACGCAGTACATCACTCCGTTCGACCGCGAAGACATCTATCAGTTGGCGACGAGGATCGACGACGTCGTCGACCACCTCGACGAGGCCTCCGACCTCCTCGAGCTGTACGGCGTGGAGTCGATGACCCGGCAGGCGATCGAGCAGTGCCGGATCCTGGTGGGAGCAGTCGAGCACCTGGCGACCGCGCTCGCCGAGCTCAAGGGGATGCGCGGCGTCGAGCCCGAGCTCGTCGCCCTCAAGGAGCTCGAGGACGAAGGCGATCGCGTCGTCCGGGACGCGATCGCGGACCTGTTCCGCGACCCGCGCATCGACCCGCTCATCGTCATCCGCTGGAAGGACATCTTCGACGCCCTCGAGGATGCCCTCGACGCCTGCGAGACGGCCGCGAACGTGATCGCCAACATCGTCGTCAAGAACGCCTGAGATGGAGGACCTCACCCTCGTCGCCGTGGTCGCGGTGGCGCTCTTCTTCGACTTCACGAACGGCTTCCACGACACGGCGAACGCGATCGCCACGTCGGTCTCGACCCGGGCGCTCTCGCCACGGGCGGCCGTCGTGAGCGCGGCAGTCCTCAACTTCGCGGGCGCGTTCGTCTCGTTCGCGGTCGCCGCCACGATCGCGACGGGGATCGTGGATCCGGAGGTCGTCACCCCCAAGGTCGTCCTCGCGGGCCTCGTCGGCGCGATCACCTGGAACCTCGTCACGTGGTCGTTCGGGTTGCCCTCGAGCTCGAGCCATGCGCTGATCGGCGGCGTGATCGGCTCCGCGGTCGCCGCCAACGGCTTCGGCGTCGTCGAGGTCGACGGGCTCGTCGACAAGGTGCTCATCCCGTCGCTCCTCGCGCCCTTCTTCGGGATCCTCGGCGCCGCTGCGCTCATGCTCGTGATCATCTGGGTGATCCGCAGGCGGCACCCCGGGATCGTCAACCGGGTCTTCCGCCGGCTCCAGCTCGTCTCGGGCGGGTTCGTCGCCTTCACCCACGGGACGAACGACGCGCAGAAGACGATGGGCATCATCGCCCTCGCGCTCGTGGCGACGGGCCACCTCGACTCGGACTTCACCAGGCCCCCCACGTGGGTTATCGTCAGCGCCGCGCTCGCGATGGCCGCGGGGACATACGCGGGCGGCTGGAGGATCATCAAGACGCTCGGGACACGGATCGCCAAGCTCGACCCTCCTCAGGGGTTCGCCGCACAGACCTCGACGGCGACGATCCTGTGGCTGACGGCTCACCACGGCTTCCCGGTCTCGACGACGCACACGATCACGGGCTCCGTGCTGGGCGCGGGCGCCTCGCGTCGGCTCAACGCCGTCCGCTGGGGCGTGGCCGGGAACATCCTTCTCGCGTGGCTGCTGACGATCCCCGCCGCCGCTCTGATCGGCGCCGGGATGGAGGTCCTCACCCGGCTACCCGGAGGGGCGGCCATCGTGTTCGGACTGACGATCGTGATCGCGGGGATCGCGTTCGGCGCGCGCTCCGTCCAGAGCCGCCGCGTCGCGGTGGCGCAGGCGTAGCGCGGCTGTTCCCTCAGAGGTCCCGCGGCGTCGTGCGCGGTTCGTGCGACGCGTCGGTGAACTCGCGGAACTCCCCGGTGACGAGGAAGGCCGTCTGCTCGCCGATGTCGACCGCGTGGTCGCCGATCCGCTCGAGGCAGCGGGAGACGAGGATCATGCGAAGGCCCCATTCCCGGAGCCCCGGATCGCTGCCGAGCGAGAGGACGTGCCCGACGACCCGGCGGTTGGCGCGGTCGATCATCTCGTCGAGGTCGACGAGCGACTCGGCGTGCGTGACGTTGCGATCCCGGAAGGAGTCGAGCGCGACGCGGATCATCTCCTCCGCCCTC
>DATBJE010000143.1:0-1596 GCA_036556565.1 Gaiellaceae bacterium
CTGGCCCTCCTTGTCGACGGCGGCGAGCACGCCGAGCGTCGTCCTCCCGGAGACGAGCGGCACGTAGAGCGCCGTGCGAAGGCCGAGCCTGCGCGCGGCGTCCTGGTCGACCTCCGGATCGTCGATCACGGAGTCGACGCGATGCCGCCTCCCCTCCCGAAACACTGTGCCCGCCTTCGAGCCCTCCAACCCCGCCCGGATGCCGAGGACGTCCTCGCCGGGGCCGCCGTCGACCGCCCTGACCACGAGCTCCTGGCCTTCGGGCAGCCAGACGACCGTCATGCGCGCGGAGACCAGCTCGCGCAGCTGGCGGGCGACGAGCTGGAGCAGGCGCGACGGCTCGATCTCGAGCGCGAGGGCGTTCCCGACGTGGATGAGCGACTGGAGCTGGTTCGACCAGTGGGTGGCCGACTCGTAGAGGCGCGCGTTCTCGATCGCCACGGCCGCCTGCGAGGCGAGGAGCACGACGAGCTCCTCGTCCTCGTCGCTGAAATCCGCGCCGCCGTCCTTCTCGGTGAGGTAGAGGTTGCCGTACGCCGTGCCGCGCAGCAGCACTGGCGCACCGAGGAATGTCCGCATGGGTGGATGGTGCGGCGGAAACCCGACCGACCGGGAGTCCTGCCCGAGGTCGTGGAGGCGGAGAGGGTGGGAATCGCGGATGAGGACGCCCAGGATCCCGCGACCGCGCGGAAGGTCGCCGATCGCGGCGTGGGTCTCCTCGTCGATGCCGGTCGTGATGAACCGCTCGAGGAACTGACCGCTCGTGTCGATGACGCCGAGGGCCGCGTAGCGCGCGCCCGTGAGGCTCGCCGCAGTCTCGACGAGGCGCTGGAGGAGAGCGTCCAGCGACAGCTCCGAGCTGAGTGCGATCCCCGCTTCCACCAGCTCTTCGAGGCGATCGCGGTCGCTCCCCACGCGGGCACTGTAATCGCGGGAAACCCGCACCGGCAAAGCAGCGGATTTGCGGATTGTTACGAGGCCTCGGCCGGGTTAGGGTGGCGCCTACACCAAGGAGGTGCCTCGATGATGAAGTCGATCGTTATCGCAACGGACGGGTCCGAATCGGCCAAGGAGGCTGTGGCCGTGGGCCTCGAGCTCGCGAAGGAGCAGGGCGCGGACGTCGTCCTGATCCACGTGACGCCGCCGGACGACATCCACGCCGCGCGTGGAACGCGCGCGGTCCATCCGCACACCGTCGAGATCGACGAGTCGGAGACCGCGCTCAAGGAGGCTTCGGCCGCGGCCGACGAGGCCGGCGTCACGTACGAGCTCGAGCGTGTGTCCGGCGAGACCGTACAGCTCATCGTCGCCGTCGCGGATGCGAAGGACGCCGACCTGATCGTCGTGGGCTCCCGCGGTCGGGGCGCCGTCGCCTCGGCGCTCCTCGGCAGCGTTTCCCACGGTGTGATGACGCACGCCAAGCGGCCGGTGCTGATCGTCCGCGGGTCCCAGGTCCCCGCGAAGGCCTGACGGCCCTCGCCCTGGTCGCGATCGAGCGCCCCTCGACCGGACGACTCCCGCTCAAGCTCCGGGGTCGTTCGGCCGAGGACACAGTTGAGGGTTAGCCGCCGATCCTCCCGGGGAGGAGCCGCGTGA
>DATBJE010000144.1:0-1592 GCA_036556565.1 Gaiellaceae bacterium
CTGGCCCTCCTTGTCGACGGCGGCGAGCACGCCGAGCGTCGTCCTCCCGGAGACGAGCGGCACGTAGAGCGCCGTGCGAAGGCCGAGCCTGCGCGCGGCGTCCTGGTCGACCTCCGGATCGTCGATCACGGAGTCGACGCGGTGGCACCGCCCCTCCTGGAAGACCCTGCCGACCTTCGAGCTCTCGAGCCCCACTCGTGTGCCCACGACGTCTCGCGGGCCGCCCTCGACCGCACGGGCTTCGAGGCCGTGCCCGGCCGGCAGCCAGGCCACCGTCATGCGCGCGGAGACGAGCGCGCGCAGCTGGCGGGCGACGAGCTGGAGCACACGCGACGGGTCGATCTCGAGCGTGAGGGCGTTCCCGACCTGGAGCAGGGCCTGGAGCTGGTTCGACCAGTGCGTCGCCGACTCGTAGAGGCGCGCGTTCTCGATCGCCACGGCCGCCTGCGAGGCGAGGAGGACGACGAGCTCCTCGTCGTCGTCGCTGAAGTCCGCGCCGCCCTCCTTCTCGGTCAGGGAGAGGTTGCCGTAGGCCGTGCCGCGCAGGAGCACCGGCGCGCCGAGGAACGTCCGCATGGGCGGGTGGTGCGGCGGGAAGCCCACGGAGCGCGGATCGTCGCCCAGGTCGTGGAGGCGCAGAGGCTTCGCGTCGCGGATGAGGACGCCGAGGATGCCGCGCCCGCGGGGGAGGTCGCCGATCGCGGCGTACGTCTCCTCGTCGATGCCCGTCGTGACGAAGCGCTCCAGCCCCTGACCGCCGGCGTCGATCACGCCGAGCGCGGCGTACCGGGCGCCGGTGAGGCTCGCCGCCGTCTCGACGAGGCGCTGCAGGACCGCGTCGAGCGAGAGCTCCGCGCTGAGGGCCATGCCCGCCTCCACGAGCTCCTGGAGCCGGTCACGGTCGCTCTCCACGGGAGCACTGTAATCGCGGGAAACCCGCACCGGAAAACCAGCGGATTCCCCGATTGTGACCCTGCGCGATCGGGAATACGGTGGAGGGCGACACAAGGAGGAAGTCCATGATGAAGTCCATCGTCATCGCAACGGACGGGTCCGAATCGGCCAAGGAGGCCGTGGCCGTCGGCCTCGAGCTGGCGAAGGAGCAGGGCGCGGACGTCGTGCTCGTCCACGTAACCTCGCCCGACGAGTTTCATGCCGCGCGCGGAGGGCACGCGGTGCACCCGCACACGGTCGAGATCGACGAGTCGGAGACCGCGCTGAACGACGCCGCGGCCGCGGCCGACGAGGCCGGCATCACGTACGAGCTCGAACGGGTCTCGGGCGACACCGTGCCGCTCATCGTCGCCGTGGCGGACGCGAAGGACGCCGACCTGATCGTCGTGGGCTCCCGCGGTCGGGGCGCCGTCGCCTCGGCGCTCCTCGGCAGCGTTTCCCACGGTGTGATGACGCACGCCAAGCGGCCGGTGCTGATCGTCCGCGGGTCCCAGGTTCCCGCGAAGGCCTGACGGCCCTCGCCCTGGTCGCGATCGAGCGCCCCTCGACCGGACGACTCCCGCTCAAGCTCCGGGGTCGTTCGGCCGAGGACACAGTTGAGGGTTAGCCGCCGATCCTCCCGGGGAGGAGCCGCGTGA
>DATBJE010000145.1:0-5202 GCA_036556565.1 Gaiellaceae bacterium
CTTCGAGATCCTCGACGCGGCCAACCTGGCGATCTCCGTCCTCGCCATCGGCATCGGCGCGATCGGCGTCATGAACACGATGATCATGTCCGTCTTCGAGCGCACGCGCGAGATCGGGATCCTGAGGGCGGTCGGCTGGCGCAGCTCCAGGATCCTGCGCCTCGTCGTCTACGAGTCGCTCTTGCTCTGCCTCATCGCAGCCGGCCTGGGAATCGTCTTCGGCGTCCTGGCGAGCCGAGCCGTCTTCGCCATCCCTTCCGTCTCCGCGTTCTTGACGCTCGCCTATCCCTCCGAGGTGTTCGTCCGTGCGATCGTCGTCGGGATCGTCGTCGCCCTTATCGGAGCCGTCTACCCGGCGATCCGCGCCGTCCGGCTCTCGCCCATGGAGGCCCTGCGCTATGAGTGAAGAGCTGGCCGTCGACGCACATGGCCTCCGGAAGACCTTCGAGGAGGGTCGTATCACCGCCTTGAACGGAATGGATCTCGCGGTTCGCCCGGGCGAGTTCGTGGCCATCGTCGGCCCGTCCGGGTGTGGCAAGTCCACCCTCCTCCACCTCATCGCCGCCCTCGACCGACCGGACGTCGGCGAGATCCTGGTCGGGGGCCACGACCTCGGCACCCGGCGCGACCTCAACCACTATCGCGCTCAGCACGTCGGGATGGTCTTCCAGCTCCACAACCTCCTCCCCACGCTGACGGCGCTCGAGAACGTCCAGGTGCCGATGTTCGAGGAGGGCATCTCGGCGCGGGAGCGGAAGGAGCGTGCACGAGCCCTTCTCGCGGCGGTGGGGCTCGAGGGTCGTGAGCGGAACCGACCTCCCGAGCTCTCGGGCGGGGAGCGCCAGCGCGTCGCCATCGCCCGCGCGCTCGCCAACGAGCCGCCGATCCTCCTCGCGGACGAGCCAACCGGAAGCCTTGACTCCGAGGCCGGTGGCCACGTCCTCGACCTCCTCGACCGGCTGCGTCGGGAGCGGGGACTCACGATCGTGCTCGTCACGCACGACGCACAGGTCGCCGCCCGCGCCGACAGGGTCGTGCGCATGCTCGACGGGCGGCTCGCGGACGCTGACGCCGACTCGGCTCAGAGAGCGCGCGTCAGGACGACCCGGTCCTCGCCGGGTCCGTCGTAGCCCGCCTGAGGCACGCTGGGCTCGAATCCGAGCGAGCGGTGGAAGGCGACAGAGCCCTCGTTCAGCGGCGAGGTCACGCAGCTGACGCGCGTCCCCCCGTTCTCCCGCGCAACCGCGAAGAACCGGTCGTAGAGCGTGCGCCCGAGGCCGCTCCCGCGCTCCCCGGGGCTGACGCCGACGAAGTGGACGTACGCCTCGTCGGGCTCGGTCTGCGAGAGGAAGCCGACGAGGAAGGCGACGAGCTCGCCGTCGCGCTCGGCCACGAACGACGTGTCGGCGAAGTGGACGAAGAAGAGCTTCGGGAGCATGTCCCGCATCCGCCGCCCTCCCCACCAGTCGTCGAGGACCGTGATCACGCGGGCATGGTCGCCGGGCCCGGCGTGGCGGATCTCGATCTCGCTCAGAGAGGCTCCGTCCACGGGGCGCGCCATGCGGGCGCCGGTGCGGGCTCGCCGTCGGACCAGTACTCGACGGCCCGGACAATCCGACCGTCGGCGACCTCGAAGAACGACGCCGCGAAGAAGCGCTTGCCGTCGTGGTCGACGCTGACCTCGGAGACGATCGTGTCGCCTCCGTCCACGATCCGCAGCACGTGGATGTGCCAGCCCTCCGGATACTCGCGCTGCACTGCGAGGTAGTTCTCGCGACCGCGCAGTCGCTCCCCGGTGTTCGGCCAGTCGACGACGAGGTCCTCGTGGAGCTGGGCCGCGACGGCGCCCCAGTCGCGCGCCTCCATGCGCTCCCACAGGAGGCGGACCGGCTCGGCGCTCACGCCGTCAGCTTGTCGCGCACGCGCTCGTTGACGACCCGCGGGTCGGCCTTCCCCTGCGTCTCCTTCATCACCTGGCCGACGAAGAAGCCGAGGAGCCCCTCCTTGCCGCCCCGGTAGGCCTCGACCTGGCCGGGGTTGGCGGCGAGGATGGCGTCGATGACGGGGTCGAGCGCCGAGGCGTCGGTCACCGCCTCCTCGGCGAGGTAGCGCTCGGCGGCGAAGCCGGGATCGCCGGCGGCGGCGAGGGCCTCGGTGAAGGTTGCGCGCGGGATGCGGTCGCGCGCGGCGATGAGCTTCGCGAGCTCCGCGCCGTCGACGGCGACCGGATCGACCCCCGCCGCGGCGAGCTGGTTCATGAGGACGTTCGCAACCGCGCGGCGGTCGTCGCCCGGCACCCGGCCGTAGAGCTCGTCGCGCCCGCTCGTCACGAGCCCGTAGGCAGGCTCGAAGCCGACCTCGCCCTCGAGCCGGCGGATGCGGGCGCCGGGGAGCTCGCCGATCCCCGCGCGAGCCGTCTCGACCATCTCGGGCGGCGGCTCGACGGGGACGAGGTCCGGCTCCGGGAAGTAGCGGTAGTCGTGCGCCTCCTCCTTCGAGCGGAGCGGCGCGATCGTGCCCGCCTGCGGGTCGAAGTGCAGCGTCTCCTGCACGACCTCGTCGCCGGCCTCGTAGGAGGCGATCTGGCGCTCGACCTCGGCCGCGATGCCGTCGGCGACGAACTTGAACGAGTTCATGTTCTTGAGCTCGGTCTTCGTCCGGTATCCGTCCTCGTCGGCGCGGCGGACCGAGACGTTGGCGTCGCAGCGCAGCGAGCCCTTCTCCATCTCGGCGTCGGAGATCCCGAGCTCGACGACCGTCTGCCGGAGAAGCTGGAGCACCTGCCGCGCCTCCTCGCCGGAGCGGACGTCGGGCTCCGTGACGATCTCGACGAGCGGCGTTCCGCCGCGGTTGAAGTCGACGAGCGAGTACTCGGCCCCGTGGATGCGCCCGCCCGCGCCGCCGACGTGGATCGTCTTCGCGGCGTCCTCCTCGAGGTGGGCGCGCACGATCCCGATCTCGTGGTCGCCGTCCGGGCCGGGGACGACGAAGCGCCCGGCGCCCGCGAGCGGCACGTCGTACTGGGAGATCTGGTAGCCCTTCGGCAGGTCGGGGTAGAAGTAGTTCTTGCGGTGGAAGAGCGCCCGCTCCGCGATCTCGCAGCCGAGCGCGAGTCCGAGCTTCACCGTCCAGGCGATCGCCTGCTCGTTCGGCACCGGCAGCGTGCCGGGGTGCGCGAGGCACACGGGGCACGTGCGGGTGTTCGGCTCCTCTCCCCAGACGTTCGCGCAACGGCAGAACATCTTCGTCCGCGTCTTCAGCTGGACGTGGATCTCGAGCCCGATGACCGGCTCCCAGCTCATCGCAGCCGCTCCGGGACGGAGTCGAACGCGAGCGCCCGCTCGAGGGCGTGCCCGACGCGGAAGAGCATGTTCTCCGAGAACTGCGGCCCGATGAGCTGGAGCCCGACGGGCAGTCCCTCCGACAGCCCGCACGGGATCGAGAGGCCGGGCAGGCCCGCCATGTTCGCCGGGATGGTGAGCAGGTCTGACAGGTACATCGCGAGCGGGCTCTCCGCCTTCTCTCCGATCCGGAAGGCCACCGTCGGCGACGTCGGGCTCACGAGGACGTCGAAGCGCTCGAAGGCCGCGGCGTGCTCCCGCGCGATGACCGTTCGCACCTTCTGGGCCTGGCCGTAGTAGGCGTCGTAGTAGCCGGCCGAGAGGGCGTACGTGCCCAGGAGGATGCGCCGCTTGGGCTCGGCGCCGAAGCCTTCCCACCGGGTGCGCGCGTAGAGCGCAGTCAGGTCGCCGTCCGCGTCGGCGCGGTAGCCGTAGCGGATGCCGTCGTAGCGGGCGAGGTTCGAGCTCGCCTCGGCGGGCGCGACGAGGTAGTAGCACGCGAGGCCGTAGTCGACCGAGCGCGGCAGGCTCGTCTCCTCGACGAGGGCGCCGAGCTCCTCTGCCAGCCGAATCGCCTCGCTCACCTTCTCGGCGATGCCCGGGGCGATGCCCTCGGCCTCGTTCATCTCCGTGGGGACGCCGATGCGGACGCCGGTCAGGTCGTCGCCGTCCGGAAGCTCGACCGGGCTCGGGAGGTCGACCGTCGTCGAGTCGCACGCGTCGCGGCCGGCGATGATCCTGTAGAGCCGCGCGCAGTCGCGCACCGTCTTCGTGATGGGGCCGACCTGATCGAGGCTGGACGCGAAGGCGACGATCCCGTAGCGCGACACGGTGCCGTACGTCGGGCGCAGGCCGACGACGCCGCAGAGGGAGGCCGGCTGCTTGACCGAGCCTCCGGTGTCGGTGCCGAGGGCCCAGGGCGCGAGCCCACCGGCCACCGCGGCCGCCGAGCCGCCGGAGGAGCCGCCGGGGACACGCTCGGGGTCCCACGGGTTGCGGGTCGGCCCATAGGCCGAGTTCTCCGTCGACGAGCCCATGGCGAACTCGTCGAGGTTCGTCTTGCCGAGGAACGGGAGCCCCGCCTGCCTGCAGCGCGTGGCGACCGTCGAGTCGAAGACCGGCACGTAGCCCTCGAGGATCTTCGAGCCGGCGGTCGTCGGGATGCCCTTCGTCGTGATGACGTCCTTGAGCGCGATGGGCACGCCGGCGCTCTTCTCTCCGACGACGTGGAGGAAGGCGTGGAGCTCCGGGTCGCGCTCGTCGATCGCGTCGAGGTAGGCGTCGCCGAGCTCGTCGCCGGAAACCTCGCCGCGCTCGAGGAGCCCGATCGCGTCCTCCGCGGTGAGACTGAGGGTGTCGATCACGGCGAGATCCTCCGGGGCCACCCCGTGCCTCCACCCGCTTCGAGCGTAACCCCCCACGCCGCGCGAGTGGCGCGCGCATCGTCACCAAAGAGCGGCACAGCGGGCCCGAAGCGAAACGACGACACGGCCGCCGTCACCTCACCCGCCGACCGCCGGCACGCGGAAGCTCCCGTCCTCCGGATCGGGCGCGTTCCGAAGCGCCTCCTCGCGCGGGAGCGAGGGCCGTGGCGCGTCCTCCGCCCACCGGTTCACGAGATCGAGCGGGTGCGAGGTCGGCTCGACGTCGCTCAGGTCGAGCTCGGACACCTTTCCGACCGCCTCGAGGATCGCGCCGAGCTGCTCCCGCACCGCCTCGACCTCGCCCTCGGGAATCTCGAGCCGCGCGAGGCCCGCGACGTGGAGCACATCCTCTCTCGTGATCGCCATCGCACCCCCAGTCTAGAAACCCTCGGGAAATGCGACGGGCCCCGCGAAGGGGCCCGTCACGCAAGCGGAAC
>DATBJE010000146.1:0-3365 GCA_036556565.1 Gaiellaceae bacterium
TTGCCAGGATCCGCGGCGAGAAGGTCCAGCCGAAGTACTCGACGGACTAGCGAGAGTTCCGGCACGCCTCTCGAACGGTCCGTCGCACACGTGCGCGCTCTCGCTCGGTACGCTCGAAGCGGAGGGAGGCCCGCGGCGGCCCCAGCGGGCCGTAACTACACTGGCCAGGTGGGCGAGGTCGCGCCGAGGGAGCTGTGGGGCGAGGAGACGACGAAGGCGATCAAGAACTTCCCCGTCTCCGGCGACCCGATCCCCGTTTCCGTCGCGCGCTGGCTCGGCCGGATCAAGGCCGCGGCCGCCCGCGTCAACGCCGAGCTCGAGCTCATGGACGCGGAGAAGGCGGAGCGGATCGCCAAGGCGGCCGACCGCGTCGCCGGCGGCGAGTTCGACGACCAGTTCCCGCTCGACGTCTTCCAGACCGGCTCCGGCACCTCCTCGAATATGAACGCCAACGAGGTGATCGCCGCCCTCGCGGGCGAGGACGTCCACCCGAACGACGACGTCAACATGGGCCAGTCGTCGAACGACGTCTTCCCGTCGGCCGTGCACCTGGCGGCCCTCGACGAGCTCGTCAACGACCTGATCCCGAGCCTCGCCTCCCTGGCCGAGGCCCTCGAGCGCAAGTCGAAGGAGTTCGCCGACGCCGTCAAGTCGGGACGGACGCACCTCATGGACGCGGTGCCCGTCACGCTCGGCCAGGAGTTCGGCGGCTACGCGGCGCAGGTCCGCCAGGGCATCGCCCGGATCGAGGCGACGCTCGGTCGGGTCGGGCAGATCCCGCTCGGCGGGACGGCGGTCGGGACGGGGCTGAACACGCACCCCGAGTTCGCGGAGCGGGTCCGGCGGCGCCTCGCCGAGGACACCGGCCTCACGATTCTCCCCCCGGCCGACCCGTTCGAGGCCCAGGCGGCACGGGACGCGCTGGTGGAGGCCTCCGGCGCGCTCAAGACCGTCGCCGTGTCGCTGACGAAGATCGCGAACGACCTGCGCCTGATGGGCTCCGGCCCGCGCGCCGGCCTCGCCGAGATCGCCCTGCCCGAGCTCCAGAAGGGGAGCTCGATCATGCCCGGGAAGGTGAACCCGGTCATCCCCGAGGTCGTGACGCAGGTCTCGGCCCAGGTGATCGGCAACGACGCCGCGATCACGGTCGGCGGCCTGCAGGGCCACTTCGAGCTCAACGTCTTCGTGCCGGTGATCGCGCGGAACCTCCTCGACTCGATCTCCCTCCTCGCCGCCGCCTCGCGCCTACTCGCCGAGAAGTGCGTGGACGGGATCGAGGCGAACCGCGAGACCCTCGAGCACTACGCGGAGCTGACGCTCTCCGCGGCGGCCGCGCTCAACCCGCACATCGGGTACGACCGGGCCAGCGAGATCGTCAAGGAGGCGGCGCGCTCGGGCCGTCCGCTGCGCGAGGTCGCGCAGGAGGCGGGGGTCGACGAGGCGATCCTCGACGAGGCGCTCGACTACCGGGCTATGGCCCGGCCGCACGAGCAGGGCTGAGCCCGCGCCGGCTAGTAGGCGACGGCGCCGCGCCCGCTCGCGGCGGCGTGGCGCTGCTCGTCGGCCCGGTACGAGGAGCGGACGAGCGGCCCCGAGAAGACCGAGCCGAAGCCCATCGCCTCGCCCTGCTTGCGGAACCAGCGGAACTCGTCGGGGTGGACCCACCGGTCGATCTTCGCGTGCCTCGACGACGGCTGCAGGTACTGGCCGATGGTGACGACGTCGACGTCGTGGTCGCGGAGGTCGCGCATCGTCCCGACGACCTCGTCGTTCGTCTCGCCCAGCCCGACGATGATCCCCGACTTGGTCAGGACCGGGTACCCGGCGAGCTCCTTCGCCCGCCGGAGGAGCCAGAGCGCCGTGTCGTAGGAGGCCTTCGCGCCGCGCATGCGGCGGTGGAGCCGGCGCACGGTCTCGATGTTGTGGTTGAAGACATCGGGCCGCTCGGCGAGGACCGTCCGCAGCGCCTCCTCCTCGACGCCGAGGAAGTCGGGCGTGAGGATCTCGACGCTCGCGTCCGGGAGCCTGTGCTTGAGGGCGCGGACGGTCGCCGCGTAGTGCGAGGCGCCCCGGTCGGCGAGGTCGTCGCGGTCGACCGACGTCACGACCACGTGCGAGAGCCCCATCTGCGCCGCGGCCTGCGCGAGGCGCGCGGGCTCGAGCGGGTCGGGCGCCTCCTCCGGCTGCCCCGAGTGGACGTAGCAGTAGCGGCACGCGCGGGTGCAGGTGTCGCCGAGGATCTGGAAGGTGGCGGTGCCGCGGCCCCAGCACTCGGCGATGTTCGGGCACCGCGCCTCCTCGCAGATCGTGTGCAGGCGCTTGCCGTGCAGCAGCTCGCGCACCTCGAAGTAGCGGGAGTCGGCGCGGGGGGCCCGCACCTTCATCCACTCGGGCCGCCGCGGCCGCTCGGCGACGGGCAGGGACCTCGTCACGAAGGGCCCTTCGTCAGCGACGGGCCGGGACCTGCTCAACTCCCACCGCCTCCCCGGAACGCGCGGCGTTGACGGGCTTCGACGCGATCTTCCCGTGGACCGGCTGTGGCCAGAGTCCGAAGCCGTCCTCCGCGGGCAGCTCCTCGAGCTGGAGGCCGAAGACGTCGGCGATCGCGGCCGCGGCCGCGGGGCGGACGTCGTCGACCGCGAGCGGGCCGCCGAGCTCGCGCGCCATCGTCGTGAACGAGGCGTCCTCGAGGCCGCACGCCGTGATCCACTCCGTGAACGGCGCGGGGTCGAGGTCGACGTTCAGCGCGTAGCCGTGCGTCGTGACCCACCGCGAGATGTGGACGCCGATCGAGCAGATCTTGCGCGGCGGGCTCTCGAGCCACACGCCGGTCAGGCCCTCGATCCTGGTGCCGCCGAGGTCGAAGGCGGCGAGCGTCCGGATCACCGCTTCCTCGAGGTCCCGGCAGTAGCGCTTGACGTCCCGGCCGTGGCGGTTCAGGTCGAGGATCGGGTAGCAGACGAGCTGCCCCGGCCCGTGGTACGTGGACTTGCCGCCGCGGTCGGTCTCGACGATCTCGACCTCGGCGCCCGCCGGGACGTGGACCTCGGCGTCGCCGTCCGTGCGGCGCCCGAGCGTGACCACGGGCGGGTGCTCGAGGAAGACCACCGTGTCGGGGATCGCGCCCTGCGAGACGGCGGCGGCGAGCGCACGCTGGAGGTCCCACGCCTCCCCGTAGGGGGTGCGACCCAGGTTCAGCAGGTATGCGCCGCGCTTCACGTGAGGCGCGCCTAGTAGGCGCCTTCGTCCCAGGTCTGGAGCTTCTCGCGGAGGTCGCGGAGGAAGCGGCCCGCGAGCGCTCCGTCGACGAGGCGGTGGTCGTACGTGAGCGTCAGGTTCATGATCGAGCGGATGGCGATCACGTC
>DATBJE010000147.1:0-9578 GCA_036556565.1 Gaiellaceae bacterium
ACGCCGTCCTCGAGCTCCCAGAGGCTCCCGCTGGCGATGCCGAGCGCGGGGTCGGCGGCGAACGCCTCGAGCAGCCGCTCGAAGTGCGTCGGCTCGAACGAGACGTCGGCGTCGAGCTTCACGACGACGTCGGGGCGCTCCTGCAGGACCGCGACTCCGGCGTTGAACGCGCGGATGACGGGCCCGCCGCGGACGGCTCCCTCGGCACCCTGGATCGATGTCGCGTGGACCCAGCCGTGCTCCCGTCCGAGCTCGGTCGCGAGCTCGAGCGTTCCGTCGGAGGACCCGTTGTCGACGATCACCCAGGCGGTCGGCAGAACGGTCTGCGCCACGATGCACGGCGCGAGGCGCCGGAGGTTGTCGGCCTCGTCCCGCGCAGGCGTGACGACGGCGTAGCTCAGTCCTGCGCCCACGAGCCGATCTGCGATTGGCGGGCCGGCGCCGGCGGCCGGGGCGTCAGCAGCGTCGCCGCGCCGAGCGCGAGGAGGATGAAGAGCAGGAACGTCACCTGGATGAACGAGAACGCGTCGAAGAAGAACATGCCCACGGCGAAGGCCGTGACCGATGCGGTCAGGCCGACGAGGAGAAGGCCGCGGTCCGAGCGGTCGATCTTCGCCTCAGCTCCCGCCCTCCGGATGAAGCGCAGGTAGAGCCAGAGCCAGGCGAGCGCGCCGAGGATCCCGGTCTCGAGCAGCGTCTTCAGCCACTGGTCGTCGAGGATCTGCGCGGTCCTGTCCTCGCGCCCCGTCTGGCGGGTCGAATAGCCCTGGCCGAGGACGGGCCGCTGGGCCCACTCCGCGAGCGCGGGATCGAGGTCGGCGATGCGGCCGCTCCCGGCCGACCCCGGGTGGTTTTGCTGTTCCGCGATGAGCCCGCCGGCCGGGAAGAAGGCGCCCCTCAGTGTCCCGAGCGTCCCCGGCAGGGCGAAGTAGACGAGGCAGACGAGCGGGAGCGCCGCCCACCACAGGCGCTTGACCTCCTGCCAGCGCAGCCAGACGAACACGAGGCCGAGCGGCAGGAGCATGATCACGCCGGTGCGCGTGAGCGTGGCCATCGTCGAGAGGCCGAGGACGACCCCGGCCGCCCACCACAGGCGGTTCTCGGTGCGCCGCGCCAGGTACACGACGAGCGGCACGAGCATCGCGAAGGCGGCGCCCATGGCGATCGGGCTCTGGGACGAGCCGTACACGCGGATGTTCCCGCCGCGCGTGTCGAGCTCGCCCGTCCGGCCGCCCGCGTCGACGAGGAACGGAAGCGCCCCGCCCAGGTGGTCGAAGGCGTTGTAGGCCGTCCGCGACTCGATCAGCGCGAAGACGCCGACGACGGTGCCGGCGACGACGAGGGCCTTCACGACGAAGTCGATGTGCTCGCGCGTCCGGACGACGCTGATCATCAGGTAGTAGACGAGGAAGAAGCTGCCGAGGTACATGAGGCCCTTGATCACTTCCGGCTGGACCTCGGTCACGCGCCCCGGATTGGCGATGACGGAGCCGACCGTGGCGATGCCGATGAGCAGCATCGGCCCCTCGAAGCCGCTCTTTCGAAGCGCCACGCGCGGGTCGATGAGCAGCGACGTCCCCCACGCCGCGAGGACCAGCATGACCACGAGCCGGTACGGCTCGAGGTCGAAGGGCATGTTCCCGGGCAGCGAGTAGCGCTTGATCGGGACGAGGAAGATGACGAGGATCGCGAAGGAAAGCAGCACGTGCCACTGGAGCAGAGTCCGGTGCGCGAGCGCCCCCACGACGACGACCGCGGCCAGCGCGGAGAGCTCGAAGATCGGCAGCCCGAGCGGGACCGCCAGGACGAGGATCGCCGTCGCCGAGATCGCGATCGCGGCGGGGAGGATTGGCCCGCGCTCGGTCTCGACTGCGACGAGCTTCATGGGCCGGAGAGCTCCCGGCGCGGCCACCTTAGGCCGTGCGCCGCTTCTCGACGGGCTGCTCGTCCTCCTCGACCTTCATGACCGTGCCGCCCGGCCCGCGCGGCCTGAGGTTCTCGAGGACGAAGGCCAGCCCCAGCACCGCGATGAGCCCGGTCAGGAAGATGAGGATCGGGCGGGTCTTCTTGCGGTCTTCGAGCAGCGTCGCCGACTGCGGGGCGTTGACCGTGTTCACGACGACCCGCTCGTCCTGCGGGATGCCGCTCGCGTTCTGCTCGTGCGTGACGAAGTCCTTGAAGGCCGCCACGTGCCGCTGCGCGAGCGAGACCGCCGCCTCCGGGGTCGGCGCGACCGCGTCGAAGATGATCATCGGCACCGGGGTCTCGCCGCCCGCGAGCACCGGGAAGGTCTGAAGAGTGCCGCCCAGCGGGCCCTTGCCGTCCTCGCGGATGCGGTTGATCACGGCGTCGCTCGTCGCGAGCTTCAGGTAGATGATCGCCGTCGAGGTCAGGTTGCCTGCGTCCGCGAACTCGGCCGGGTCCAGGTTCTTGTAGATCTCCGTGAGCGCCTCCGGGCTCCCGGCCCGCGCCTGGTCGAGCGCCTGCGCGGTTTCCGGCGAGATGGAGCGCCCGTAGAGGAAGTAGTTCTTCGGGTCGACCGAGATCGTCGCGGCGCTCTCCCAGGTCTGGCCCTCGCGGTGCGTGAGGCCGTTGCGCCCGATCGTGTAGTACGAGGAGAGCGCGAGCACGGCCGCCAGCGCGATGCCGACGATGACGACCACGCGGAAGCGCTTGAGGACGCGGAGGTAGAGATGGAGATCCACGGGCTCCTAGGCGACCAGGTCGGTGGTGTCGGTTGCGGCACCGCCGGCGAGGCCTCCCGCGCGGAGCCGGAGCACGACGGCCTCGGTCCGGTTGGAGACGCCCAGCTTGCGGTAGACGGCCGCGAGGTGGAACTTGACGGCGTGCACCGTCACGTGCAGGCGCGTCGCGATCTGGTGGTTCGTGAGGCCGAGCGCTGCGAGATCGAGCACCTCCAGCTCCCGGGGGGAGAGGACGGCGCTGGGATCGGGCAACTCGGTCTCGGCGACGGCTCCGGTGCTCATGGCCGTGATCGTAGAGCCGCACGACGCGCGCGCCTACGCGACGTTGGGCCAGCGTTTTCGGCGGCAGCCTAGCCCAACGGCTAGCCGTGAATCTGGCAGTCCGTCCATAGGAAGACCGGCGTCCGCGACCTACCTTCAGGAGCAGGTGTCCCCGGCATCGTCCTCGAAGCACGCGCTCGTCGCCGAGCCTCCCCGCGGAGGGGGCCGGTGAGCCGTCGGCCGCTCGTCGTCCACGTCGTCGGCGCGCGCCCGAACTACATCAAGGTCGCGCCCGTCTACGCGGAGCTCGAGCGCCGGGGCGCCGTCGAGCAGCGCCTCGTCCACACGGGCCAGCACTACGACGCGGCCGTCAGGGACGTCTTCTTCGCCGAGCTGCCCCTCCCGCTCCCGCACGTCCAGCTCGAGGTCGGCTCGGGCTCCCATGGCGAGCAGACGGCGGCGGCGCTCGCGGGCCTGGAGCGCACCTTCCTCGACCTGCGCCCCGACCTCGTCGTCGTCCCCGGCGACGTGAACTCGACGCTGGCGGGCGCGCTCGCGGCGGTCAAGCTCCATATTCCCGTCTGCCACCTCGAGGCCGGCCTGCGAAGCTTCGACTGGACGATGCCCGAGGAGCACAACCGGCGCCTCACCGACCACATGTCCTCGCTGCTCCTCACGCACTCGCTCGTCGCGAACGAGAACCTCGCCCGCGAGGGGATCGACGGCGACGGCGTCCGGCTCGTCGGCAACACGATGATCGATACGCTGCTCGCCAACGTCGCGGAGGCGAGGGCGGCCGCCGTCTGGAAGGACTTCGGCCTGCAGGAGGGCGGCTACGTCCTGGCCACGCTCCACCGGCCCGCGCTCGTCGACGTCCCGGAGCTCCTCGCCGAGACGATGCGCGCGCTCGCGGCCGTCGCGCGCGAGCTGCCCGTCGTCTTCCCCGTCCACCCCCGCACCCGTGCCCGGCTCGAGGCCATCGGCTTCGACCCGGAGGGCGCGGTCGTGCTCGTCGAGCCGCTCTCCTACCGGCCCTTCCTCTCGCTCGAGGCGGGCGCCGCGGCCGTCGTCACCGACTCCGGCGGCGTCCAGGAGGAGACGACGGCGCTCGGCGTCCCCTGCTTCACCCTGCGCGACAACACCGACCGACCCGTCACCGTGACGGAGGGGACGAACCTCGTCATCGGCCTCGACCCGGCCCGGATCAACGAGATCCCCGCCCTCCTCGCGCAGCGGCCCGCCGAGCGGCAGGTGCCGCCGCTCTGGGACGGAGCCGCCGGAGGCCGCGCCGCGGAGGCGATCGAGGCCTTCCTCGGCCTCGTCACGGCCGCGGCCGGAAGGCGCGCCGGCGCGACCGCGCCGGTCGCGGGCCGTCCGATGCCCTAGCGACGTGGCGGGCACGGGCGTCACCAGCATGAGGACCCGGGTCCTCCGCGGGCTCGCCTGGAAGGTCCTCTCGCAGGTCTTCGGCCAGACGTGGCAGACCGTCGTCGCGATCATTCTCGCCCGCCTGCTCTTCCCGGCCGACTACGGGCTGGCGGCGATGGTGCTCGTCTTCGCGGCGATCGTCCCGATCTTCTCGGACCTCGCGCTCGGGGCCGCGCTCGTCCAGCGGCGCACGCTCTCCGAGTCCGACCGCTCGACGGTCTTCTGGACGAGCACCGGCGTGGGCGTTCTGTTCACCGTGCTCGGGATCGCCCTCTCGTGGCCGATGGCGGCGTTCTACGGGGAGCCGGAGGTCCAGCCGCTCTTCGCCGTGCTCTCGCTCAGCTTCGTGATCACGGCGCTGGGGACGACACAGAAGGCCCTCCTCACCCGCGACATGGACTTCAGGAGCCTCGAGCTGCGGTTGATGGCGGGGTCGTTCGCCGCCGGCGTCGTGGGCATCCTGCTCGCGGCCGGAGGCTACGGCGCCTGGGCGATCATCGGCCAGCAGGTGGTGCTCGCGGTCGTGTCGACCGCGCTCCTCTGGAGCTTCACGCGCTGGCGCCCGCGCTTCCGTTTCTCGCTCGACAGCCTCCGCGGCCTCGTCGGGTTCAGCCTCAACGTCTTCGGCACGCGGCTGCTCTTCTACGGGAACCGCAACGCGGACAACCTGCTCATCGGCCGGTTCGTCGGCGCGTCGGGGCTCGGCGTCTACAGCCTCGCCTACAACGTCATGCTGGCGCCCATGAGCCGCCTCGGCTGGCCCATCGCCGAGGTCCTCTTCCCGGCGTTCTCGAAGATGCAGGACGAGCCGGGGCGGATGGCGTCCGCGTGGGTGCGGGTGAACCGCCTCGTGGGCTCGTTGACGATCCCCGCCTCGCTCGGGGTCATCCTCGTCGCGCCCGAGTTCGTCACCGCCGTGCTCGGCGACCGCTGGAGCGAGGCGATCCCGATCATCCGCCTCCTCGGCTGGGTCAGCCTGCTCCAGTCGCTCGGGACGCTCGACTCGGCGGTGCTCCTGGCGCGGAACCGGTCGGGCACGCTCCTCCGCTACGCGGTGGTCGCCTTCGTCGCCAGCGTGGCGGCGTTCGTCGTCGGCCTCGAATGGGGCGTCGTGGGCGTCGCCGTCGGCTACGCGCTCGTGAGCACGTTCCTCGAGCCGTACTACGCGTGGCTGACGGCGCGGTCGCTCGACGTCTCCGTCCTCGTGCTCCTGCGGGCGCTCGCGGGCGTCGCGCAGGCCTCGGCCGCGATGGCGTGCGCCGTCCTGGCGGCGAAGCTCTTCCTGCTGCCCGCCGACCTCGCCTCCGGCTGGAGCCTCGTCGTCCTGATCCTCGTCGGGATCGCGGTGTACGTGCCGCTCTGCGCCTGGCGCGCGCCCGAGGTCGTCGAGGAGGTTCGCGACGTCGTGCGCTCGCGGACGTCGGCTCCGGCGCCCCGCGCCGAGGCGCAGCCGACGACGAGCTCGTAGCTACGAGCCCTTGCGGATCCAGATGTCGACCGTGCGCGGGTCTTCGCCGTTCGCGGTCAGCGTCCGCACGCGATCGTAGTTGCCGCGGATCCACGCGAAGAGCACCGGGTCGAAGGACGCGTCGCCGAACACCGTCCGGCCGTACCCGGGCGGCTCGCGCCGGTCGGTCACGATGACGCGCACGCCCGCGGCGTCGAGCTGGTCGATGGCCGCGAGCTGATCGCCCGCGCTCGGCAGCGTCCCCGGCATGATCGAGATCGCGTCGACGGGGCTCAGGTGGCCCGAGAGCGGGTAGAGGCCGGTCATCATCGGCGCGACGAAGATCGGGTCGCCCGGGCTCGTGCGGGCCTCGATCTCGCCGAGGATCGCCTGGTAGAGGCCGGCCTCGGCGGGCTGCTCGGCCAACGCGCCGCCGTGCCCCCGGACGGTCACCGAGTCCGCGCGGGCCTCCTTGAGCGTGAGCCCGGCGCTCGCCGCGACGACGAACGCAACCCAGAGGACGCCCAGGATGTACGCGGTCCGTCGCTTGCCGAGCTCGAAGAGGTGCAGGCGCGTGATCAGGAGCGCCGCGAAGGGGACGTAGTACACGGCCAGCATCGCCCGCCAGCCGTTCGCCACGAAGCCGTTGTACGTCGTCGCCGCGAGAACGGCGAGCGTCACCGCGGCGGCAAGCTCGAGCTGCGCGAACGGCGTCCAGCCGCTCCCGCGCCGGCGGTAGCGGACGAGGAGGACCCCCACGGCCACGAGCGCGCCGAGCGGGATCCAGCCCCAGATGTAGTAGATGCCGTCGCGAAGGCCGTCGGGCTTGGCGATGCAGACGGCGACGAAGAGCGCAGCCGCGACGCTCCCGGCCACGATGAGCGGCCGCCGCCAGCGCGGCAGATCGAGCGCGCGGGCCAGCAGGACGAGGAGCGCGCAGCCGGTCGCGTAGAGGACGGTGTACTTGAGAAGCTCGACGCCGCTCGCGACCGTGAAGGGCGTGCGCGCCTCGAGGAGCGCCGAGCGCCCGGCGGAGAGCTCGTCCCGCGGCCAGAGGTTCTCGAAGACGAGCACCTGCGGCGAGACGAACAGCATGAGGCTGCCGTAGGCAAGAAGCGGGATGGCCGCCGCCGGAACCGCGACGAGCGCCGCGGCGTGGCGAACCCCCAGGCCCGCACGCCGGCGAAGCGCCAGCCACACGCCGACCGCGAGCAGCCCGGCGAGCGTCGGCTCCGGCTTCGTGAGCGTGAGCAGCCCGAGGCACGCGCCGGCGCCGACGGCCCAGCGCGAGCGATCGGTCACCGCGTACCGCCAGGCGCAGAACGCGAGCACGAGCAGGAGGAGCGTGCCCAGGGTCGCGGCGTTCGTATGCGGGAGGACGTAGCTGTAGTTCGAGGGGATGAAGGCCACGGCGGCCGTCAGCGCGGCGGCGAGGAACGCGCCCAGCGGCGCCACGAGCGGCCGCGCGACCGCGTAGGTCATGCCGATGACGGCCAGGGTGATGACGAAGCCGACGCCGACGGCCGGCCCGAGGCCCGTGCCCCCGACGAGCGAGACCAGCCCCATCAGATACGGGGTCAGGGGCCCGTAGTAGTAGGTGAAGTCGCGATACGGCATGTCCCCGTCCGCGACGCGCGCGCCCGCGACGATGTCGTAGCCGGTGTCCCGGTCGAGGTCGCCCCACGTTCCCCACGTGACGGCCGCGAGCGCGACGACGAAGAGCGCCAGGCCGGCGACGGCCGTCGCGTCGGCGTGGAGGCCGACGCGTGCCCTGGCCGCCCGCAGCGCGACGGGCGCGGTCGTCATGCCGCTACCGCCAGCGGTCGGCGGATGACCTCGGTCGGATGTGGCAGCGCCGTCGACACGTGGGTTCGATTCGAGCACCGGAGCGCTCGGCCTGAAGAGAGCCTAGGAGCGCTCGAGCCCGCATTCCAGGCCAGAAAGCCAAGACTCTCCCCCCGGCGAGGCACCTAGCCGTTCGGGGAGCCGCGGAATCAGGCGCCGACCGCCGCCTCCGCCGTCTGCATGTGCTTGATGACGTCGGCGAGGATGACGTCGAGGTCGAGGCTCGCCTGCCAGCCGATCGCCTCGCGGATCTTGTCGGTGGCGGGGACGCGGTGGACCATGTCCTCGATGCCGAGGCCGTAGACCTGCTCGTAGGGGACGAAGGAGAGCTCGGACTGAGAGCGGGTCATCTCGCACACGCGGGCGGCGAGGTCGAGGATCTTGATCTGCTGCGAGGAGCCGACGTTGTAGATCTCGCCCGAGGAGGCGGGCGCGGCGAGCAGGCCGGTGAGCGCGCGCACGGTGTCGGAGACGTGGCAGAAACAGCGCGTCTGCGTGCCGTCGCCGTGGATCTCGAGCGGCGAGCCCGCCAGGGCGCGCTCGACGAAGCGGGGGACGAC
The DNA here is from genome assembly GCA_036556565.1 of Gaiellaceae bacterium. Classification (GTDB taxonomy): domain Bacteria; phylum Actinomycetota; class Thermoleophilia; order Gaiellales; family Gaiellaceae; genus JAIBJN01. The sequence goes on from DATBJE010000147.1 coordinate 8,247, forward strand.
CATGCCGTACTGGCCCGACTGGCGCGGGCCGACGGTGTTGAAGAGGCGCACGATCGTGCAGTCGAGGCCGCGCTCCTGGTGGTAGGCGAGGGCGAGCAGCTCGTCCATCGCCTTCGAGTCGGCATAGGCCCAGCGCCGCGCGGTCGTGGGCCCGTAGATGCGGCGGGCATCCTCGGCCAGGGGCTCGGGCGAGCGGTGGTCGCCGTAGACCTCCGAGGTGGAGGCGAGGAGGACGCGCTTCTCGAAGCGGTGGCAGTGCTCGAGGACGATCTCGGTGCCCTTGACGTTGGTGACCAGCGTGCGCACGGGCTCCTCGACGATCAGGCGCACGCCCACGGCCGCCGCCAGGTGGACGACGACGTCGCACTTGTGCACGAGCTCGTTCACGACCGTGGGCGAGAGGACGGAATCGACCACGAGGTGGAAGTCCCACCGTTCGCGGAGCTGGGCGACGTTGGCCGGGTTGGCGGTCGAGAGGTCGTCGAGGCAGAAGACCTCGTAGCCGCCCGCGAGCAGGGCCTCGCACAGGTGGCTGCCGATGAAGCCGGCCCCGCCGGTGACCAGGGCCTTGGGCCGGCCCGCATGGCCGTTCGCGCTGCTCATTGGTGCTTCCCCCTCGTGTCGTCTGTCAGTCCGAGTCGAATACAAGACGGCGCACCGCCGCCGCGTCAAGGCCTCCGGAGGATGGTCTGAGCGGCCTCCGGGCCTCCTCGATCGGCTAGCTCCTCGCCGGTCGGAGGGTTTTCGTTTTCTGGCCTACGAAAACGGTTCCAGGCCTCCTAGGGTCGGGTCTAGCAATCGGCGACAAGCCTCGTTCGGACGCGGGGCGGGACCAGGGGGAACGAGCGGCGTGGATGCGGCAATCTGCGGGGTGACGTGCGGGGTGGGATCCCCGTGAGCACGGTTGCGCTTCGCGGCGGGCGCACCGAGGTCGGCCAGGTCGGGCGCCCCGCGCTGCCCTTCCTCGAGACCGAGACGCCGATCGTCTTCGTCGTTCCCGCCTACAACGAGGCCGAGAACCTGCCGCGCCTCATCTCCGACCTCGAGAAGCGGCCGGAGCTCCTCCCGCCCGAGAGTCGCGTCATCATCGTCGATGACGGCTCGGCCGACGGGACGCCCGAGATCGTCGAGCGCTACGAGGGGCCGCTGCCGCTCGAGCTCGTCCGGCTGCCCGAGAACCAGGGGCCGGGGGCGGCGTTCCGCGCCGGCTTCGCGGCGGCGCTCGAGTCGAGCCCGCCCGACGCGCTCGTCGTCACGCTCGAGGCCGACACCACGAGCGACCTCGACGCGCTGCCGACGATGCTCGAGCGGGCGTCCGAGGGCGCCGAGCTC
>DATBJE010000148.1:0-5097 GCA_036556565.1 Gaiellaceae bacterium
TTCAACGCAGAGGCGGTCTGCTTCAACTTCGACCGCTGGTACAACTTCACGGGCTCGTTCCAGAACCCGAGCGCGTCCTACTACTGGCAGACCGTGTTCGGAGGGTTCGCGAAGACCGACCCCGACAGCGGCGCACCGGAGGAGAGCCTCTACAAGAGCTGCGAGGCCACCGACGAGAACACGGCCGTGATCACGATCACGAAGCCGTCGGCGTCGCTCCTCGGCGCGATCACCCTGTCGACGTTCGGAATCGCCAGCCCGAAGGCGCTCCAGGAGTTCGGCGCCGACGAGGGCACGGTCGACGCTGACGGGATCTTCCACCCGACCGGGTCGTACGGCACCGAGCACCCGACCGGGACCGGCCCGTTCAAGTTCGACTCGTGGGTGCGAAACGACAAGCTGACGCTCGTTCGCAACGACGACTACTGGGGCGACAAGGCCAAGCTCGACTCGGTCATCTTCCGGCCGATCCCCGACAACGCGGCGCGCCTGCAGGCGCTCCAGACCGGGGAGATCCAGGGCTACGACCTCGTCGAGCCGCAGGACATCGAGACCATCGAGAGCGACGGCTACCAGATCCTCGACCGCCCGGCGTTCAACGTCGCGTACGTCGGGATCAACCAGGCCATGCCGCCGATGGACAAGCTCGAGGTCAGGCAGGCGATCGCCGCAGGCCTGAACCGCCAGGAGGTCGTCGACAGCTTCTACGCCGGCCGCGGCGACGTGGCGACGCAGTTCATGCCGCCCTCGCTCGTCGGGTACGCCGACGACGTCACCCAGTACGAGTACGACCCGGCGAAGGCGAAGCAGCTGCTGCAGGACGCAGGGCTGACCCTCCCGGTCAAGATCACGTTCTGGTACCCGTCGGAGGTCTCGCGTCCGTACATGCCCGACCCGAAGCGGAACTTCGAGGCCTTCAAGGCGAGCCTCGAGGAGTCCGGGTTCAAGGTGACGGCGAAGACGGCTCCGTGGAGCCCCGACTACCTCGGCGCGGTCGACGAGGGCCAGGCCCAGGTCTACCTCCTGGGCTGGACGGGTGACTACGGGGACGCCGACAACTTCGTCGGCACCTTCTTCCAGACCCCGCAGAAGGCGTGGGGCTTCGAGAACCCCGACATCCACAACATCCTCGACCAGGCCGAGCAGGAGAGCGATCCGGCCACGCGGGAGCAGCTCTACCAGGAAGCCAACCGCATGATCATGGACTTCCTGCCGGGCGTCCCGTACGTGAACACGGAGCCGGCGCTCGCGTTCGCGCCGGGCATCACCGGCTACGTCCCGAGCCCGGTCTCGCTCGAGTCCTTCGCGACCGTCTCCATGGGGGACTGACCGAGACACCAGGAACACCTAGGAGCCGGCGGACGATCAGATGCTGCGTTTTGTCGTCCGCCGGCTCCTGCTTCTGATCCCGATCCTGATCGGGCTCTCGATCCTCATCTTCCTCTACGTGCGGGCCCTCCCGGGAAGCCCTGCCGTCGCCCTCCTGGGCGAGCGCGCGACGCCGGAGACCGTCGCCGCCATCAACAAGGAGTACGGCCTCGACAAGCCCATCTACGTCCAGTACTGGCGCTACGTGAAGCGCACGGCCGAGGGCGACCTGGGCACGAGCTCGCACACGCGCGTGCCCGTGCGGGAGGAGCTGAGGCTGCGGTTCCCGGCCACGGTCGAGCTCGCGGTCGGGGCGATGCTCTTCGCCACCATCTTCGGGATCCCGCTCGGGTTCGTCGCGGCGAAGAAATACGGGACGTGGATCGACCACACCAGTCTCTTCGTGTCGTTGATCGGAATCTCGATCCCGATCTTCTTCCTCGCCATCCTCCTCAAGTACATCTTCGCGGTGCGGCTCGGGTGGCTCCCGTCCGTCGGTCGCGCCAGCGTGCTCATCGACCTCGAGCACCCCACCGGCTTCTACATCCTCGACGCGATCATCACCCGGAACTGGGCGGCGCTCAAAGACTGCATCGAGCACCTGATCCTGCCGGCGATCGCGCTCGGGACGATCCCGCTCGCGATCATCGCGCGGATCACGCGCGCGTCGGTCCTCGACGTGCAGAACGAGGACTACGTCCGCACGGCGCGGGCCAAGGGCGTGGCGCCGCGCACCGTCGACCGCCGCCACGTCTTCCGGAACGCGCTCCTGCCGATCACGACCATCGTCGGGCTCCAGGTCGGGCTGCTGCTGTCGGGCGCCGTCCTCACCGAGAAGGTGTTCGCGTGGCCGGGCGTCGGCTCCTGGCTCGTCGATGCGATCACCTACCGCGACTACGCGGTCCTCCAGGGCGGGATCCTCTTCCTCGCCATCGTCTTCGTGCTCGTCAACCTGATCGTCGACATCACCTACGGCGTCATCAACCCGAGGATCCGGCTCTCGTGAGCGTCGTCGAGATCGAAAGCCGCGTGCTCGAGGCCGACGCGCCTCAGGGTCTCTGGAGCGAGGCGTGGCGCAGGCTGCGGCGCAATCCCGGCGCGATCGTCGGCTTCTGCCTCGTCGCGTTCTTCGTGACGTGGGCCATCTTCGCGCCGCTCATCGCTCCCTACGGCCCCCGCGAGGTCGTCGCGCCGCTCACCGACGCCTTCGAGCCGCCGTCGCGCGAGCACTGGGCGGGGCTCGACCAGCAGGCGCGCGACGAGTTCTCGCGGCTCGTCTACGGCGCGCGCTATTCGATCATCATCGGGATCATCTCCGTGACGGTCGGGCTCTCGATTGGCCTCACGCTCGGCGGGATCGCCGGTTACTTCGGCGGGGTCACCGACTCCGTGATCATGCGCTGCATGGACGTGATGCTCGCGATCCCGAGCCTCCTCCTCGCCATCGGCATCGTGGCGGCGCTCGGCCCCGGCCTCTTCCAGATCATGATCGCGGTGGGCATCGTCAACATCCCGATCTTCGCGCGCCTGCTCCGCGGGTCGGTCCTCGCCCAGAAGGAGAACGACTTCGTCCTCGCCGCCCGCTCCGTGGGCGTGCCGCGGCGGCAGATCCTCTCGTCGCACATCGTTCCGAACGCCGTCTCCCCGGTCATCGTCCAGGCGACGCTCGCGATGGCGACCGCAATCGTCGACGTCGCAGCGCTCGGCTTCCTCGGCCTCGGCCCTCCCGACCCCGGCACGCCGGAGTGGGGGACGATGCTCTCCGACGTGAACCGCTACTTCGCCAGCGGCCCCCATCTGGCGATCGTGCCCGGGATCGCGATCGTCTTCACCGTGCTGGGCTTCAACCTCATCGGGGACGGCCTGCGCGAGGCGCTGGACCCGAAGCTGCGGTCGCGATGAAGCCCCGTCGCGAGCCGCTTCTCTCCGTCGAGGGCCTCCACGTCGAGTTCTGGACCAGCCGCGGGACCGTCTACGCCGTCAACGGGATCGCGTTCGACATCTCGCCGGGCGAGACGCTCGGGATCGTCGGCGAGTCCGGCTGCGGCAAGAGCGTCACGTCCCTCGCCCTGATGGGGATCCTCCCGCGGGCGGGCAAGGTGACCGCCGGCACGGCGACGTTCGAGGGCCGCGACCTGCTGAAGCTGTCCGACGATCAGCTCCGCAAGATCCGCGGGCGCGACATCGCGATGATCTTCCAGGACCCGATGACGAGCCTGAACCCGGTGCTCACGGTCGGGCGCCAGATTCGGGAGGCCCTCGAGACGCACTTCGACATGCCCAAGAAGGAGGCCGAGGAGCGGTCGGCCGAGCTCCTGGATCGCGTCGGGATCCCGAGCCCGAAGCTGCGGCTGAAGGACTACCCGCACCAGTTCTCGGGCGGGATGCGCCAGCGGGCCATGATCGCCATGGCCCTCGCGTGCGAGCCGAAGCTCCTCATCGCGGACGAGCCCACCACCGCCCTCGACGTCACCATCCAGGCACAAATCCTCGGCCTCCTGCGCGACCTCGTCGCCGAGCAGGACACGGCGCTCATCCTCATCACGCACGACCTCGGCGTCGTCGCCGGCATGTGCGAGCGGGTCAACGTGATGTACGCGGGGATGTTCGTCGAGACCGGCTCGGCCCAGCAGCTGTTCGCCCGCCCGCGCCACCCGTACACCCTCGGTCTGCTCCAGTCGATCCCGCGGCTCGACGCGCGGCGGAAGGAGGCGCTCACCCCGATCGAGGGCGCCCCGCGCGACATGCTCCGGCCGCCGAGCGCGTGCCCGTTCCAGCCGCGGTGCCGCTTCGCCGTCGACGAGTCCGGCAAGTCGGTGCCCGAGCTGCGGCAGATCGAGCCGGGCCACTCCGTCGCCTGCTTCAACCCGGTGCCGGTCGAGGAGTGGGAGAAGACGAGGGCGGCGGCCGTTGGCTGAGTCGTCCTCGAACGGCGCTCTCGTCGACGTCGAGGGCGTGAAGGTCTGGTTCCCGATCAAGAGCGGGATCTTCCTCGACCGGCACATCGGCGACATCAAGGCCGTCGACGACGTCAATCTGCAGATCCACCGAGGCGAGACGCTCGGCCTCGTGGGCGAGTCCGGGTGCGGCAAGTCCACGCTCGGGCGCGCGATCCTGCGCCTCTACGAGCCGACGGACGGGCGGATCCTCTTCGACGGCCAGGACATCACGCACCTCGGGGAGGCTGCGATGCGACCGCTTCGCCGCCGGATGCAGATGATCTTCCAGGACCCGTTCGCCTCGCTCAATCCCCGCCACAGCGTCGGGCGCATCGTCAGCGAGCCTCTCAAAGTCCACGGGATCGCCCGCCGTCGCGAGTCGGGAAAGCGCGTCCAGCAGCTCCTCGAGATCGTCGGGCTCCCCGCAGATGCGGGGTCGCGCTATCCGCACGAGTTCTCCGGCGGGCAGCGTCAGCGCGTCGGCCTCGCTCGCGCCCTCGCGCTCAACCCGGACTTCATCGTCTGCGACGAGCCCGTCTCTGCCCTCGACGTCTCGATCCAGGCCCAGATCGTGAACCTCCTCGAGGGCCTGCAGCGGGACTTCGACCTCACCTACCTCTTCATCGCGCACGACCTGGCCGTCGTCCGCCACATCTCCGACCGGATCGCGGTCATGTACCTGGGCAAGATCGTCGAGATCTCGCCCGCGGAGGAGCTCTACGACAGCCCGCTCCACCCGTACACGATCTCGCTCCTCTCGGCCGTCCCGATCCCCGATCCGGAGGTCGAG
>DATBJE010000149.1:0-1874 GCA_036556565.1 Gaiellaceae bacterium
TTCGGAACCCGCTGCTCTATCCACTGAGCTACGGGGGCCCGGCGCTCACGGTAGCACCGTGCTTCTAGAACCCCTTTCGAGATGAAGCACTGAGTCACCGGGCCGCCCTGGACGGCGCGATGCTGCGTCCTCGGTCGCGCCCGTATTCACGAGTACGAGCGCTCCCTGCGTCCTTGCCTCGCACTCGCCCAGGACAACCCGGCGACGAGGCCTCATTCCGAAATGAGTTCTCAGGCGTTCGCGACGCCCTCTCTCGGCTCCCAGCGAAACCGCCGGAGGGCGACGATCAGGCCGGCGAGGCCCCAGAGTGACACCGCAACGAGGGCGGAGGCGGCGAAGCCCTCGCCCGGCAGGAAGGCAGCGCGGATGAGCTCGAGCATGTACGTCAGCGGGAGGACCTCGGAGATCGCCTCGAGAAACGACGGCATGTCCGCCGTCGAGAAGAAGACGCCGGAGATGAAGGCCATCGGGAGGAAGATCGCGTTCACGACGGCCGACGACCCCTCCGCCGTCCTGACGGCGGTCGTGACGGCGATGCCGAGGGCGGCGAACGCGGCCGTCCCGACGAGGATGGCCGCCGCGAAGACCAGCGGCTGGTCGGGCCACTCGGCGCCGAGGACGTAGACGCCGAGGAGGAGCTGGGCGACGACCTCGAGGCCGATCACGACGAGCGTCGAGCCGATGACGGCGGCGAGGTACGTGCCCGGGCCGAGCGGCGTCCCCCGCACGCGCTTGAGGACGCCGGCCTCCCGGCGCACGACGAGCGTGATGGCGAGGCCGGCGAAGGCGTTCGCCGCGACGCCGTAGCCGAGGAGGCCGACCAGCAGGAACGTGGGAGCGTCCACGCCCTCGATCGGCTCGTCGCCGTAGACCGAGCCGATGAGGACAAGGAGCAGGATCGGGAACAGAAAGGTGAAGAACGCGGCCTCGCGGTTGCGCCAGAAGATCAGCTGCTGCGCCCGGAGCTCGTGGAGGAAGATCCTCACTCGCCCTCGTCCTCGCCCGTGAGCTGGAGGTAGACGTCCTCGAGGCTGCGCCGGTGCACCTCCAGCCCCTCGAGCTCCTCGCCGTCGGCGAGTGCCTGCGCGGTCAGCTCGTTGAGGACCCGCGTCGGCTCCTCGGTCGCGATCACGACCTCGCTCCCGTTCCGGCGGTAGCGGATCTCGACCAAGGCGTGGTCGGAGAGAAGCTCCTGCGGCGAGCCGGTGCCGACGATCTCGCCCTCGCTCAGGATGGCGACGCGGTCGGCGAGCCCCTGCGCTTCCTCCATGTAGTGCGTCGTGAGGAGGATGCTCTTCCCGAGGGAGCGCAGGTCGCGGATCGTCGCCCAGGCGTGGCGCCGGGCGGCCGGGTCGAACCCGGTCGTCGGTTCGTCGAGGAAGACGAGCTCCGGGTCGCCGACGAGCGCGAGCGCGAGGTCGAGCCGCCGCAGCTGGCCGCCGGAGAGCGTCCGCACACGCGCGTCGCGCCGGCCGTCGAGCCCGACCAGCTCGATCACCTCCTCCGGGCGTCGCGGGGCCGGGTAGTAGCCGGCGAAGAGCGAGACGATCTCGTGGACGCTCAGGAGCGGGTAGACCGCGGAGGACTGGAGGACGATCCCGATGCGCGCCCGGAACGCGCTGCCCGCGCGTCCCGGGTCGACGTCGAGGACCTGCACGTCGCCGTCGTCCCGCTTGCGGTAGCCCTCGAGGATCTCGACGGTCGTGGTCTTGCCGGCGCCGTTCGGGCCGAGGAGGGCGAAGACCTCGCCCTGCTCGACCGCGAACGAGATCCCGTGCAGGACCTCTCGCCCCCCGTACGCCTTGCGCAGGCCCGAGACCGTGATCGCGCTCACCGACGGACGAGGATATCGGCGCACCTGTCCGCTACCGTCG
>DATBJE010000150.1:0-3221 GCA_036556565.1 Gaiellaceae bacterium
CGGATCCGCGGCCGTGCGATCCCCCGCGTGGCCTACGAGCGCTTCTCGGCGATCGGGATCGCGCTCGTCCTGCTTCTCTTCGTCATCGGGCTCTCGAACGACATCCAGCGTCTGCGTGGTGGCTAGGCAGGCAACGGCGTCCGGTTAGACTTTTCGGCGATGGCGAGCGAGCGGCAGATCATGGTCGGGAACGTCCCGATCGGAGGCGGTGCGCCCGTCGTCGTCCAGTCGATGACCTTGACGAAGACGCACGACGTCGACGCGACGATGGCCCAGATCGGCGAGCTCGTGTCGGCGGGCTGCGAGATCGTGCGCGTCGCCGTCCCCAAGAACGAGGACGCCGACGCGCTGGCCAAGCTCGTCTACCTCTCGCCGGTCCCCGTCATCGCCGACATCCACTTCAACGCCTCGCTCGCGCTGAAGGCCGTCGACGCGGGAGTCGCCGCCGTCCGGATCAACCCCGGGAACATCGGCGGCCCGGACAAGGTCGCGACGGTCGTCGAGGCCGCGAAGAAGCGCGGCATCCCCATGCGGATCGGCGCGAACTCGGGCTCGTTGCCGAAGCACCTCGTCGAGCTCGCGCAGGAGGACACGGCGGCGGCGCTCGTCGAGGAGGCCCTCGAGCAGGTGCGCCTCCTCGAGAGCATGGACTTCCACGACTTCAAGATCTCCGTCAAGTCGAGCTCGGTGCCGACGATGATCCGCGCCTACCGGATGCTGGCCGACCGGGTTCCCTACCCGCTCCACCTCGGCGTCACCGAGGCCGGCCCTCCGTCGACGGGGTCGATCAAGAGCGCCATCGGGGTCGGCAGCCTGCTCATGGACGGGATCGGCGACACGATCCGCATCTCGCTCACCGCCGACCCGGTGGAGGAGGTCAAGGTCGCCTGGGAGATCCTCAAGGCGCTCGGCCTCCGCGAGCGCGGGCCGATCATGATCGCGTGCCCCTCGTGCGGGCGCGACAACGTCGGCGTGTGGAATCTCGCCGAGGCGGTGGAGGAGCGGCTCCAGGGCTACCCGCAGGCGTTCGAAGTGGCGGTCATGGGATGCGCCGTGAACGGGCCCGGCGAGGCCGGCGACGCGGACTTCGGCATCGCCGGCGGCCGGGAGACCGGCTTCATCTACGCCCACGGCCGCGTGCTCAAAAAGGTCGAGTCCGACGAGCTCGTCGACGAGCTCTTCCGCGAGATCGACCTCTGGATCGACGGCGGGATGGAGCGACCCAAGCGCCTCAAGCTGGCCAAGCCCGCCGCCCTCATGATGGCCGAGGCGGCCCAGCGCCCGTCATAGCGCCGTGAGAGCGTCCCAGCTCTTCATCCCGACCCTGCGGGAGGATCCCGGCGATGCCGAGGCGGTCAGCCACCGCCTGCTCGTGCGCGGCGGGTTCATCCGGCAGCTGAGCGCCGGCCTCTGGACGTTCCTGCCGCTCGGCTGGCGCGTCCACCGGAAGATCGAGCAGATCATCCGTGAGGAGATGGACGCGATCGGCGGCCAGGAGATGCTGATGCCCGTCCTCACCCCACCCGAGCTCTGGGAGGCGACCGGCCGCATCGCGATTCCGGAGATCTTCCACCTCGAGGACCGGACGGGTCGCGAGTTCATCCTGCCGCTCACGCACGAGGAGACGGTCACGTTTCACGCACGCGAGATCCGGAGCTACCGGGAGCTTCCGCAGCTCTGGTACCACTTTCAGACGAAGGATCGCGACGAGCCGCGGCCGCGCGGCGGCCTCCTGCGCGTGCGCGAGTTCATCATGAAGGACGCCTACTCGTTCGACCGTGACGAGGAGGGAGTGCGCTCCAGCTTCGAGGCGAACCGTGAGGCGTACAAGCAGATCTTTGACCGCTGCGGGCTCGAGACGTACGACGTCCAGGCCGAGAGCGGGATGATGGGGGGCAAGTTCAGCATCGACTTCCTGGCGCCGTCCGGCTCGGGCGAGAACACGCTGGTCCGGTGCGAGAACGGTGATTACGCGGGTGACCTCGAGGTGGCGGAGGCGGTTCCGAGCCCCGCCGTGCTGCCCGAACCGCTCGACGCGCCCGAGGAGATCGAGACGCCGGGGGTGACGACGATCGAAGGACTGGCCGACCTTCTCGGGATCGACCGATCCGCGACCTCGAAGGCGATGCCGGTCGTGAAGCCGGACGACACGCTCGTGCTCGCGCTCGTCCGCGGCGACGACCGGCTCAGCGAGACCAAGCTCTATGACGCGCTGCCCGGCGCATCCCGGCCGGCGACGGACGACGAGATACGGGACGCGTTCGGGGCGGGCGGTGGCTCGCTCGGGCCCGTCGGCTTCTCGGGCGAGGTGATCGCCGACCAGACGCTGCGTGGAGGGCAGTTCGTCGCGGGCGCAAACCGCGACGGTTGGCACCTGCGCGGGGTCGAGGCGGGCCGCGACTACGAGCCGCGCTTCGCCGACCTGCGCGAGCCCCGTGAGGGTGACCGCTGTTCGGTGTGCGGCGGCGCGCTCATCTTCCGGACCGCGATCGAGGTCGGTCACATCTTCAACTTCGGCAGCTTCTATTCGGCGCCGCTCGGCGCGACCTTCCTCGACGAGGACGGCCAGGAGAAGCCGCTGCTCGGCGGCAGCTACGGCATCGGGCCGGGTCGCGTCATGGCTGCGATCGTCGAGCAGCACTACGACGAGCACGGGATCACGTGGCCGCCCTCCGTGGCGCCGCACGACGTGCACTTGGTCGCCATCGCCGCCGGCAACCCCGAGGTCGCGGACATCGCCGACAGGATCTGCGCCGAGCTCGAGGCGGGCGGCCTCGATGTCCTCCTCGACGACCGCGATCTGCGGCCCGGCGAGAAGTTCGCGGACGCTGACCTGATCGGGGTCCCCGTCAGGGTCACCGTGGGGAAGAAGACCCTCGACGACGGCCGCGCCGACGTCCTCGTCCGGGCGGGCCGCACCGAGGAGCGCGTGCCCGTCGACGATGTCGCAGCGCGCGTGAGAGAGTTGCTCTGATGGCGAGGAAGCGGCGGTTCTCGACGGAGCCCTTCGGCGAGACGATCCAGGCCCTCATGGCCGAGCGGGGGGTGACCTACCGGGGGCTCGCAGCGAGGACGGGGCTCTCGGCGGGCTACCTCAACCACATCGTCCACGGGAACCGGCCCGTGCCGTCCAACGACATCGTCGAGACGCTCGCCAAGGCGCTCAAGGTCGAGCCCGCGCACTTCCAGGAGTACCGGATCCGCACGATCACGGAGCGCCT
>DATBJE010000151.1:0-3891 GCA_036556565.1 Gaiellaceae bacterium
GACGCGGAAGTAGTCCTTCCACGAGCGGGCGCCGTGGCCCGAGTGGTCCTCCGGCCGCGTCGGCCGCCCGGAGATCCAGTAGACCCAGTAGTCGAAGCCGCCGAGGCCCCCGAGGAACGCGAGCGGCACGATCACCGTCCACGCGACGATGAGGACCTGGAGGCTCCAGAGCGGCTCGAGCCCCATCCCGGCCCGCCACCCGATGACGAGAAGCGTGGCGAGGCCCCAGGCGAGCGGCATCATCCAGAGAGCGCGGAGCCAGCCGGGGCCGGTCAGCCGGCGGAGCCCGGTCCGCGGCGGGGGCGGCGCGTGCGCGACGGCGTGCTCGGCCTCGTGCGTCTCGACCGCCATCAGCGTGCCTACCCTCCCCCTCCGGTCGCCTGTTGCAGATACTTGACGAGCCCGTCGAGCTGGGGATCGGTGAGCATGTCCCCGAAGTTCTTCGGCATCACGTCGGGCTGGAACCCCTTCGCGATACTAGCGTTGGGATCGACGATCGACGTGTGGATCTGCTCCGCGCTCATCCCCGGGAGCACGTCGTCGAGGTTCGGCCCGACCTGCCCCTGGGTGCCGGCGTCGGCGAGGACGTGGCAGCTGCCGCACTGCTGCGTGAACAGCTCCTTGCCCTGAACCGCGCCTCCCTGGGCCGCGAGGCGTCGCTGCTCCTTCACCCACGCCTCGAACTCCGACGCCGAGACGACGCGCGCCTGCGAGCGCATGAGCGCGTGGCCGAGGCCGCAGAGCTCGGTGCAGATCACCGGGAACGTCCCTGTCCTCGTGGGCGTCACCGTGATCCGCGTCACGATGCCCGGGACCGCGTCCTGCTTCATGCGCCACTCCGGAACCCAGAACGAGTGGATCACGTCCTTGGCGGTGATGTCGAACCCGATCGCCTGGCCGACCGGGACGACGAGCTCGCCCGTCGTCAGCGGCTGGCCGTTCCGGAGCTTGACGTCCGGGTACGTGAAGGTCCAGGCGAACTGCTCGCCCTGCACCTCGACCGTCCGGTGGTCGGCGGGGAGGTCGGTGATCTGCGCCAGCGCGACGCTCGAGTAGATCGCGATCGCGGTGACGAGGGCGGTCGGGACGAGCGTCCAGACGATCTCGAGGCCCGTGTGCCCGTGGATCGGGCTGCCGTCGTCGGTGTCGCCCGGAGGCGCCCGGAACTTCCAGATCGCGTACACGGACACGCCGGCCACGACCGCGAAGATGACGACGCAGATGATCGTCACCAGCCAGTAGACCGAGTCGACGATGCCCGCCTCGTCCGAGGCGTCCTCGGGCAGCCAGGGGATGAACACCGCGACGACCGCCAGGGCAGCGCCGACGGCCACTCCGACGAGCATCATCTGGATGATCGAGCGCTTCCGCACGGAGAGTCTGTGGGCGCTGGCGGCCCGCGCAGAACCCTAACTCAAGCGCCTCCCGAGCATGGTCCCGACCGTCGCCCGCTCTAGGGTCCCCCCATGGAGATCGGCTTCGCCGAGGCCCTCCTCGTCCTCGGCCTCCTCCTGATCGCCGCGGCCGCGCTCTCGGGCTGGTTCCACGGCACCGTGCTCTCGATCTCCGTTTTCTCGGTCGGCGCAGGCGTCGTCCTGGCGCTCGCCGACGTCGTCGCCGTGAGCCCCGAGTCGACGGTCCTGCTCTTCCTCATCGAGCTCGCCCTCATCCTCACGCTCTTCTCCGACGGGCTGTTCGTCGAGTCGGAGCTCCTCCGCCGGCACTGGGGGCCGGCGACGCGCGCCCTCGTGATCGCGCTGCCGATGACCCTGGCGCTTCTCGCGCTCGCGGCGAAGCTCCTCTTCCCCGAGCTCTCGTGGGCGGAGGCGTTCCTCCTCGGAGCCGTGCTGTCTCCGACCGACCCCGTGGTCACGTCGGCTGTCGTGACCTCCGAGCGCGTGCCCCGCGTCGTCCGGCACACGCTGAACGTCGAGTCCGGGCTCAACGACGGCCTGGCCCTCCCGTTCGTGCTCTTCTTCCTCGTCCTCGCGGCACCCGGCGGCAGCCCTGCCCGCGACAGCGGAGAGCTCGCCGGCGAGGCGCTCGTCGGCGCCGCCCTCGGCATCGCCCTGGCGGTGGTCGCCGGCCGCCTGCTTCCCCACCTCCCCGGCGGCGGCGTCACGCCCAAGTACGAGGGCGCCTACGCGCTCGGCGTGGGCTTCGCGGCGTTCGGCCTCGCGGACGTCGCGCACGGGAACGGGCTGATCGCGGCCTTCGTCGCCGGCATCGCGCTCGCTGCCACCCGGCGGGACATCCCGGCCACCTTCCTCGAGTTCAACGAGAGCGTCAGCGCGATCTTCCAGATCGCCACGTTCTTCGTCTTCGGCGCGCTCGTCGTCGCGACCGGATGGGACCATTCGGCCTGGCCGTTGCTCGCGTTCATCGCGTTCGCCCTGCTCGTCGCCCGTCCGGCGGCGGTGCTCCTGAGCTTCGTCGGCGTCCCGTTCCCGAGGCCCTACAAGCTCTTCATCGCCTGGTTCGGGCCGAAGGGCGTGGCGTCGATGCTCTTCGCCCTGCTCGTCCTCAACTCGACGGTCGGGGAGCGAACGCTCGTGTTCGACGTCGCCTCGTTCGTCATCCTCGCCTCGATCCTGGCCCACGGCCTCACGGACACGGTCGGGGCGCGCTGGATCGAGCGCAGCCTGGGCCCCGCCGCCCCGGAAGCCGGCTAGGCTGCGACCGTCTCCGCGCCGACCTGCTCGGCCTGGACGCGGGCGCAGACGTCGATCGCGAGGTCGGCGAAGGCGCGCGCCGCGGGCGACCTGTAGCGGTCGCGGTGCCAGGCGACGCCGATGAGGCGCGGAGGGACGTCGGCGAGGCCGAAGACCGCCGTGCCCTCGTGCCCGACGTCCACCGAGAGGAGCGGGACGAGCGCCGCGCCGACGCCGGCGGCGACGAGCCCCTGAATGGTCCCGTTGTCGTCCGAGCGGAAGACGATCCGCGGCTCGAGGCCGGCGTCGCGGAAGCGAGTCTCCACCGCGTGGATGCTGCGGCACTGGCGGAAGCCGATCAGCGGCAGCTCCGCGACCTCCCGCAACGACGGCCGGCGCTTGCGGAGCGCGAGGGGCGAGTCGGTTTGAACGACGAGGACGTGCGGGTCGACCATCGCCTCGCGCGTCTCGAACGGCCCCTCCTCGACGGGGAGCATGACGAAGGCGAGGTCGAGCTCGCCGCGCTCGACGAGCTGGAGCAGGTAGCCGTCGTCGGTTCCCTCGGTGAGCTGGACGGAGACGCTCGGCCACGCGTCCGTGAACTCGCGCAGGAGGACGGGGAGGACGCGGGCGCCGACGCTCTGGAAGGCCCCGATCCGCAGGGTGCCGGCGGAGCCCTCGGCGAAGGCGGCGAGGTCCGCGTGGGCGGCCTGCAGCCGGGCAACGATGCCCGCCGCGTGCCGGAGGAGCAACTCCCCCGCCTCCGTCAGGGAGACGCGGCGCGGACCACCGGGCCGTTCCACGAGCCGGTGGCCGACGATGCGCTCGAGCGCCTGGATCTGCTGGCTGACGGCGGACTGGGTGTACCCGAGCCTCTCGGCCGCGCGCCCGAACGACTCCTCCTCGGCAACCGCCTGGAGGGCCGCGAGATGCCGTAGCTCGACGCCCAGCCAACCATCAGCTCTCATGATCAAAATCAATCATAACCTGACTTGTGCTTATGGAGAAGCGGGTGGACCATCTGGGCATGGGGTATGTCGTGATCGCCTTCATCCTCCTCGTCGGGCCCCTCGCGGTCCTTCTCGGTGCCGACTCTCGCATCGACGAGATTCGGCGCCTCGACTGGCGGCGCTCCTAGAGGTCGCCGAAGCCGCGCAGCGGCTCTGCCCGCGGTTATCCTGCCCGATTCCCGTGGGCCGAGCCGCCGCGCGGCGTGCCCGGAAACGCGGGGTCGAGACTT
>DATBJE010000152.1:0-6668 GCA_036556565.1 Gaiellaceae bacterium
GACGCGGAAGTAGTCCTTCCACGAGCGGGCGCCGTGGCCCGAGTGGTCCTCCGGCCGCGTCGGCCGCCCGGAGATCCAGTAGACCCAGTAGTCGAAGCCGCCGAGGCCCCCGAGGAACGCGAGCGGCACGATCACCGTCCAGGCGACGATGAGGACCTGGAGGCTCCAGAGCGGCTCGAACCCCATCCCCGCGCGCCAGCCGATGACGAGGAGCGTGGCGAAGCACCACGCGAGCGGCGTGATCCAGAGGGCCCGCAGCCAGCCGGGGCCGGTCAGCCGGCGGAGCCCCGTCCGCGGCGGCGGCGCGTGCGCGACAGCGTGCTCGGCCTCGTGCGTCTCGACGGCCACTAGCTTCCTCCGGTCGCTTCCTGCAGGTACTTGACGAGGCCGTCGAGCTGGGGCTGGGTGAACGTCTCCCCGAAGTTCTTCGGCATCACGTCGGGCTGGAACCCCTTCGCGATACTAGCGTTGGGATCGACGATCGAGGTGTGGATCTCCTCGGCCGTCATCCCCGGCAGCACGTCGTCGAGGTTCGGCCCGACCTGCCCCTGGGTGCCGGCGTCGGCGAGGACGTGGCAGCTGCCGCACTGCTGGGTGAAAAGCTCCTTGCCCTGCACCGCACCGCCCGCGGCGGCGAGGCGTCGCTGCTCCTTCACCCACGCCTCGAACTCCGACGCCGAGACCACGCGCGCCTGCGAGCGCATGAGGGCGTGTCCGAGCCCGCAGAGCTCGGTGCAGATCACCGGGAACGTCCCCGTCTTCGTCGGCGTCACGGTGATGCGCGTGACGATGCCGGGAACGGCGTCCTGCTTCATGCGCCACTCCGGCACCCAGAACGAGTGGATGACGTCCTTCGCGGTGATGTCGAACCCGATCGCCCTGCCGATGGGGACGACGAGGTCGCCGGTCGTCAGCGGCTGCCCGTTCTGGAGCTTGATGTCGGGATACGTGAAGGTCCAGGCGAACTGCTCGCCCTGCACCTCGATCGTCCGGTGGTCAGCGGGCAGGTCCGTGATCTGGGCCAGCGCGACGCTCGAGTAGATCGCGATCGCCGTGACGAGGGCCGTCGGGATGAGCGTCCAGACGACCTCGAGGCCCGTGTGCCCGTGGATGGGGCTGCCGTCGTCCGTGTCGCCGGGCGGCGCCCTGAACTTCCAGATCGCGTACACGGACACACCGGCCACGACCGCGAAGATGACGACGCAGATGATCGTCACCGTCCAGTAGACCGAGTCGATGATGCCCGCCTCGTCGGAGGCTTCTTCGGGCAGCCAGGGGATGAAGATCGCCACGACCGCCAGGGCAGCGCCGGCGGCCACTCCGACGAGCATCATCTGGATGATCGAGCGCTTCCGCACGGAGAGTCTGTGGGCTCTGGCGGCCCGCGCAGAACCCTAACTCAAGCGCCCCCGGGGCATTGCCTCGACCGTCGACCGCTCTAGGGTCCTCGCATGGAGATCAGCTTCGCCGAGGCGCTTCTCGTGCTCGGGCTCCTGCTGTCGATCGCCGCCGCCCTCTCCGGCTGGCTCCGCGGGACGGTGCTCTCGATCTCCGTGCTCTCGGTCGTCTCCGGAGTCGGGCTGGCGCTCATCGGCCTCGCCGACGCCGACCCCGGGTCGGAGTTCGTCCTCATCCTCGTGGAGCTCGCACTCATCCTGACGCTCTTCTCCGACGGGCTCTTCGTCGAGTCCGAGCTTCTGCGCAAGCACTGGGGACCGCCGGCGCGGGCGCTCGTGATCGCGATGCCACTGACCCTCGTCCTGCTGGCACTTGCCGCCAAGGTGCTCTTTCCCGACCTCACTTGGCCCGAGGCGTTTCTGCTCGGAGCGGTACTGTCGCCGACCGACCCCGTCGTCACGTCCGCGGTCGTCGCGGCACAGCGGGTGCCCCGGGTGATCCGGCATACGCTCAACCTCGAGTCGGGCCTGAACGACGGGCTCGCTCTCCCTTTCGTGCTCTTCTTCCTCGTCCTCGCAACGACCCAGGACGACGCGGCGGGCGAGGCCCTCAACCTCGCCGGCGAGGCCACCGTCGGCGCGCTGATCGGGATCGGGCTCGCCGTCGTCGCCGGCCGCCTCCTCCCGCATTTGCCAGGAGGTCACATGGAGGCGAAGTACGAGGGCGCCTACGCGCTCGGACTGGGCCTGGCCGCCTTCGGCCTCGCTGACGTCACGTACGGCAACGGGCTCATCGCTGCGTTCGTCGCCGGCATCGCCCTCGCCGCGAGCCGGCACGAGATCCCCGACGCCTTCCTCGAGTTCAACGAGAGCGTCAGCGCCGTCTTCCAGATCGCCACCTTCTTCGTCTTCGGGGCGCTCATCGTCGCCACAGGTTGGAACTGGGAGGTCTGGCCGCTCGTCGTCTTCATCGCGTTCGCCCTCCTCGTCGCGCGGCCGGCGGCCGTCCTCGTCTCGTTCCTGGGAGTGACGATGCCCACGCCGTACAAGCTCTTCATCGCCTGGTTCGGGCCCAAGGGGGTGGCGTCGATGCTCTTCGCGCTGCTCGTCCTCAACTCGACGGCGCGCGACCGCACTCACGTCTTCGATATCGCCTCGTTCGTCATCCTCTCCTCGATCCTGGCGCACGGTCTGACCGACACCCTGGGCGCACGCTGGATCGAGCGGCGACTCGGCGGCTCAGTCGGCGGAGAGGAGGACGGCGTAGGCGAGCAGGTAGAGACCGCCTAGCAGGACCATGCTCCAGCGGTCGTGGCGTGCCCGGCCGGCGAGGACGCCGCCAGCGAGGCCGACCGCGAAGAGCGTGTAGAGGGCCGCCGTGACCGCGAGCCGCGGCGTGACTGGAGCCGGGGCGACGAGCGGGCCCACGCCGATGGAGAGCGTCGAGTCGATGAGCGAGCTCCCGAGCGCGTCTCCGAGGGCGATTCCCGGGGCACCGCGCAGGAGCGCCGTGATGTCCACGACGATCTCGGGCGCCGACGTCCCCAGGGAGGCGCCGAAGAAGGCGATCAGGAACTCCGGCACGCCGACGAGCTCGGCGAGGCGCACGAGCGCCCGGACGCCGACGGTGGCGCCAAACCCGACGAAGCCAAGGGAGACAAGGACGACAGTCGCCTGTGCGAGCCGGCCCTGCTGCCGCACGGCCGGCGCGTCGTGGGCGACCGTTCGCGGCAGGGCCCGGACGACGATCCAGGTGAAGGCGGCCCAGGCGAGCACGAGCGCGGCGCCCTCCCAGCGTCCCAGCCAGCCGTCCGCGACGAAAACCGTCGTCATGGCGAGGCCGGCCATCGTCAAGATCGTGACGAGGCCGACCTCGAGCCGGTCGATGATCATCACCCCGACGACGAGCGGGAAGAGCCCGAGGACAAGGGTGTACTGCGTCAGCGTCGACCCGATGGAGTCGCCCACGTTGACATCGCCTTCACCCTGAAGATGGGCGGCGACCGAGTTGGCGATCTCGGGGAGGTCGGTGCCGATCGAGACGAGCACGACCCCGACGATGAAGGGAGGGGCGCCGAGGGCGGCAGCCAGCGCCCGCGTGTAGCGGACGGCGACGTCGCTCGCCACCAACGCCACCGCCAGCCCGCCGACGAGCAGGAAGATCTGGAGCGCGGTCTGCATCGAAGGTCACACAGCCGCCGGCTGACCGCCGACTCTGCGACCCTCGATCGCCGGGGGAGTCTACCTCGGGCACGCGCCGGCTGGGTCCGATACTGATGCTCGGGGGCCGAATCCTGGACGTCGTCGCCGTCGTCATCTTCGTGGCCGCGCTCGCGGTCATCGCCTTCGAATGGGTGCACCGGACGAAGGCCGCCCTCGCCGGCGCCGGTCTCGTCGTCGTCTTCGGCGTCATCGACCTCGACGGGGCCATCGAGGCCGTCGACTGGAGCACTCTCGGCCTCCTCACGGGGATGATGATCCTCGTCGGGCTGACCGAGCGCACCGGGATCTTCACGTGGCTTGCGCTCAGAACCGCCCAGCTCTCGAACGGCGAGCCGTTCCGGCTCGTCTTCCTGCTCGCCGCCGTCACCGGGCTCACCTCCGCGTTCCTCGACAACCTGACGTCGATCCTGCTCGTCGTCCCCATCACCCTGCTACTCGCGGACGTGCTCCGGATCTCGCCGATTCCGCTCGTCCTGGTCGAGGTGATCGCTTCGAACATCGGCGGGACGGCGACTCTCATCGGCGACCCGCCGAACATCATGATCGGAACCGCCGTCCCCGAGCTCACCTTCAATGACTTCATCGTCAACCTGGCGCCCGTGGCGATCGTGACGCTGGCGATCGTGACGGCGGTCCTCTACTTCGCGTTTCGGAAGCAGCTCGTCGTCTCGCCGGATCGAGTGGCCGAGCTCGAGCGCCTCGATCCCGCTCGGGACGTACGCGAAAGCCGGTACGTGAAGCGCTCCATCGCCGTCCTCGTGGGCACGATCATCGCCTTCTTCCTCCACGCGCCGCTCCACGTCGAGCCGGCCGTGGTCGCGCTCGGGGGCGCGACAATCCTTTTGCTCGTCTCCTCGGACGATGTCGAGGATGCTCTCGAGCGGGTCGAGTGGTCGACCATCTTCTTCTTCCTGGGACTCTTCGTCATGGTCGGTGCCCTCGAGGAGCAGGGCGTGATCGCCGAGGTCGCCGACCGGCTCGCCGCGGCGACCGGTTCGACGGCCGGGCAGGGGATGGCCGTTCTCTGGGGCGCGGCGGCCGGGTCGGCGCTCGTCGACAACATCCCCTTCACTGCGGCGATGATCCCGGTCGTGCAGGAGCTCCAGGCCGGCGACGAGTCCTTCCAGGACGGGCTGTGGTGGGCGCTCGCGCTGGGCGCCTGCTTCGGTGGGAACGCGACCCTCATCGCGGCAGCCGCGAACGTCGCCGCAGCGGGAGTCCTGGACCGCGCCGGGCGGCCGGTCTCCTTCGCGCGCTTCCTCGCCGTCGGCCTGCCGGTGACGCTCCTCTCGCTCCTCGTCGCCACAGTCTATCTCCTCGCCTTGCAGCTCTGAGGCCATGCCTGCCCTCTCGGACATCGAGCTCTTCCCCGCCTCCGTGCCCCGGACGGCCACCTTCCTGGAGGCCGCCGAGACCCTCGTCTCGCACCCGGTGACCACGATCGCCGTCGTCGACGAGGAGGGCCGCGTCGTCGGCCTCTTCGCCGACGACGACCTCCTCGCCGGGGTCTTCCCCCGCTACCTGGGTGAGCTCCGCCACACGGCGTTCGCGCGCGACGACGAGGGGATGCTGGGCGAGGGCGCGCGAGCAGTCACCGGTCAGCCGGTCGAGAGGCACATGCACGAGCCGATCACCCTCGACGAGGGCTCGAGCTCCATTCACGCGGCCGAGAGGTTCCTTCACTGCCGCTTCGGCGCCCTGCCTGTCGTTAGGGCCGGACGGTTCCTCGGGATGCTGGGCCGCGCGGAATTCTGCCGGGCCGTGCTGCGCGAGGGGGAGGGCGAGAGGTGAGGCACCGTACCCCGCGGCCTGGGAAGCTCTCGCTCTAGGCCGCGACCGTCTCCGCGCCGACCTGCTCGGCCTGGACGCGGGCGCAGACGTCGATCGCGAGGTCGGCGAAAGCGCGCGCCGCGGGCGAGCGGTAACGGTCGCGATGCCAGGCGACTCCGATCAGACGCGGGGGGACGTCGGCGAGGCCGAAGACCGCCGTGCCCTCGTGGCCGACGTCGACCGAGAGGAGCGGGACGAGCGCCGCGCCGACCCCGGCGGCGACGAGCCCCTGGATGGTGCCGTTGTCGTCCGAGCGGAAGACGATCCGCGGCTCGAGCCCGGCGTCCCGGAAGCGCGTCTCCACCGCGTGGATGCTGCGGCACTGGCGGAAGCCGATCAGCGGCAAGTCCGCGACCTCCCGCAGTGACGGCCGCCGGTTCCGGAGCGCGAGAGGCGAGTCGCTCTGGACGACGAGGACGTGCGGGTCGACCATCGCCTCGCGCGTCTCGAACGGCCCCTCTTCGACAGGGAGCATCACGAAGGCGAGGTCGAGCTCGCCGCGCTCCACGAGCTCGAGGAGGAAGCCGTCGTCGGTTCCCTCCGTGAGCTGGACGGAGACGTCCGGCCACGCGTTCGTGAACTCGCGCAGGAGCAGCGGGAGGACGCGGGCGCCGACGCTCTGGAACGTCCCGATTCGCAAGGTGCCGGCGGAGCCCTCCGCGAAGGCGGCGAGATCTGCCTGGGCAGCCTGCAGCCGCGCCACGATCCCCGCGGCGTGCCGCAGGAGCAGCTCGCCCGCCTCCGTCAGGGAGACGCGGCGCGGGCCCCCGGGGCGTTCCACGAGCCGCTGGCCGACGATGCGCTCGAGCGCCTGGATCTGCTGGCTCACGGCGGACTGCGTGTACCCGAGCCGCTCGGCGGCGCGCCCGAACGACTCCTCCTCGGCGACCGCCTGGAGGGCAGCGAGATGCCGCAGTTCGACGCCCAGCCAACCATCAGCTCTCATGATCGACATGAATCATAACTTGATTTGTGCTTATCGAGAAGGCAGCCGACCATATGGCCATGGGGTACGTCGTAATCGCCTTCATCCTGCTTGTCGGGCCTCTCGCGGCCCTCATCGGCACCGACTCTCGGATCGACGAGATTCGGCGCCTCGACTGGCGGCGCTCCTAGAGGTCGCCGAAGCCGCGCAGCGGCTCTGCCCGCGGTTATCCTGCCCGATTCCCGTGGGCCGAGCCGCCGCGCGGCGTGCCCGGAAACGCGGGGTCGAGACTT
>DATBJE010000153.1:0-1991 GCA_036556565.1 Gaiellaceae bacterium
CGAGGACGAGATGACCGTCGTGCGGCTCTGGACGCCGGCCCACGAGGTGGAGGTGGAAGGTGTCGGCTACGAGCCGTTCGGACGGTTCCGGGTCGACGGGCGGGTCGTCGATCCCGCGCCGCTCGGCGAGCTCCTGCGCGCAGGGCTTCTCTGCAACGACGCACGGCTGGCCCAGGCGGAGGGCGCCTGGAGCATCGTCGGCGATCCGACCGAGGGCGCGCTCCTGGTCGTCGCCGAGAAGGGTGGCCTCCGCCACGCACAGGAGGCGGCGCGGCTCCCGCGTCTCGCCGAGCTGCCCTTCAGCTCCGAGCGCAAGCGCATGAGCACCGTCCACCTCGCCGGGAGCGACCGGATCGCCTACGTGAAGGGCGCCGCGGAGGTCGTTCTCCCACGCACGACGCTCACGCCCGAGGAGCAGGCCGAAGCCGGGGCGGCGGCGGCGGCGATGGAGCACGACGCGCTGCGGGTGCTCGCGCTCGCCCGGCGGGTTCTCCCTGCCGACGTCGATAACCGGTCGGACGAGGTCGAGCACGACCTCGAGCTCCTAGGCCTTGTAGGCATGCTCGACCCGCCGCGGACCGAGGTGCCCGAGGCGGTGCGCCGCTGCCGTGCGGCCGGCATCCGCGTGCTCATGGTCACGGGAGACGCCGCGCGCACGGCGGAGGCGATCGCGCGCCGGACCGGGCTCGTGACGGGGGACGTGCACGTCATCGTCGGCCCGGAGCTGGCGGGCCTCGAGGACGACGAGCTCCGGCGCCGCCTGCGCGAGCGCGACGTCGTCTTCGCCCGGATCGACCCGGAGCAGAAGCTTCGCCTGGCGCGGGTGCTGCGCGGCGACGGCGAGATCGTCGCCATGACCGGCGACGGCGTGAACGACGCACCCGCGCTGAAGGAGGCGGACATCGGCCTCGCGATGGGCCGGACGGGCACGGAGGTCGCCCGGGAGGCGGCCGACATGATCCTCCTCGACGACAACTTCGCGTCGGTCGTGGCGGCGGTGGAGGAGGGCCGCGCGGTGTACGACGACATTCGCCGCTTCGCCGGCTACCACTTCTGCTCGAACGTCGGCGAGCTCGTCCCCTTCCTCGTATGGGGCATCACCGGCGGCGCCGTGCCGCTCCCCCTGGTCGTCATGCAGGTGCTCGCCATCGACCTCGGAACGGACATGCTGCCCGCGATCGCGCTCGGGACGGAGCGGGCCGAGCCGGGGACGCTGGACCGCCCCCCACGGCCCCGGACCGAGCGCCTGCTCGATGCGTCCGTCCTCGGGCGCGTGTTCGCCTGGATCGGGCCGCTCGAGGGCTTGGCGGCCATGGCCAGCTTCTTCTTCGCGTACGGCCTCGCCGGCTGGCGGCCGTGGGAGCCGCTCGCCGACTCCGGGGAGCTCTACCTGCGGGCGACGACGATGACCATGGCCGGCATCGTCATGGCCCAGGTCGGCGCCGGACTCGGCTGGCGCACGAACCGGCGCTCGCTCGCGTCGGTGGGGCCCTTCTCCAACCGGCTCCTGCTCGTCGGCATCGCGGTCGAGGTCGCCATGATCGGCGTGCTCGCGTCCACGCCGGGGCTGCAGGAGGCGTTCCACACGGCCCCGCTCTCGCCGTGGTGCTGGGCGTTCCTTCTCATCTGGCCTCCGCTCGTCCTCGGTGCCGAGGAGCTGCGGAAAGCGGTGCTCCGCCGGCGCGGGGGCGCGCCGGGCGTGGGCGCCCGGGCTGAACGAACCCCGCATAGAGGAGGACCGCCGCCGCCGCGATGAAGGCCGCGGTCTCCGCGACGCCCAGACCGGCGAGGCCGCTGCCCGCGGCGGCCATCGCGACGCCGGCGAGGATGAGCGCGTTTCCCGCCGGGCGGCGCCGGATCGTCAGGACTGCGACGGCCACGACCGCGAGCGTGCCGAGGCTGTTGCCGAGTACCGCGACGAGGCGCGCAGGAACGAAGTCGACGTGGTCCTGGGCCTGGGGGATGGAGTCGCCGGAGACGGGCGCGCTCAG
>DATBJE010000154.1:0-4135 GCA_036556565.1 Gaiellaceae bacterium
TCCCGGGTGAGATAGACCTCGCCGGGACCGTCGTTCGCTACGTGACGAGGTTCAGGCCGTATTTCTCACCGAGGCGCTCGAAGTCGCGCCGCGTGAAGAGCTTGACTGTGATGTCCGGATACCGCTCGCGGAACTTGCGGATCTTTCGGTTCTTGCGGGTGACGAGCGACTGCTTCATCACCGTCACCTCGAGGTAGACGTCCTGCTCGGGCAGGTAGAAGTCCGGCGTGAACGCCTCGATCACCCGGCCCTCCTCGTCCGTCTCGAGCGGGAACGAGCGTGGCTCGTACTCCCAGGCGATGCCGTAGTAGTCGAGGAGACGGGCGCACTCGACCTCGGCCTCGTTGGCAAAGGAGGTCCCGGAATCTGCCTGGAAATCGCCGCTTTCTGGGCGCATCCCACTGGAAACGTAGCAGTCACCCCGGACGACCCTGGCCTACAATCTCTCTACCGACTGGGGGAGGCCCCGGCTGTTCAGGATCGCGCACTTCTCGGATTTGCACTGCGGCTCGACCTACTTCGTCCCGAACCTGGCCGACCGCGCGATCATGGAGATCAACGAGCTCGAGCCCGACCTCGTCGTCTGCTCGGGCGATCTCACAACCTTCGGCTTCCAGCAGGAGTACGCGGAGGCCAAGGAGTATCTCGACCGGCTCGAGTGCGAGCACGTCGTCGTCGTGCCCGGGAACCACGACTCGCGCAACGTCGGCTACATCCACTTCGAGGAGCTCTTCGGCGAGCGGAGGCGCGTCGTCCACCTCGACGGCGTCACCGTCGTCGCCGTCGACTCGTCGGAGCCCGATCTCGACCACGGCGTCATCGGCCGCGGCCGGTACTCGTGGATCGAGGAGCAGTTCGCCGAGCCCGCGGAGTTCCGCATCTTCGTGCTCCACCACCATCTCCTGCCCGTGCCGGGGACGGGCCGCGAGCGGAACATCGTCCACGACGCGGGCGACGCGCTCGAGATCCTCCAGCACGCGGGCGTCAACCTCGTCCTCTCGGGCCACAAGCACGTGCCGTACGCGTGGCGCCTCGAGAACCTGTTCGTCGTTAACGCGGGGACGGTCTCCTCGCTGCGGCTCCGGGGGAAGACCCGGCCCTGTTACAACGTGATCGAGATCGAGAATCGCCACGTCGACGTCTGGCGCAAGTACCCGTACCACGGCCAGGAGCGGATCATCCAGTTCTCGGCGGACACCCTCGAGTTCGAGAAGTACACCGCCCGCATCGAGACCGAGCTCACGGGGCGGCCGTGAGGGCGCTCGCGCTCATCGACGGGGAGCACTACCCCGAGGTCGTCCGCGACGCGCTGGCCGCGCTCCCGTACGAGGTGGTCGGCGCGGTCATGCTCGGGGGCGACGAGAAGCTCGACGAGGGCGGCGCCGATTACGGCGTCCCCGTCTGGGACGAGCTCGCGGACGCGCTCGCCGCCGCGGGCGCCGAGATCGTCGTCGACCTGTCCGACGAGCCCGTCGTCGACTCGCGCAGGCGCTTCCGGCTCGCCGCCCGCAGCCTGGCCGCCGGGCTCCCGTACGTCGGCGCCGATTTCCGCCTGGAGCCCGTCCGCTTCTCCCCTCTCGACCGGCCCGCGCTGGCCGTGATCGGGTCCGGGAAGCGCGTGGGGAAGACCGCGGTCGCCGGGCACGTCGCGCGCCTGCTCGCCGGGTCGCGCGAGGTCGTGGTCGTCGCCATGGGCCGCGGCGGGCCGTCCGAGCCGGTCGTGGTCGACACGCCGCCGAGCGTCGCCGACCTGCTGGCGCTCTCCCGCGGGGGCGCGCACGCCGCCTCGGACTACCTCGAGGACGCCGCGCTCGCGGGCGTCGTCACCGTCGGCGCGCGCCGCTGCGGCGGCGGGCTCGCGGGGCAGCCGTTCTTCGACAACGTCGCGGAGGCCGCGCGGATCGCGGCGGCGCGCGGGCCCGACCTCGTGCTCCTCGAGGGCAGCGGCGCCGCCGTCCCGCCGGTCGAGGCCGGGCGGAGGATCCTCGTCGCGAGCGCCGCGCAGGAGCCGGAGATCGTCGCGGGCTATCTCGGCGCCTACCGGCTTCTCCTCTCCGACCTCGTCGTGCTGACGATGTGCGAGGAGCCGCTCGCGAGCCCGGAGCGGATCGCCGCCGTGCGCGCCGCGATCGCGGAGGTCGATCCCGGCCTGCCCGTCGTGGCCACCGTCATGCGCCCGCGGCCCGTCGAGGCCGTCGCCGGACGCAGGATCGCCTTCTTCTCGACCGCGCCCGCGGAGATCGCGGATCGCCTCCGCGACCACGTCTCGCGCGCGCACGGCGCCGAGGTCGTCATGGTCTCGACGAGCCTCGCCCGCCGCGCCGAGCTCCGGGCGGAGCTCGCGTCGGCGGCCGCGCGCGACGCGGAGGCCTACGTCGTCGAGATCAAGGCGGCCGCCGTCGACGTCGTCGCCGAGGTCGCCGACGAGCGGGGGATCCCGCTCGTGTTCGCCGACAACGAGGTGCTGCCGCTGCCGGGGGAGGCCGACCTCGACGCGCTGACGGTCGCCCTCGCCGACGACGTCACCGCCGCGAAGGTGGCGGCGTGAACGACCGCCGCCCGCCCGAGGCGCTCGTCGCGCAGGACGGCCAGCTCCGGTACTCGAAGGGGCTCATGGCGAAGACGCTCATGGGAACGGGCGTCCGCCCGGAGCGTGCATACGAGCTGGCGCGCCTGATCGAGGGCGAGCTGGTCCGCACCAACGAGGAGTCCGCCGTCCGCGAGGAGCGGCTCTACGACGTCGCGGCCGGCGTCCTCGCGGAGCACGAGGGCGAGGAGAGCGTGCGGCTGCTCCGGCGGCTGCAGGCCCTGCGGGAGCTCGACCTTCCGCTCATCCTCCTCGTCGGCGGCGCGACAGGGGCGGGGAAGTCGACGGTCGCCACCGAGGTCGCGCACCGTCTCGGCGTGACGCGCGTCACGTCGACCGACACGGTGCGGCAGACCATGCGCGCGTTCTTCTCGCGGAAGTTCATGCCCTCGATCCACTACTCGAGCTTCGAGGCGGGGCCGACCGTCCGGGTCAACGAGGACGAGGAGGTCGACCCGGCGCTCGAGGGCTTCAAGGACCAGACGCGCAACGTCCTCGTCGGCGTCAAGGCCGTCATCGCCAGGGCGCTCGAGGAGGGGTACTCGACCGTGGTCGAGGGCGTCCACCTCGTCCCCGGCGCGCTGCCGCGCTCGTACAAGGGCGCCGTCGTCGTCCAGTGCGTCCTCACGATCGAGGAGGAAGACGAGCACGCCAGGCACTTCTGGGTCCGCGACGGCACCTCCGCGGGCCTTCGGCCGATGCATAAGTACCTGCGCGCGCTCCCGGAGATCCGCCGCATCCAGGAGTACCTCGTCGCGCGCGCGGAGAGCGCCGGCGTCCCCGTGATCGAGAACGACCGCGTCGAGGCTGCCGTGAACGACATCATCCACCTCGTCCTCATGGAGGTCGAGCGGGCGCGCGAGCAGTCGCCGGCGTGAGCGTCCCGGAGGCCCGCTGCCACTGCGAGGCGTACGCGGCCGTCACGGAGCGGGCCGCCCTCGCCTCGGCGCGCTGGCTCGGGCGCGGCGACGTGAGGGGCGCCGAGGACTCGGCGGCGACCGCGATGCGCGAGGGCCTGGACGAGCTCGACATCAGCGGGCGGATCGTCGTCGGCGGCGACGAGGAGACCGACGCGCTCGCCATCGGCGCGGTCGTCGGGAGCGGCGGCGCGGAGGTCGACCTCGCCGTCGACCCGCTCGAGGGGCGCGCGGTCGTCGCGCGCGGCGACTACGGCGCGATGTCGATGATCGCCGTGGGCGAGTCCGGTACGTTCCCCGGGCTCCCGCAGATGTACATGCGCAAGATCGCCGTCGGGCCTGTCGCGCGCGGCACGATCGACCTCGGCCAGCCGGTGGGGGAGAACGTCCGCGCGGTCGCCGAGGCCTTCGGCCGCACGACGAACAGCATCACGGCCATCGTGCTCGACCGGCCGCGGCACCACGACCTCGTCGAGGAGATCCGCGCCGCCGGCGCCCGCATCAAGCTGATCCAGGACGGCGACGTGACCGCCTCGATCACAGCTGCGATCCGCGGGACGAACGACCACATCGCCGTCGGCATCGGCGGCGCGCGGCAGGCGGTGCTCTCGGCGGCGGCGCTCCGCTGCCT
>DATBJE010000155.1:0-17900 GCA_036556565.1 Gaiellaceae bacterium
CGAAGAGCGAGGGGCCGCCGCCGTCGCCGTGCACGAGCGCGAGGACATCCACGTGGCGAATGTATACATTCGATTCATGAGGCGGGTCAGGATCGAGGTGGAGGGCCGTCCCCGCTGGGGAATCCCCGCCGGCGACGCGATCGAGCTCGATGACGGCGGCACCGTCCCGGCCGCGGAGGCGCGCTACCTCGCGCCGGTCGAGCCGTCGAAGATCGTCGCCACGCACCTCACCTACCGAAGCCGCGCGGCCGAGTACCGGATGGCGCGACTGCCGGAGGTGCCCTCGTACTTCCTCAAGCCGCCGAGCTCGGTCTCGGCGCACCGCGCGCCCGTCGCGCGGCCGCGCGGGTGCCGCTATCTCAACTACGAGGGCGAGATCGCGGTCGTCATCGGCGAGCGGTGTCTCGGGGCCTCGCTCGACGACGCGCTCGACCACGTCGCCGGCTACACCGTCGCCAACGACTGGGGCGTCCACGACTTCCGGCACGCCGACCGGGGCTCGATGCTGCGCGTCAAGGGGCAGGACGGCTTCTGTCCGCTCGGCCCGGCGCTCGTCGACGCCGGCGACGTCGATCCGGACGACCTGACGATCCGCACCTACGTGAACGGCGAGCTCGCGCAGGAGGGCCATACGGGCCGCGACCTGCTCTTCTCGTTCGCGTACCAGATCGCCGACGTCTCCCGCCTGATCACGCTCGAGCCCGGCGACGTGCTCCTCACGGGGACCCCGGCGAGCTCCCGGCCCGTCGAGCCCGGCGACGTCGTCGCGGTCGAGGTGGACGGGATCGGGCGGCTCGAGAACACCGTCGTCGAGCTCGAGCGCGATCTCGAGCCGGTCGGCGAGCAGCCCGAGGTCACGGCGAACACGCTCCACGTCGCGCTCGCCGTCCCGGAGGACGAGGCCGAGAGGATGGTCGGCTCGTCGTGAGGGGCACGAGGCGACAGCTCGAGATCCGCAGCGTCGTCGACGAGGTCCACGCCGCACTCCTCGAGCGGATCGTCTCCGGCGAGCTGCCGCCGGGCACCCGCCTGCGGCAGGAGGCGCTCGCGGACGAGCTCGGCGTCTCGCGCACGCCGCTGCGCGAGGCGCTCGTGCGGCTCGCCAGCGAGGGCCTCGTCGTCTTCATGCCCAACCGGGGCGCGACGGTCGCCCATCGCGACCTGAGCGACATGACGCAGGCGTGGCAGGCGCGGCTCGTGCTCGAGCCCGGCGCCGCGCGCCTGGCCGCGGAGCGGGGGGACGCCGAGGCGATCGAGCGAATGCACGAGACCGTGCGGCGACAGCGCACCGTGGCCGGCGACGTGGCGACGAGCTTCGCGCTCAACCGCGAGTTCCACCTCGCCCTCGTGCACGCGGCCGGCAACGCCCACCTGGCGCAGTTCGCCGAGCTCCTCTGGCTCAGGCGGATCGGCGTTCCGATTTTCGCCCGCCAGGCCCGCGACGCCGACCAGATCCTCGAGTGGTCGGACGAGCACGAGGCGATCGCCGACGCGGTGGCCGCCGGTCAGCCGGCTCGGGCCGAGCGCCTCACGCGCGACCACATCGCCGCGTACCCGCCTCCGCCGGAGGGCTAAGAGACCGAACCAAAATGAAAGCTTGTGCCGCCGCGACGCCCTGGGCGGCGCGATGCTGCGTCCTCGGTCGCGCCCGTATTCACGAATACGAGCGCTCCCTGCGTCCTTGCCTCGCACTCGCCCATGACGCCGCGTCGACGAAGCGTCATTCCGATTCGATCTCTAAGCGCCGAAGGGCTAGAGCCGCTCGAGCCTGACGGGGTTCCGCAGCGTCCCCACGCCGTCGACCCACACCTCGACGACGTCCCCGTCCACGAGGTAGCGGGGCGGCGTGCGCGAGTCGCCGACGCCGCCGGGCGTCCCGGTCGCGATCACGTCGCCGGCCTCGAGCGTCAGTCCCTTCGACAGGTAGACGATCAGGTCGACGAACCCGAAGACGAGGTCGCTCGTCGAGGCGTCCTGCATGAGCTCGCCGGAGACGGTCGTCGTCAGGCGGACGTCCGCGAGGTCGACGCTGTCGGGTGACGCGATGGCCGGCCCGAGCGGCGAGAACGTGTCGAAGCTCTTGCCGAGCGTGAACTGGCGGAGCGGCGTCTCGAGCTGCGCGCGGCGCCCCGAGACGTCGTGGACGGCCGTGAGGCCGCCGATCGCGCGCAGCGCCCGCTCCTCGTCGGCGCGGTAGACCCGCTCGCCGAGCACGACCCCGACCTCGCCCTCGAAGTCGGGACGGGTCTCCTCGACGGGCACGACGATGTCCTCGTCGGGGCCGATGAGGGCGGAGGCCCACTTCGCGAAGACGACCGGCACCTGCGGGACGTCCAGCTCGGACTCGTCCGCGTGCGACCGGTAGTTGACGCCGATCGCGAGGATCTTCTCGGGGACGACGGGGTGGAGCAGCCTGACGTCGGCGAGGTCGTGGTCCGGGCCGGCAGCCGTCGCGAGCGTCTGCCAGGCCTCGGGCGTGGGCACGAACCCCTGCGGCCCGGCGGGGCCGGCGTCGCGGACGCGCTCGTCCTCGAGCGCTCCGATCCGCTCCTCGCCGCCCGGCGCGACGAACCGGACGGCCCTCACGCCGCCGCCTCCTGCTCCTCGCGCAGCACCTTGAGCGCGTTGATCGCCCGCGGGAAGCCCGCGTACGGAGCCGTCTGGAGGATCGCCTCCTCGATCTCCGCGAACGGCACGTCGATGGCGCGAAGCGCACGCACGTGCGCGCGCACCTGAGGATCGGAGCTCCCCAGCGCCGTCAGCACGGCGACGATGATCAGCTCGCGCTCGCGCACGTCGAGGCCGGGCCGCGTGTGGACCTCGCCGAAGACGAAGTCGACGAGCCAGTCGCCCATGACGCCCATGCGGGCGAGGAACTCGTCGCCGCCGGGCTCGTCGCCGAGCTCCGCGAGCCGGGCCAACCCTCGTTCTCGCCGATCGAGCAGCTCAGTCATGCGGCCTCCTTGCGGTGCGAGACGGGAACGGGATATTGTATGCAACTCGGTGCGGCGTGATCCACGATCCGCGGCCCGCGTGGAGCGCACGGATGGGAGCGCACGCACTGATGGAGCCCACGCACTGATGGAGCCCACGCACTGATGGGAGCGTACGGATACTAGGCCTCCGCCGGATCGACCACGTCGGCCTGCGGGTCGCAGACCTCGACGAGGCGGTGCCGCGCTGGTGCGTCCAGTTCGGCTTCACCGAGAGCCTCCGGGAGGACGGCCGCGCCTTCCTCCGCTGCGGCTACGAGCCCTACTCGCTCGAGCTGATCGAGGGCAGGGAGCCGGGCTTCGACCACCAGGCGTTCGAGCTCGCGCGAGACCTCCCGCTCGACGAGGCGGCCGCCCATCTCGAGCGCAGCGGCGTCGCGCACGAGCGCCGCGACGACGGCCTTCACCTCGCCGATCCGGACGGCAACGGCGTCCAGCTCGTCCCGTACCGAGCGCCCGACGACCCGCGGCCCGACGTGGGGCGCTCGACCGACGAGCTGCCCGGATTCCGCCCGCGGAAGCTCGGCCACACGAACTTCCTCACGGGGGACCTCGCGGGCCAGACCGCGTTCTACACGGACGTCCTCGGGATGCGGATCACGGACCGGCTCGGCGACGCGGGCGTCTGGTTCCACGTCAACGCCGACCACCACGCGCTCGCGTTCGTCGACAAGGGCCACGCGCACCTGCACCACGTCGCGCTCGAGATGGTCGACTGGGGCGAGCTGCGGGTGGCCTTCGACCACCTCGCCCAGCACGGGCGCTGGCTCGCCTGGGGGCCGCTCCGTCACGGGCTCGGCCGCAACCTCAGCGGTTACGTGCGCGTGCCCGAGGAGGACTGCTTCGTCGAGATCTTCTGCGACGTCGAGCAGCTCGAGCCCGACCACGAGCCGCGCGACTGGCCGGACGACGCGCACT
This sequence comes from Gaiellaceae bacterium, assembly GCA_036556565.1. Lineage (GTDB taxonomy): Bacteria > Actinomycetota > Thermoleophilia > Gaiellales > Gaiellaceae > JAIBJN01. Next base: position 3,912 of record DATBJE010000155.1, read on the forward strand.
CGTCGAACGTCTGGGGCATCCTTCCCCCACGGTCGTACTTCCGCTTCGACGCGGAGGCGATCGAGTCCGAGCGGCTGGGGCTGGAGGCACAGGGAATTCCGCTGAGAGAGAGGGGAGCCTGATGGCGACGACGCAAGCCCGCGACACCGCGGCGAGGACCGGCGAGCAGTTCCTGGAGGGCCTGCGCGGCGACGCTCGCGAGATCTGGCTCAACGGCGAGCGGATCACCCACCCGCTCGAGCACGACCAGCTCCGGGCCGCCGCCGAGTCGATGGCGCGCGTCTTCGACCTCCAGCACGAGCACGCCGACGAGATGCTCGCCCCGTCGCCCGACGACGGCCGGCTGGTGAACGTCACGCACCTCGTCCCGCGCGCCCGCGAGGACCTCGAGAAGCGCCGGCGCGCGATCGAGCTGACCGCCTCGCTCTCGGCCGGGATGATGGGCAGGACGCCCGACTACCTCAACGTCACGTTCGCCTGCTTCGCCGGGCGCGCCGACGTCTGGGAGCGCCGCGGGAACGTGCAGGGCGCGGCGAACCTCCTCGCCTGCCAGCGGCGCATGCGCGACGACGACCTCTCGACGACGCACGCGCTCATGAACCCGCAGGTCGACCGCACGAAGCCGGAGGCCGAGCAGGCGGCCGGTCAGGTTGCGCTCCACAAGGTCGGCGAGACCGACGACGCCATCGTCCTCCGCGGCGCGCGGATGCTGGCCACGCTCGCCCCGTTCGCCGACGAGCTGCTGATCTACCCCGGCTCCGACATCCGGCCCCAGGACGGCCGCTACGCGCTCGCCTTCGCCGTCCCGATCGCCACGCCGGGGCTCAAGCTCATCTGCCGCGACAGCTACTCGAAGCAGCGCCCGGCGTTCGACTACCCGCTCTCGTCGCGGTTCGACGAGATGGACTGCGTCGTCATCTTCGACGACGTCGAGGTCCCGAAGGAGCGCGTCTTCCTCGACGGCGACACGGTCGGCTACTCCGAGGTGATCACGGACACCGGCTGGCGGGGCCACATCATGCACCAGGCCTTCACGCGGGCCTACGTGAAGCTCTGCTTCGCCTTCGGGCTCGGCCACCTGATCGCCAACACGATCGGCGTCGTCCGCTTCGACCACATCCAGGAGAAGCTCGGCCAGATCTGGAACATGTGCGAGCTGACCCGCTCGGCGATCGTGTCGGCCGAGGCCGGCTCGGCGCTCGACGAGGGCGGCGTGTGGTACCCCGACGACCGGCCCTTCCTCGCCCTCCGGGGCGAGATGCCCAAGTGGCTCCCGCGCGCGAACGAGCTCCTGCAGCTGATCGGCGGCGGCGGCTTCATGGCGACGCCGTCGCGGGCCGACCTCGACGGGCCGCTGCGCCCCCTGATCGACACGTTCTTCCAGGCGGCCGGCGCCGACGCGGAGCGCCGCATCCGCCTCTTCCGGCTCGCCTGGGACTACATGGGCTCGGACCTCGGCGGGAGAGGGGAGCTCTACGAGCGCTTCTACCTCTCCGACTCCTGGCGCATGACCGCGCTCGCCTACTCGATCGCCGACAAGTCCTTCGCCGAGTCGCTCGTCGAGCAGTTCCTCCACGACTGATGCTGCGCGGCTACTCCCTTCCACGCTCTCCGGAAGGCCGCTCCTCGCTCGTCCAGGCGCCGCCGTGGCACTACGTCGGGGACTTCGTCGTCATCGAGTACTGGGCCGAGCCGGCGGCGGTGGAGGCCGTCCTCCCGCCCGGCCTCGAACCGCATCCCGACCCGGGCCGGTGCGCCGCGCTCTTCATCGACTGGCAGTCGTGCACCGACTCCCGCGAGGAGCTCGACGACCCGATCCGGAGCCAGTATCGCGAGTTCTTCGTCGTCGTGAACGCGCTCCTCGACGGCGAGCCGGTCACCCTGTGCCCCTACATCTGGGTCGACACGGACTTCGCACTCGTGCGCGGCTGGGTGCAGGGGTTCCCGAAGAAGCTCGGCTCGATTCACATGACGAGGCAGTTCGCGCTGAGCTCGAGCGCGGGCCCCGATCTCGCGCCCGGCGGCCGCTTCGCGGGCACGCTCGCGGCGGGCGACCGGCGGCTCGCCTTCGGCGCGGTGACGCTCGAGGGCGAGAGCGCCGAGGGGCCGACGCACAACGACCCGCCGCTCGTCAACGTGCGCCACTTCCCGCGCCTCGCCGCCGGCCGTCACGACGACCCGGCCGTCCACGAGCTCGTGCGCGCGCGGAGCCGCGACCGGTCGATCTCCCCGATCTGGGAGGGACCGGCCGAGCTCGAGCTCTACGCGACGCCCGGCGAGGAGCTCGCCGCGCTCGCGCCGACGCGCGTGGGCAAGGGCTTCCGCTTCACGTTCGCCTACACGGTCGACGACCTCGAGACCGTCCGCGACTACACGCGCGACGAAGTTGCCGCCGGCGCGGAGCCATGAGCCGCGCGGCGATCGTCACCGGGGGCGGGACCGGGATCGGGGCGGCGATCGCGCGGCGCCTGGCCGCCGACGGCTACGGCGTGTGCGTGACGGGCCGCCGCCGCGAGCCGCTCGACGAGGTCGCCGCCGAGACGGGCGCGCTCGCGGTCGTGGCGGACACGGCCGACCCGGACGCCGCGGCCGCCGCCGTCGCGGCAGCCACGGACGCCTTCCGCCGCGTCGACCTCCTCGTCTGCAACGCGGGCATCGGCGCGGGCGGGACGATCGAGGAGCAGACGCCCGAGAGCTGGGACGCCGTGCTGCGGACGAACCTCACCGGCGCGTTCCTCGCGTGCCGGGCCGCGCTGCCCGAGCTGGTGAAGACGAAGGGCTCGATCGTGACGATCTCCTCCGACTCGGGGCTGCGCGCCGCGCCGCGGTCGGCCGCCTACTGCACCGCGAAGGCGGGGCTGATCATGCTCACGCAGTGCATCGCGCTCGACTACGGGCCGCACGGCGTGCGCGCGAACTGCATCTGCCCGGGCTGGGTGCGGACGCCGATGGCCGACGCGGAGATGGACGAGCTCGCCGAGCTGCGCGAGACCGACCGCGAAGGCGCGTACGGGCTCGTCGCCGCGCCGGTTCCCCTCCGGCGCCCCGGCAACCCCGAGGAGATCGCCTCGGCCGTCGCCTGGCTCGCCTCCGACGAGGCGGGGTTCACGACCGGCGCCGTGATCGCGATCGACGGCGGCAACACCGTCGTCGACCCCAGCGCGGTGGTGTTCGGATCGTGACGACCGTGGCCGGCGTCGCCGTCTCCCCCGACCACTTCATCGGCGGGAAGCGCGTCGCCGGCGAGGAGCGCTTCGAGGACCGCTCGCCCATCGACGAGCAGCTGCTCGCCGAGGTCGCGCGCGGCGGCGACCGCGAGGTGGGCCTGGCCGTCGAGGCCGCCGCCGCCGCGTTCCCGCGGTGGGCCGCGCTCGGCGTGGCCGGCAGGGCCGAGATCCTCAGGCGCCTGGCCGACCTCATCGACGCGAACATCGAGCGGATCGCCGCCGTCGAGTGCCTCGACATGGCCATGCTGGAGCGCTCGCTCCGCGCGCGGGTGATCCCGCGCGGGGCCCGGAACTACCGCGCCTACGCGGAGCTCGCCGAGAGCTACGAGCCGCGCGACTGGAGCTCGAACGGGACCTGGAACCGCGTGCTCCGCAGGCCTGCCGGCCCCGTGGCCGTGATCACGCCCTGGAACGCGCCGTTCATGCTCTCGACCTGGAAGACCGCGCCCGCGCTCGCCGCCGGGTGCGCCGTCGTCCTCAAGCCGCCGGAGTGGGCGCCGCTCTCGTGCTCGCTCCTCGCCGACTTGACGGAGGAGGCCGGCGTCCCGCCCGGCGTCTTCAACGTCGTCCAGGGGATCGGCGAGGAGGCGGGGGCGACCCTCGTCGCCGACGGCCGCCTCCGGCGCGTGAGCTTCACGGGCTCGTCCGACACGGGACGGCTCGTGGCGACCTCGGCGGCCCGGAACCTCGTGCCCTTCACGGCCGAGCTCGGCGGCAAGGGCCCGCTCGTCATGTTCGCGGACGCCGACCTCGACGCGGCCGCCCGGAAGGCCGCGCTCCAGTACGACGACTCCGGCCAGAACTGCATGGCCGGCACGCGCCTTCTCGTCGAGGAATCCGCGGCGGGCGAGTTCCTCGAGCGCTTCCACCGCGCCGTGGACGAGCACGTGCTCGGCGACCCCCGCGAGGAGGCGACGACGATCTCGCCGCTCATCCATCCGGACCACCTCGCCCGCGTGGAGGGCTTCGTCGAGCGGGCGCGCGCGAACGGCGACCGCATCGTCCGCGGCGGCGCCCGCGCCGAGATCGGCGGGCTCTGGTACGAGCCGACGCTCGTGGAGCCGCGCTCGAACGACTCCGAGATCGTCCAGCGCGAGGTGTTCGGGCCGGTCCTGACCTTTCAGACGTTCCGCACCGAGGACGAGGCCGTCGCGCTCGCCAACTCGACGGAGTACGGGCTTGCCGCGACGCTCTACACGTCCTCGGCGGAGCGCGCGGAGCGCGTGGGCCGCGCGGTCCGGGCGGGGACCGTGTGGGTCAACTGCTTCCTCGTCCGCGACCTCACCGCGCCGTTCGGCGGCGTCGGCATCTCCGGCATCGGCCGCGAGGGCGGCGACTACGCGCTCGACTTCTACTCCGACCTGAAGACGCTCCAGATCGCGGAGGGCTCGACCGGATGACCGTCCTCGACCGCGATCTGCGACTGGAGGACGTCAGCCTCGAGAACGACGACTTCGCCGAGCGGGTCCCGCACGAGACGTTTGCGCTCCTGCGCCGCGAGGCGCCGGTCTGGTGGTACGACTGGCCGCTCGGCAAGGGCTACTGGTGCGTGACGAGGCATGCCGACGTCGTCGCCGTCTCGCGCGACACGAAGACGTACACGTCCGAGCAGGGCGCGAACCTCGAGGACCTCGACGAGGAGCAGCGCGTCGCGCGCCAGTCCATGCTCGAGACGGACCCGCCGCGCCACACGCGCCTGCGCGGCCTCGTCGGGCCGCCGTTCACGCCGCGCGCGATCAAGGGCTACGAGCTCGCGCTCAGGGAGCTGACGGCCGCCGTCCTCGACCGGGCGCTTCCGCTCGGCGAGCTCGACTTCGTCGAGGAGGTGGCGAAGCAGCTTCCCATCCGCGTCCTCGCCCGGCTGCTGGGCGCGCCCGACGCGGACAACGACCGCCTCATCGACTGGGGCGACCGCATGATCGGCAACACGGACCCCGAGCTCAGCGACGTCCTCCACGACAGCCCCGAGAGCGACCGCTACCGCATGCTCCCGTTCCGCAGCCCGGCATCGCTCGAGCTCTTCGAGTACGGCCACCAGCTCGCGGCCGAGCGCCGGCGCGAGCCGACGGACGACCTCGTGAGCAAGCTCGTCCACACCGAGATCGACGGCGAGCAGCTCACCGAGCGCGAGTTCGACACGATGTTCCTGCTCCTCGTCGTCGCCGGGAACGAGACGACGCGCCAGGCGATCGCGCACGGCATGCTCGCGCTGGCGGAGCACCGTGACGAGTGGCAGCGTCTCCGCGACGATCCCGAGCTCGTGTGGAGCGCGGGCGCGGACGAGATCCTGCGGTGGTCGTCGCCCGTCCTCCACTTCCGCCGCACCGCGACCCGCGACGTCGAGCTCGGCGGCCAGGCGATCCGGGCCGGCGACAAGGTCGTGGTCTGGTACGTCTCGGCGAACTTCGACGAGGAGGTCTTCCCCGAGCCGTTCCGCTTCGACGTCGGGCGCAGGCCGAACCCGCACCTGACCTTCGGCGGCGGCGGGCCACACTTCTGCCTCGGCGCGCACCTCGCCAGGCTGGAGGTCCAGGTCATGTTCGACGCGCTCCTGCCCCGGCTCGCCGACCTCGAGCTGACCGGGCCGCCCGAGCGCATGCGGACGAACTTCACGAACGCCCTCAAGCGCATGCCCGTGCGCGTGACGCCCGCCGAGGGGGCCGCGTGACGGAGCCCACGGGGAGCGAGAGCAGGAAGCCGTCCGAGGCGCTCGTCAGCGCCTTCCGCGGCTGCGTGGGCGAGTTCGCCACCGGCGTCGCGGTCGTCACCGCCGAGCACGACGGCCACGCCGCCGGCATGACGCTCAACGCCTTCACCTCCGTCTCCCTCGACCCGGTCCTCGTCCTCGTCTCGCTCGGGAACGGCTCGCGGACGCTTCAGGTCACGAAGGCGAGCGGGCGCTTCGCGGTCAGCATCCTCCAGCGCGAGCAGCACGAGGTCGCGCTCGCCTTCTCCGAGCCCGGCGCGCCCTTCCCCATGGGCCAGGTCGAGCAGGACCGTGAGGGCTTTCTCGCCGTCTCCGGGGCCACGGCGGTGCTTCGCTGCGAGGTCGACCGCATCGAGCCGGCGGGCGACCACGCGCTCGTGCTCGGCGAGGTCGTCTCGATCGCCCACGGCGGCGGCGAGCCGCTCGTCTTCCACCGCGGCCGGTTCGGCGGCATCGCGCTGGACAGCGTCGTCCCCGCAGGGCATCCGATCGCAATCGACGAGGGCGCCGGGTGGTAAAGATGCGCTCGTGAGCTTCGAGACCGACATCCGCCCGCTCTTCCGGGCAGAGGACGCCGGGGCGATGTCGTGGGCCTTCGACCTCGCCTCGTACGCCGACGTCCGCGAGCACGCGGAGGACATCTACGACCGCCTCGCCGACGGCTCCATGCCGTGCGACGACCCCTGGCCGGACGAGCGGGTCGAGGTCTTCAGGAGCTGGATCGACGCGGGGATGCCGCCCTAGCGGAGCAGATCCGCGCGGGCGACGATCACGCGATCGAGGACCGCGCCATCGAGGAAAGGCACGAGGGCCGGACGGCCTCTGCCGACGACGCGGAAGATGGTCACGGGTGCCTCCACGGGATCGCCGTTCTCGTCGAAGTTGATATCCCCGAGGAGGCCGTCCTCCACTGAGGTCCGGAAAAGCTCTCGCGTCGCCGACTCACGCGTGCCGTCGGAGCGGGCGATCGCGTCGAGCAGGATCTCGGCCGCCTGGGCTGCGTAGGCAGTGTAGAACGGTGGGCTCGGCTCGCCCTCTCGGGTGGCTTCGAACTCCTCGAGAAACCGCTTGCCCGGCGGTGGGAGCTCGCCGTTCGGCAGGCCGTTACCGATGATGATGTACATCCCTCGCGCCGCCGGACCGGCGGCCTCGAGCAGGTCCGGGACGGGCAAGAAGCCCTCGGAGGCGACAAGAGTCACATTAGGGTCGAGACGCGCGCGGAGATCCCGAACCAGGACGCCCCCGTTCGGATAGAAGAAGCCGCCGATGAACACCGCGTCCGGACGAGTCAGGGCGATGCGCCGGGCGAGGCGGTCGAAGTCGCGAGCCTCGGAGTTCCACTCGGCGGAACCGACGATCTCGAGCCCGAGGTTCCGCGTTGCCGTTTCTATGTTGTCACCGAATTCTTCGTCGTCCCAGAGGACGAACAGTCGCCGCGCGCCCAGCTCCTTGACGAGCTGCGCGCCGGCCACGGCCTGCAGGTGTGCGGCGGCCGCGATGCGGACGAAGTTCCGCTCGCCCGACGGCTCAGGCTCGCCCGGGTCGGGGCGCGTGAGCCCCCCCGTGGTCGACGGGCTGATCATGGCCAAGCCCCCGCCAGAGGCCTGGTTCGTAATCGGGATCTGGACGAAGGCACAGCCGGAGTTGTACGGGCCGACGACGCCGAGCACGGAGAGGTCACGGGTATAGGCCTTCGCGTTCGAGAAGCACTTGAAGAGGTCGTATCCCCCGGCCTGGGCCGTCGAGTCGTCGCACGACTGGTAGCCGACCGTGTACTGCCCCGCCCTGAAGTCGCGCTTCTCGAAGACGAAGCGGATCGCCTCCGCCATCGGCAGGGTGGTCGCTCGGTCCGGGCCCTGCAGCGGGAGATCGGACGCGACGACGAAACGCGGGCTGCCCGCTCCGCCGTAGACGAGCTTGCCGCAGGAGGAAGCCGGGAGAGCTTCCTCGGCCGACGGCGGCCCCGCCGACGTGACCCAGACGGCGCCCTCGCCCACGGCGACTCCGCGCGGTGCCGCTATACGACTGACGACCCGAGCCTCGTTTGTGTCCGGGTCGATGCGGTAGACCTCGTCGGCGATCTCGTTGGTCGCCCAGACCGCCCCCTCGCCGAAAGCGACCCCGTCGACGCCGACCCCGAGCGGGATGGTGCGCAGGATGGGCTCCGGGCCGGGGTCGATCCGCCAGACGCTGCCGCCGACGGGATCGGCGACCCAGACCGCGCCGGCGCCGACGGCCAGTGCGGTCAGGCTCTCGGCGGCGACCGGGATCGGCTTCGAGGCGGCGCTCGTCCGAGGATCGATCTCGACGACCTCGCTATCGTCGTTGACGATCCACACCGCGTCCTTGCCCGAAGCGATGCTCAACGCCTGGACGCCGGGGACGCGCGCCACGACCCGGTTCGTCCGCGGGTCGATCCGGGAGACGCTCAGATCGGGATTGACCACCCAGACAGCGGCATCCGTCACCGCGATGTGCGGTGCCAGGCTGGCCTGAGAGACCAAGGTGAGAGCCGCGTCGGTCGCCGGGTGCAGGGGGATCGTCTCGTCGAGGACGGCCGACTCCGGAGCGAACCGGGACACGCTCTCCGGGAGCGCAGTCCTTACCTGGCGCACGCCGTTTCCGACCCAGATCCCGCCCGCGCCGACAGCGAGGTCGGTCGGCGTCGAGCCCGTGCTGAACGTCCTCACGACGGCGCGCTCCTTCGGATTGATCTGCGAGACGGTCCTGTCGTCGGCGTCGAGCACCCAGACGCTCCCTTCCCCGGCGGCGATGCTCGTGGGCGCCGTTCCGACGGGGATCGTCGCCAGGAGCTCGCCCGTTCTGGGATCAAGCACGCCCGCGCTGGCGCCCGTGATCGTTTCTGTCTCGCTGGCTCCGTCGCGGACGAGCAGGACAGCGACTGCACCAACGGCCGCCGCGAGTAGGAGGGCGCCGGCCAGGACGAGCAGCCCCGCGCGGCGCCGGGCGGGCCTCGGCCCCAGCTTACGCGCCGGGGCCGCCAGCTCCGGGTCCTGCTCGAGGATCTGGCGCTCGAGCCGCTGCAGCCCCTGGCTCGGCTCCAGCCCGAGCTCCCCGGCGAGCGCTAAGCGGCCCTCCTGGTAGACGTGCAGCGCCTCGGCCTGGCGGTCCGAGCGGTAGAGGGCGAGCATGAGCTGACCGCGCAGGCGCTCCCGCAGCGGATGCCGACCGACGAGCGCCTCCAGCTCGGCGATCAACTCGGCGTGGCGGCCGAGCGCGAGGTCGGCCTCGATGCGCTCTTCGAGCGCCGTCAGCTGCAGCTCGTCCAGGCGCGCGATCTCCGGCTGTGCGAACGAGTCGTACGCAAAGTCGGCCAGGGCGGGGCCGCGCCAGAGGGCGAGGGCCCTGCGCAACTCCTCGGCGGCCTCCTCAGGCTTCCCCTCGGCCCGAGCGCGTCGTGCTTCCTCGAGCATGGCCTGGAAGCGATCTGCGTCGACCTCGCCGGGCTCGACCGTGAGGACATAGCCGTGGCCGCGAGTCTGGAGCGGCCCGCGCATGTGCGCCGCCGGATCCTCGTCGCCGTTGAGCGACCGGCGTAGACGCGAGACCTGAGTCTGAAGCGTCTTCGCCGCAGTCGGCGGGGGCGTCTCGCCCCAGAGCTCGTCGATCAGCCGGTCGAGCGAGACGACCTCGTTCGCGTGGAGGAGAAGGGAGGCGAGGAGGGCGCGCTGCTTGTGACCCCCGATCTCGACCCGCCGACCCTCGTCGGAGACCTCGAGCGGACCAAGGATCCCGAACTGCATCGCACTTCCTCCTGCAGCCCAGTGTCGCCGGGTTGCAGCCCGGATGCAACCGCTCTCCCGCACCCTCGCCCGAAGCGACCTCCGAGGAGAGTGATGACCATGATTCGCACCTGGCCCGCACTGGCTGTCGTCTTCGTCGTAGGCCTCGCGGCGGCTGGGCCGGCGCTCGCGGCCTTCCCGGGCGAGAACGGGAAGATCGCCTTCGACAGCGACCGCCGTGACGGCGACGACCGCCGTGGCGTCGACGAGGACATCTGGACGATGGACCCGGATGGGAGGAACCTCGTCAACCTGACCGTGGAGTCCAAGATGGACGACCTGGCTCCGAACTGGCGGGCAGACGGGCAGATGATCGCGTTCATGAGCGACCGCGTCACCGCCACGAACCCCGAGGCCGACTTCGAGATCTTCGTCATGAAGGCCGACGGGTCGCACCAGATGCAGATCACGTTCAACGCCCTCGACGACGAGGAACCGGCGTGGTCACCAGACGGCCGGAGGATCGCTTTCGTCAGAGACCTCGACCCGATCAGGGGCCAGACCGACGACGACCTCTTGACGATGAACGCCGACGGCAGCGACCAGCGGAACCTCACGAGCTCGCCGGGCGTCCGGGACAGCTCGCCGAACTGGTCGCCGGACGGAACGAGGATCGCCTTCCTGAGCGACCGCGACGGCGACCTCGAGGTCTACACGATGAGGCCCAACGGCTCGAGCGTCCGCCAGCTCACGTCCAACGACGGATTCGAGTTCCAGCCGAACTGGTCACCCGATGGCAGGAAGATCACCTTCACCTCCGACCGGACCGACTCCGCAGAGGTCTACGTGATGGACGCCGACGGCGCGAACCAGACGATTCTGACCGCCAACCACAAGGGAGGCGACGTCTTCAGCGCCTGGTCGCCGGACGGGCGGAAGATCGTCCATCTCAGCGGTAACTACGACATCTTCACGATGAACGCCGACGGCAGCGACGAGCTGAGGCTGACCAAGGGCCCGGCGTTCGACTTCGAGTCTGACTGGCAGCCGCTCCCCGATAACGACTGACATGACGATGCCCGTGACATTGACGAGGGGCCGTTGCGCGAGCAGCGGCCCGAGGAGGTGGAACTGTTGAGTGCATCTCGTTCGAAGAAGAAGTTGAGTGCCGCGATCTTCGGAGTTGCGGTGATCGGAACGCTTGTAACCGTGGCTCTCGGATCGCCGGGGTCCGGATTCGTGGGGCAGACGCCACTCGTCACCGCGAACTTCGACAGGAAGGTCCATGTGAACAACGACCGGGTCAAGTTCCAGACGAAGCGTCCGACCGACGTCCGCGTCCAACAGTTCGACATCGCTCCGGGCGGCTTCAGCGGATGGCATCACCACCCAGGCATCGCGATCCTGGCTGTGCAGTCCGGTCTAGTGACCTTGACGCATTCAGACTGCCGCTCGAAGACGTACGGGCCCACCTCTGAGAACGGCGCCGTGTTCGTCGAGGACGATGACCCGGTTCAGGTCTCGAGCGCCGGTGGGGCGACGGTCTACGCGACGTTCGTTGCGCCGAGTGCCGACCCGCCCGTCTTCCGGATCGAGGACAGCGTGCAGGCTTGCCCGTGATCGCACGGGGTTCTCAAGGCCGATGAGGCGGCATTTGCCAGGACTCGCCCCCGGGCCCGACTACGATCCGGGCACCGGGGGCGACGCCTAGAGGCCGCTGCGCGAGCAGCGGCCCCTCGCAGCCCAGCGGGCGAGCCTAGAGGCGCGGCGCGACGAGGTCGACGTGCTCGAGGAGGACGCGGACGAACTGCCTGTTGACCTCCGAGATGCGGTGGAGGCTGAGCCCGTACACGACTCCGCCGGCCCGCCATTGGAACGCCACGTGACCGCTGTTCAGATTCGCCCCAGCAGGCGAGGCCGGACACTCCCACCAAACCCCTGAGTTCCCGAGGAGGCGCCCGGGGTGCCCTCGCCGTCCGCCGCCCGGGCAACCGACGAGTTCCCCTTGTCGATTGAACTGACTGTCGGGCCCGATCACCCACATGGCAAGGTGGCCCGTCTTCGGCGCCGTCCAAAAGGGACCGCGGTAGCCGGGCGGACCCCTGAACAGGACGTCGAGGACGTAGTCGAAGCAGTGGTCGGTCCAGCGCGGGGACTTGGGATCGGGGCCCTCGCAGGAGATGATGGCGAGCGGCCGTGGAAGTCTCCGAGGGCAGATGACCGGATAGCCGAGGTCGTCGGCGGCCTCGTGGCAGTAGCGATCCATCCACGCGGGAGCTCTGCGGAGCGGCAGAGCGACGGCCGCGTGCTCGGAGAAGGGCGTGCCGACGTCTCCTTCCGGCGCCGTCTCTTCGCAGGCCACGAGCAGGCAGATCGCCCACAGAGCGAGCAGCGGGGCAGCCCGAAGCACGTGAGGACTACGATCCGCAGCGCCCCGCCGGTCCGTTTCTCAGCGGCCGGCGGCGGCGAACGCCTCGATCGCGGCGAGCGTCGCGCTCACCTGCTCCGGCACGAGCGGGATCCGCCTGATCAGCGGCGGGAAGAGGACCCACACGACGGAGCCGCCGAGGTGGCGGATGACCGGGCGGCCGTCGGGCTCGACCCGGATCTCCTCGAAGTGGACCTTGGCGAGCGCTTCGGCGAGCGCCGCGTCGGCGCCCAGGCGCGCCGCGAGCTGCTCGCCCGCGGCGTCGCCTCGCTTGGCCCGGAAGCCGACGCCTTTCATCTTCACGACGCCCTTGCCCCTGGCCTTGAGGCCCCGCGTCGGCGGCAGCACCGGCTCGTCGGTCGAGATCTCGAGCCCGTAGTTGCCGCCGAAGATCCGGCCCTCCCGGGCGATCGCGAGGCGGAGCGGCATTTTTGACGCGGAGCGAAGCCGGGCGCTCAGGTCTCCTTCGCGCTCGACCTGATCGTAGCCGGCCCGCCCGAGGCTCTCGACCGCGTCGTCGAGCGCGAGGATCGCCCGCCGCCGCGCCGGGCCGTCGAAGCCGCGGGTGAGTCCTTCTCTAGAGAGCGTCGGCGTACTCGCGCAGCTCCCAGTCGGTGACGGCGAGCTGGAAACGCCGCCATTCGGTGCGCTTGATGGTCGTGAACGCCTGGATGAACTGCTCCCCGAAGGCCGCGCGCGTGAACGTGTCGGCCTCGAGCGCGTCGAGCGCCTCGCCGAGGGAGAACGGGACGGTCGGGCGCTCGACCGGCGGCTCGTAGATGTGCTCGGTCTCCGGGCCCGGGTCGACCTTGCGCTCGACGCCGTCGACCCCGGCGAAGATGTGCGCCGCGGAGGCGAGGTAGGCGCTCGCGCTCCCGTCGGCGAGCCGCGATTCGAGGCGCGCGGCCTTGCCGCGCTCGCCGGGGATGCGCACGCAGACCGAGCGGTTGTCCGTGCCCCAGTCCACGAAGTACGGCCCCAGCTCCTGCGCGACGAAGCGCTTGTACGCGTTGACGGTCGGGGCGCAGACGGCGGTCATCCCGCGCGCGTGGTCGAGGACGCCGCCCATGAACCAGCGCGCCTGCTCGGACAGGCCCAGCTCGCCCTTGGGGTCGTCGAAGGCGTTCCGGTCGCCGTCCCACGCCGAGATGTGGAGGTGGTAGCCGGACGTCCCGCCGCTCTCGGTCGGCTTGCCGATGAACGTCGCGACGAGATCGTGGATCGCGGCGGTCTCCTTGATCGCCAGCTTGAGCAGGTGCGCCTCGTCGGCGGCCGTGAGAGCGTCGGCGTAGCGCGTGTTGATCTCCCACTGCGAGGCGTCGTACTCGTGGTTCACGCACAGGAAGGGGAGGCCGAGGCCGCGAACGTTGTCCTCCATGGCCCTGATGACGCCGCCCGGGTCGGTGCGCACGTCCATGCGGTAGACGAGCCCCGGCAGGGGCTGGTAGGGGAGGAGTCGGCCCTCCGGCGTCCGCCGCAGGAGGAAGAACTCGAGCTCGTGGCCCACGGAGACGTTCAGCCCGGCGGCCTCCGCGGCCGCGATCGCCCGCCGCAGGATGTTGCGCGGGTCGGTCTCGAGGGGCTCGCCGTCGAGCCGGCAATCGGCGAGGCAGATGGCCGTCTCGCGCTCCCAGGGCACGATCCGGAGCGTCTCGAGGTCGGCGACCACCTGCATGTCGCGGAAGTTGACCTCGTCCCGGATGCCCGTCCCGTCCGGCATCACGCCGGTGTGGTCGATGGCGAAGACCGAGACGCAGAAGTTGAGGCCGTCGTCGCACGCCTGCTCGAGCACGTCGAGCGGGATCACCTTCGCCCGCGTCGTCCCGATGAGGTCGGTGTAGTGGACGCGGACGCGCGTGATGCCCGCGTCGGCGAGCTCGCGCA
>DATBJE010000156.1:0-6497 GCA_036556565.1 Gaiellaceae bacterium
ACGGTCACGCGCACCCGTCCGGTCATGGCCTCGTCGATGACGGCGCCGAAGATGACGTTCGCGTTCAGGTCCGACGCGCCGGTGACGACCTCGGCGGCCTCGTTCACCTCGAAGAGCCCGAGGTCCGGCCCGCCGGTGATGTTCAGCAGGACACCGGTCGCGCCGGCGACCGACGCTTCGAGCAGCGGCGACGACACCGCCGCGCGGGCAGCCTCGGCCGCGCGGTTCTCGCCCTCCGCCTCGCCGATGCCCATGAGGGCGGAGCCCGCGTCGGTCATGATCGTCCGTACGTCCGCGAAGTCCAGGTTGACGAGGCCGGGGATGGTGATGAGATCCGTGATCCCCTGGACACCCTGGCGCAGCACCTCGTCGGCCATCCTGAACGCGTCGACGACCGAGGTCTGCTTCTCGACGACCTGGAGCAGGCGGTCGTTCGGGATGATGATGAGCGTGTCGACGTGGTCGCTGAGCTTGCCGATGCCGCCCTGAGCCTGCTCGGCGCGCTTGCGCCCCTCGAAGCCGAACGGGCGCGTGACGACACCCACGGTCAGCGCCTTGAGCTCCCGCGCGATCTCAGCGATCGCCGGCGCGCCGCCGGTGCCGGTCCCGCCGCCCTCGCCGGCGGTGACGAAGACCATGTCGGCGCCTTTCAGCGCCTCCTTCAGCTCGTCACGCGACTCGATCGCGGCGACCTCGCCCATCGCCGGATCGGCTCCGGCACCGAGGCCTCGCGTGGCCGCGGAGCCGATGTGGATCTTCTGGTCGGCCTCGACCATGAGCAGCGCCTGCGCGTCCGTGTTCACCGCGATGAACTCGCAACCACGAAGGCCCGCCTCGACCATGCGGTTGACCGCGTTCGACCCTCCACCGCCGACCCCTACGACCTTGATCACAGCCAGGTAATTCCCCGATTGATCTCTCACGTTGCTCCCCTCCGATGCGCGCCGAGCTTGAAGCTCAGCTTGAGCGTCCGGCTGAGGTTACGTAGGGCCTCGGACGATGTCAACCCGGCATTTGCAGCGAAATTCTGCTCAAACGCTCACTCTAAACTTGAGACTTGAGACTTGAGACCGGCAACGGGCCGCTCGGGCACCGTGACGTCCAGGTAGCCGAGATCGGCGCGCTCGTAGGCGGCGAGCGCCCGTAGGACACGCGTTGCGACGACGAGCTTGAGCGCGAGCTGTCGCGGGCCGCCGAGGCGGAGCTCGGCACCGCCGTCCAGCGCGAAGAACACGGCGCCCTCCTCGACGCGAGCCGTGTCGACGCGCACGGGAAACCGGTGCGGGAGCCGGCGCAGGGCGGCGAGCGCGTGGCGGACGTCGTCCGCGTTCACGACGTCGCCCGTCGTCACCGCCACCTCGTCGCCGACATCCACGACCGGGCGAGACGATTTCCCCGGCTCGAGCGTGCGCATCACACGGCCCTGGGCGGAGACGAGCCACTCCTCCTCTCCCTGCCGCAGGACGGCGAGGGGCCGCTCCGGCGAGACGGCGATGCGGAGCGTGTGCGGGAAGGCGCGGTCGAGCCGAACGGCGCGCACCGTGGGGAGGGCCTCGAGCCGGCGGCGGAGCTCGTCCTGGTCGAGGGAAACGAGGCTCTCGCCGACCACCGGCTGGACGGCATCGCGGACCGATGCACGGACGGCCTTCGAACCGCCGCTGATCTCGATCTCCTGCGCGGCGAACACGCTGGTCTCCCGCGCTCCCAGGTAGAGGAGTCCGAGAAGGGCGATCACGCCCATGACGACGGCGGCGATACGGATCGAGGGCGTGCGAAGCTCGGGCCGCAGCGCGGCCGCGGGCACGGGAGCGAGGTGCGGTCGCCTCACCACACCCAGCGAGTTCGCCGCGCGGCGGCCTGGTCCTACCCCGCGCGCGGCGCGCCGGCCGCGCCCGGAGCGGTCGCGCGCGCCCGCGTGCTCGACCGCCCGGTCGAGGACGGTGGAGGCAATCTCCTCCCAGCCTTCCCCGCCGCAGATCCGGTGCGAGTGTCCGGGGAGCTCCTCGTACTCGGGAGCGGCCAACGCGGCACGAGTAGCAGTGGGCGATCGGTGCCCGAGCGACACCCGATGCGCCTTTCCGGCGGAAGGACGACGGTGGTCGTGGGCGCTCGCCCCGAGGAACCTCGGCTCTCCCCCTCGGGGAGATCGAGCTCGTGCCCGGGCCGGGCTTCCCGGCCGGTTTCGACGAGCCCTGAGAGCCCGTTTCGAAATGGGTTCTAAGCCGGCAACGGCGGGATCTCGATCGCGCCGAGGAGCTGAACCTCCGGGTGCAGGAGCACGCCGAACTCCCCCAGCGCCCGCCGTCGCGCCTCCGCGATGAGCTCGACGGCTTGGGCCGACCGCGCCCCATCGGCGTTCTCGATGAAGTTCGCGTGCTTCGGCGAGATCTCCGCGCCGCCGATCCGGTACCCACGCAGCCCGCACGCCTCGAGCATGCGGCCGGCGGTCAACTCGTGCTCCGGGTTCTTGAAGACGCTGCCGAAGGTTCGCTTGTTCGTCGGCTGGGCCGCCTTTCGCTGCGCCTGCATCGCCGCAACCGTCGCCTTGATCTCGGCGAGCGGGCGCGGCTCGAGCCGGAACTCGGCGCGCGCGACGACCTGTCCCCGCTCGAGCCCCGAGCTGCGGTAGCGGAGGCCGAGCTCGTCCGGCGAGAGCCACTCCGCCCCGCCCGGCCCCGCCACGAGCGCGCGCTCGAGCACGCCGGCGATCTCGCCGCCGTATGCGCCCGCGTTCATCCAAACGCCGCCGCCGACCGTCCCGGGGATGGCGCAGACGAACTCGATGCCGCCGAGCTCGGCCGCCCGGGCGCGGTGGAGGCACACCGCGAGCGGCGCGCCGCCGCCCGCGACGAGCACGCCGTCGACGACCTCGGCCGCGGCAAGCTCGCCCGCGAGCTTGACGACGAGGCCCCGGAAGCCCTCGTCGGCGACCAGGAGGTTCGAGCCAAGGCCGACGGCCGCGACCGGGAGCCCTTCCGCCTCCGCCCGGGCGAGGCTCTCGACGAGCTCGTCGAGCGTCTCGGGCAGAGCCAACCGATCCGCCGGGCCGCCGGTGCCGAGCGTCGTGTAGCGGCTGAGCGAGACGTTCTCGTTCACGAGCCGAGCTGATCCCTGAGCAGCGGGATGGTCGAGTCGACGTCGCCGGCCCCGACCGTGAGCAGGAGGTCTCCCCGCCGGGCGAGCCCGGCCGCAAGGCGCGCGGCGTCCGCGAGCGACGGCGCCCAGCCGACCGGCATCCCGGGACGCACGTCCGCCAGGCGGTCGGAGACGAGCTTGCCGCTGACGCCGCCGACGGGCTCCTCGCGCGCCGCGTAGATCTCGGTCACGACCGCGGCGTCGGCCGCGGCGAGCGCCTCGCCCAGCTCCCGCCCGACGTGGACCGTCCGCGAGTACAGGTGCGGCTGGAAGAGGACGACGAGCCGGCCGCCGGGGGCGAGCGCCCGCGCCGCCGCGAGGGTCGCGGCCACCTCTGCCGGGTGGTGCGCGTAGTCGTCGTAGAGGAGCACCCCGCCTGCCTCGCCGTGGTTCTCGAGCCTGCGCCCGACGCCGCCGAAGTCGACGAGAGCCGCCGCGGCGGCGTCCCGCACGTAGCCCGCGAGCTCGAGCGCCGCGAGCGCGCAGGCTCCGTTCACGCGGTTGTGCTCACCCGGAACCGCGAGCTCGAGGCTCACGGGCTCGACATCGCGCCCCCAGATGACCTGCCCCTCGGCGACGCTCGCCGCCCACGTCGCGAACCGCTCCTCGAGCTCGGCGGTGGAGGCGAACGCCGAGTGGTGGTCGAGGTCGACGTTCGTGATCACGCCGATCTCGGCGGGCAGCGAGAACACCGTCGCGTCCGACTCGTCTCCTTCGACGACGAGCCAGCCGTCGCCCGCGCGCGCGTTCCCGCCGAGCTGCGGCACCACGCCGCCGACGCTGAAGGACGGGTCGTCGCCGAGCACGTCGAGGCAGTACGCGATCATCGCGGCGGTGGTCGTCTTCCCGTGGGCGCCGGCGACGACGATCGAGCGCCGAAGCCCGACGAGCTCCGCGAGCAGCTGCGCGCGGCTCTTCCCCACGACGCGGTCCGCGTAGGCCGTCGAGACGAACGCCTCCGCTCCGGGTGGCGGCTCCGGCGGCTCCGGCGAGATCGTCACCGGGATGCCGGCTGCCCGCACGTGCTCGACATAGGGGGTCTCCTTCTGGTCCCAGCCGGACACATCGGCGCCCCACGCGTGCGCGAGGACCGCGTACCCGGAGAGACCGGCGCCGCCGATCCCCGCGAGCCAGAAACGGCGGCCCTCAAGCTCGCGCAAGCGCGATCAGCTCCCGGGCGACGACGTCGGCGGCGTCTGGCTTGGCCAGCGCGAGCATCGCCGCGCTCATGGACTCGAGCCGCTGAGGGTGGGCCAGGAGCTCATCGACCTGGCGGCGCAGATCGAGATCCCGCTCGAGCACGACGACGGCTCCCCCGCCCCGCGCGAAGTACTCGGCGTTCTTCGCCTGGTGATCGGCGGTCGCGTGCGGATAGGGGACGAGCAGCGCGGGCTTTCCCGCGGCGGCAACCTCCCACACCGAGCCGCCGGCGCGGGCGACGACGAGGTTGGCGGCCGCAAGGGCGGCGCCGAACTCATCCGTGAAAGGAAGGAGCCGGTATTCGTCCCGGCGCTCGCGCCCGGCCAGCTCCGGATAGTCGCGCTCGCCGGCGAGGTGCAGAACCGCCGGGCCGTCCGTGGCGAAGGCGGCGAGCGCTGCCTCGTTCAGCCGTCTGGAGCCCTGGCTCCCGCCGAAGACGAGGACGACGGGGCCGTCCTCGGGGAGCTCGAAGAGCCGCCGCGCGTCCTCCCGCTGGGGCGGCCGGGAGCGCGCGGGAATCGGGCGCCCGACCACCCTGACCTTCTCGCCGTCGAGCCCGTCGATCGGGAATGCGCAAAAAACGCGCTTTGCCAGCGGCGCTGCAAGGCGGTTTGCGAGGCCCAGGTGCGCGTCCGCCTCCGTGACGGCGGCGGGAATGCGAAGGAGCCCGGCCGCGAGGACCATCGGGCCGCCGACGTAGCCACCGGCGCCGAGGACGGCGTCGGGCCGGCGGGCGCGCAGGATCCGGAGGCAGGCGGCGGGGGCGACGGCGTCCCTCGCCAGCGCCGCCGGCAGGCGCAGGCTCAGCTCGCGCGGGATGCCCTCGACGCGGAACGCGTCGAAGGGAAAACCGGCCGAGCGCACGAGCCGCTCCTCGATGGAGTCAGGCCGACCGGCGAACCTTGCGGCCGCGCCGAGCTCCGTCAGCGACTCCGCGACCGCGAGCGCGGGCAGGACGTGACCGGCCGTCCCTCCGGCGGCGATCAGGCAGCTCTGCGTGGCTGTCGGCGACATCGTTCGTGGCGATGTTAAGGAGGATGCCGACCGACGCGAGCGCGACGACGAGGCTCGACCCGCCGTAGGAGACGAAGGGAAGCGGGATCCCGGTGAGCGGCGCGATCCCCATCACGGCGCTGACGTTCACCGCCGCCTGGCCGCACACGAGCGCGGTGATCCCGGTGGCGAGCAGCTTCCCGAAGGGCTCCCGGGAGCCGAGCGCGACGTTGAAGCCCGCGTAGCCGAAGGCCACGAACGCGGCGATGACGCCGAAGGCGCCGATGAGGCCGAGCTCCTCGCCGATGATCGCGAAGATCATGTCCGTCGAGGCCTCGGGCAGGTAGTAGACCTTCTGGACGCTCTCCCCCAGGCCGACGCCGAAGAACCCGCCGGAGCCGAGGGCCAGCATCGCCTGGACACTCTGGAAGCCCGCTCCCTGCGGGTCCTGCCACGGGTCGAGGAAGGAGAGGATGCGCTCGCGCCGGTACGGCTCGGCCCAGATCGCGGCGAGGACGATGAAGGTCCCGAGCGCGGCCGTCCCGGCGAGCGTCGGCAGACGGGTGCCGGCGACGACGAGCACCGCCGCGGCCATGATCGCGATCGCGATGGCCGTCCCCAGGTCGGGCTCCACGAGGACGAGCGCGAACGCCGCGCCGATGACGAGCCCGATCGGGCGCAGGAGCTCGCCGATCGTCTGCGGCGCAGGTCGGCGGGCGAGGTAGGCGGCGATCCAGACGGCGAGCGCGACCTTGGCGAGCTCGGACGGCTGGACCGTGATCGGCCCGTACGTCAGCCACCGTCGCGCGCCGTTGATCGGCGTCCCCAGCGCGAGCACCGCGACGAGGAGGACGAAGCTGCCGAGCAGCACGGGCGCGACCGCGAAGCGCAGGCGGCGGTAGTCCGTGCGCGAGAGCAGGACCATGGCGACGATGCCCACGACCGCGTAGAGCGCCTGCCGCTTGAGGTAGTAGGCGGGATCGTCGGCCGCGAGCGCCGCGCGCGCGGAGCTCGCGCTGTAGACCATCACGAGCCCGAACGCGACGAGCCCGAGCGTCACGAGCACGAGCAGGTGGTACTCGAAGCCCGGGCCGCCCCGTCTCACAGGGCCTCCACGAGCTCCCGGAACCTGTCGCCGCGCTCCTCGAAGTTCGTGAACTGGTCGTAGC
>DATBJE010000157.1:0-2396 GCA_036556565.1 Gaiellaceae bacterium
GCCTGGACGTCGAGCGACTCGCCGATGAGCGTGACCGCCTCGTCCTCGACGAAGACGTCCCCGACGTAGTCGTCAGCGCCGGTGACGACCCGGCCGCCCTTGATCAGAACCGACATTGCGCCTCGCCTCCTCGGGAAGAACGTGGTCGGAGAGAGCTTAGAACTTCAGCCGCCGCTCGGGCACGCGGCCCCACGATCGGCGAGCGACTCGCAGAGGACGCGCTCGTTGAGCGCGAACCAGCCTGCGAGCGCCGGGGGCGGGTCCGAGACCGCGGTGTCCGCGTCGCGGAGCGCCTCCGAGACGGCCGCGAGAACCTCGACCGGGCCGTCGAAGGGGCCCCGCCGGCGGATCACGAGCCAGCGGTCGAACTGTCGGCCGCTGACGACCGGAGCGACCTGCGCCGTCCCCGTCGGCACCGCCACGACGACGCTGCCCACCGGATAGTCGAGCCCGTCGACCGCCGCGAGCAGCGACTGGGACTGCGCGCGCGGGAGCGCGGTCGCCTTCCCGACCTCCGGGAGCGCGGCGAGGAAGACCGACGAGTACGGATACAGCGCGTCGCCGTCGGCGACCGTCCGGTCGAGCCAGGCCACCGGCTCGGCGACCGCGTCCTCTCCCCCGAGCGCCGCCGTGTAGGTGACCTCGCGCGGGTCGACGATCCCTCCTGTCGAGAACGCCGCCAGAACGGCGACCCCGCCTACCGCGAGCGCCTGCCCAGGCGTCCCGAGCGCGCGCGACCCGCGCTCGACGGCGACGCCGGCGAGGGCCGCCCAGACCGCGAGGGCGTAGATGAGATGGCGCGGCGAGAGGTCGGGCGCCCTGCCGGTGGGGATGAATGCGATCAGCACGACGGGGAGAGCGAGCGAGACGAGGGCGAAGACGACGAACGCGCCGTTTCGGCGCGCGAGGAGAGCCGCGCCCACGAGCGCGAGGGCGACGAAGACCGCGAACAGGAGCCCGCCGCCGCCCGCGAAGCCCTTCAGAGCCGCCATGAGGAGGTCCCAGGCCTCCCGGCGGGTCGCCAGGCGCCCCTCCCCCTCGCCGGAGACGTCGAACCGCGATGCCAGGCGCAGGTCGCCGACGAGGAACGGGATCGCGGCGAGCGAGATGAGCGCGACCGGGAGCGCGGCGCGCCGAGGCTTCCCCCGCCAGAGCCAGAGGCCGACGCCCGCCTCGACCGCGGCGACGAGGCCTCCGTACGGATGAACGGCGACGAGGAGCCAGGCCCCGGCCGCCGCCCAGGCGGACGCACGCGCCGTGCGCTGCTCGAGCGCCCGCGCGAAGAGGTCGGCGGCGAGCGCCCCGGCGAAGGCCATGAGCGCGTACATGCGCCCGAAGCTGCCGTAGACGGCGAGGATCCCCGAGCACCCGGTCAGGACCGCGGCGCTCGCGCCCGCGACGGGTCCCGCGAGCCGGCGGCCGAGGTCGTAGGCAATTGGGACGGTTGCCGCCGCGAAGACCACCGAGAGCCAGCGGAGCGTCGACGGGGCGCCGTCCACCGCGAACGCGGCGTGGGCCAGAAGGAAATGGAGCGGCGCGCCGCCCCGGTCCCAGAGGACGGTGACGACGATCTCGGGCAGCGGGCGGGCGGCGATGAGGCCGCTGACGGCCTCGTCCTCGAAGAGCGGCTTCCCGTGTACGTCGGGGACGATGCGGACGAGCAGGATCCCGATCCCGGCCGCGATGCCGCCGACGGCGAAGAGCCGCGCGCTCACCGAGCTAGCCGGCGACGGGGGCGAAGGGTCCCGCGCGGTAGACCTGGCCGGGGAGGTCGCGCCCGAGCATCTCCGCGAGCCACTCCGAGACGGCGATGAGCGCGTCGAGGTCGATGCCCGTCTCGACGCCCTCGCCGTGGAGGAGGTAGACGAGATCCTCGGTGGCCACGTTCCCGGTGGCGCGGGGCGCGAACGGGCAGCCGCCCAGCCCGCCGACGGACGCCTCGAACACAGTCGCGCCCGCCTCGAGCGCAGCGTACGCCCCCGCGAAGCCCGTGTTCCGCGTGTTGTGGAGGTGGACGCCGACTCGCCGAGCCCGCGTCGCGGCCTCGGCGACAAGCCGCTTCACCTGCCGCGGCACCGCGACGCCGATCGTGTCCGCCAGAACGACCTCGTCGACTCCGAGGCCCGCTACCCCGCCCACGATGTCGACCACCCGTCCGGGGTCGACTGCGCCCTCGAAGGGGCAGCCGAACGCGACGGAGATCGAGACGCTCACCGGCGTCTCGGTGCGGATCCGGCCGAGCGTGGCCAGCGCCTCCTCCGGCGTGGCGTTCTGGTTCTCGCGCCCGAACGAGTCGGTCGCCGCCAGGTTGAAGTGGAGGCTGTCGAGGCCGGTGGCCACGAACCGCTCGAAGCCGCGCTCGTTGAGGACGAGGCCCGAGTACACGACGCCGGAGC
>DATBJE010000158.1:0-14821 GCA_036556565.1 Gaiellaceae bacterium
CCTGGCCGCGCGAGGTCTGGCAGACGACGCGCTCGTTCCAGGAGAGCTCGAGCCCGCCCGGGTCGAACGAGTACGGGCGGCCGCCGGGCGAGAAGACGACGTCGACCGCGACGGTCATACGGCCACGGTCCCGGCGAGCTCCCGCCGCAGGCGCACGAAGAGCGCCTCGAGGGCGAGGCCGGCCTGCACGTTGAACTCGAAGGTGCGCCAGACCTCGCGCACGGTCTCGGCCGCGCGCTCGGCCGCGGGGCCGCGATCGGAGACGCCGTCGGCGGAGAGGTCGCCCAGGCGGTCGGTGTTGAGGACGGCGCCGTCCGCGCCGGCCGCGACGACGACGAGGTCGCGGTACCAGCCCGAGAGCAGGTCGAGCGCCTCGAGGATCTGCTCGCGCTCGGCGCCCCGCCCGGCGCGGCGGCTGCGCTGCTCGGCCTCCCGCGCGGTCTCGTCGGGGCGCTCCTCCTCTTCGGCCGCCGCGCGCGCCTTCGCCGCCCGCTTCTGGGCGAGGTCGGTGATCCGGCGCGAGGCGTCCGCGGGGTCGAAGCCCGCGTCGAGATACACAGAGCGCGCGAGCTCGATCAGGCCCGCGCGCCGGTCGCCGGCCTCGGGATCGAGAAGGCGCTCGGCCCGGTCGAGGCGGCCGGCGGCGACACGTGCGAGCGCGTCGAGAGGCTCGCCCTCCACCCCCCGGGACGAGAGGAACGCCTTGATCGCCCGCTGCGAGAGGCGGCGGAAGGGGACGAGCTGGCAGCGGGAGCGGATCGTCGGCGGCAGGAGGCCGAGCTCGTCGGCGACGAGGACGATCACGGCGTAGGGCGGCGGCTCCTCGAGGTCCTTGAGGAGCGCGTCGGCGGCGTCCTCGTTCATGAGGTCGGCGCCGAGCACGAGGTAGACGCGGCGCTCGGCCTCGAACGGGCGCATGTGCAGGTCCCGCCGGAGCTCCCGGATCGGGTCGATGCGGATCTGGTCGCCCAGGGGCTCGAGGACGTAGAGGTCGGGGTGGACGCGGCGCGTCGTCCGGTCGGGGTCGCGGAGGAGCTCGCCGGCGAACGCGAGCGCCGCCCGCCGCTTCCCCACTCCGCGCGGACCGTGGAAGAGGTACGCGTGTGCGGGCCCCTCGGCGAGCGCGGCCCGGAGGAGGCGCTTGGCCTCGTCCTGCTCAGGGAAGGTCTCGAAGCTGTCCACGGACGGTCTCGGCGATATCTTCGGCGTTCTGCGTCCCGTCGACCACGAGGACCCGCTTGGCGAAGATGCGGGCGATCTCCTCGTAGGCCCGGTCGACCTCCTCGGCGAAGGCAGGTCCCTCCCGCTCGATGCGGTCGTCGCTCCCCGGCCGCCGCCCGGCCGCGTCGACGGGCGGGACCCGGATCAAGATCGTCCGGTCGGGGAGAAGACCGCTCGTGACGAGGAGGTTGAGCTCGAGCACGCGCTCGAGCCCCAGCCCGCGCGCCAGCCCCTGGTAGGCGAGGGACGAGTCGAGGTAGCGGTCGCAGACGACGTCGGCGCCCCGCGCGAGCGCCGGCCGGATCACCTCGTCGACGAGCTGGGCGCGGGCGGCGGCGAAGAGCGCGGCCTCGGCCCACGGCGCGAGATCGTCACCGTGGAGGAGCAGCGCGCGCACCTCCTCCCCCAGCGCGGTGCCCCCGGGCTCACGCGTGACGACGACCTCGCGGCCCTCGGAACCGAGCCGCTCGGCGAGAAGACGCGCCTGCGTCGACTTCCCGGAGCCGTCGACTCCCTCGAACGTCACGAACATCGAGCGCCGTAGGATACGCGCGGTGCGAGCGATCGTGACAGGGGGCGCCGGCTTCATCGGCTCGCACCTCGTCGACGCGCTCCTGGCGCGGGGAGACGAGGTCACCGTGCTCGACGACCTCTCGACGGGACGCCGCGAGCGGGTGAACGCCGACGCGCGCCTCGTCGTCGACGACGTGACGGACGCGAAGCAGGTCGAGCGCGTCTTCGACGACGCGAAGCCCGAGGTCTGCTTCCATCTTGCGGCGCAGGCCGACGTGCGCGTGTCGGTCGAGCGCCCGGTCCACGACCTGACCGTGAACGGGGTCGGCACCGTGTGCATCCTCGTCCACGCTCTGCGGCACGGCACCCGGGTCGTCCTCGCCTCGACCGGCGGCGCGATCTACGGCGAGTGCCCCGAGCCGGCGCAGGAGACGTCCCCGCGCATGCCGCTCTCGCCCTACGGGGCGTCGAAGCTCGCGGCGGAGGAGTACCTCGCCGTCTACAACCGGCTGCACGGCACCGGCCACGTCGCGCTTCGCTACGGCAACGTCTACGGGCCGCGCCAGGACCCGCACGGAGAGGCCGGCGTCGTCGCCATCTTCCTCGGGCGGCTCGCGGCCGGGGAATCGCCGCACGTGTTCGGGGACGGGACGCAGGAGCGCGACTACGTCTTCGTCGCCGACGTCGTGGAGGCGACCCTCGCGGCCCCCGGGCACGAGGGTGTCTTCAACGTCGGCACGGCGACGGCGACATCGGTCCTCGGCCTGCTCCAGACCTGCCTGGACGTCTCCGGCGTCGAGGTCGAGCCCGTGTTCGACCCGCCGCGGCTCGGCGAGCTGCAGCGGAGCGTCCTCGACACGGGCCTCGCGGAGCGCGAGCTGGGCTTCCGCGCCGGGACCGAGCTGACCGCCGGAATCGGGGCGACGTGGGAATTCGTGACGGGCGGAAGGAGTGGGTGACCGAAGGGCGAACTGAATCGCCCCATGGATCATCCGTCCGATCTCCCAGCCCCGCAGCCCTGGCGCAACGCCGCGTTCATCGCGGCCTGCGTCGCCACCGTCGAGCTGGCGGTCATCCTGATCGTCGGGATCATCCTCTTCGGCAAGTACTTCTCGGGCGAGGTCGACAAGGCGACCGACCCCGTGACGGTGGCGAAGGCAGCGGTCCAGCGCGATCAGGCGTCCGCCGCCACGCAGGAGAGCTCGGGCAAGCCGGCCGCGAAGCCCCTGCTGCCCGTGCGGCAGACCTCGGTGCTCATCCTCAACGGCAACGGCATCGGCGGCGCCGCCGCCGTGGCCGCCGAGAGGATCAGGGGCAAGCACTACCTCGTCGCGGGCACCGGGAACGCGCCCCGCACGGACTTCCGGCGCTCGGTGGTCATGTACCGGCCGGGATTCGAGGGCGAGG
Source organism: Gaiellaceae bacterium (assembly GCA_036556565.1). Classification (GTDB taxonomy): domain Bacteria; phylum Actinomycetota; class Thermoleophilia; order Gaiellales; family Gaiellaceae; genus JAIBJN01. The sequence goes on from DATBJE010000158.1 coordinate 3,142, forward strand.
CGAAGCGGCTCGCCCACCAGATCGGCGTGCGCCGCGTGACGCCGCTCGACGGTCTCCGTGCCCGCGAGCTCTCGGGCGCACACGTCGCGCTAATCATCGGCGGATAGCCGAGCAGCGGACGGCTACGCTAGACACGTGGCCGACCCTCTCATCACGCGCGCGTGCCGGCGCGAGCACGTCGAGCGGACGCCTGTCTGGTTCATGCGGCAGGCCGGGCGCTCGCTGCCCGAGTACCGCAAGATCCGCGAGCAGCACTCGCTCTTCGAGGTCTGCCGCGCGCCCGAGCTCTGCGCCGAGGTGACCCTCCAGCCCGTGCGGCGCCACGGCGTCGACGCCGCGGTGATGTTTGCCGACATCATGCTGCCCGTCCTCGGCATGGGCGTCGACCTCGACCTCGTCGAGGGCGTCGGACCGGTCGTCGCGCACCCGATCGCCGAGCTCGCCGATGTCGAGGCGCTCGTCGTCCCCGAGCCCGAGGAGGCCGTCCCGTTCATCCTCGAGGCGGTGCGCCTCGTCCGCGAGGAGCTCCGGGCCGAGCAGGGGCTCGTCGGCTTCGCCGGCGGCCCGTTCACGGTCGCCGGGTACCTCATCGAGGGCAGGCCGACGCGCGACTTCGTGAAGACGAAGTCGTGCATGTACAACGCGCCCGAGGTCTGGCATGCGCTCATGGACAAGCTCACGGAGACGTTCGTCTCCTACCTGGCCGCGAAGGTGCGCGCCGGGGCGGACGTGATCCAGCTCTTCGACTCGTGGGTGGGCGCGCTCTCGGAGGAGGACTACCTGGAGTTCGCGGCCCCGTACTCGGCCCGCATCCTCTCGTCCATTGACGTCCCGACCATCCACTTCGGCACCGGGGCGGCGCACCTCCTCCGGGCGATGGCCGGCGCCGGCGGCGACGTCATGGGCTTCGACTGGCGCACGCCGATCGACCGGTGCTGGGACATCCTCGGCCACGGGCGCGGCGTGCAGGGCAATCTCGACCCCGCCGTCCTGCTCGGCCCCTGGGAGCGGGTCGAGGAGGCGACCCAGCGGATTCTCGATCGCGTCGCCGGCCGGCGCGGGCACGTCTTCAACCTCGGCCACGGCGTCCTCCCGGACACGGATCCCTTCTTCCTCGGCCAGCTCGTCGACCTCGTCCACGAGCAGACGAGCGTCGAGGTGCGCGCATGAGCCCAGGCGCACGACGCGCGAGTTGAGCCAGGGGGACGACGAGGACATGACGAAGCACCCGGCCACGGCTGTGATCCTCATGGCCTACGGAAGCCCCGACCGGCTCGAGGACATCCGCGCGTACCTCGACGACATCCGCGGCGGGCGCCCGGTCCGCGAGGAGGCCGTCGCCACCCTCACCGACCACTACCGTCGCATCGGCGGCAGCTCGCCCCTGAACGAGATCACGGAGGCCCAGGCGGCGGCGCTCGCGCGCGAGCTCGGGATCCCCGTGCACGTCGGCATGAAGCACTGGGACCCGCGGATCGCCGACGCCATCGAGCGGGCGCTGGGCGGCGGCGCCGAGCGTCTCGTCGGGCTCGTGCTCGCGCCCCACTACTCGCGCATCTCGATCGGGGGCTACCGGGAGCGCCTCGAGGAGGCCCTCGCGGGCCGCGCCGACCTCGTCTTCGTGGAGAGCTGGCACGACCACGGCCCGTACCTCGACGTGGTCGCGGACCGCGTGCGCGGGACGGACGCGCACGTCGTCTTCACCGCGCACAGCCTCCCCGAGCGGATCCTGGCCGAAGGCGATCCCTATCGCGACCAGCTGCTCGAGACGTCCGCGCTCGTGGCCGAGCGCGCCGGGGTCGACTCCTGGTCGTTCGCGTTTCAGAGCGAGAGCCGGACCGGCGAGCCCTGGCTCGGGCCAGACATCCTCGCCGAGCTGGAGTCGCTGCACGAGAAGGGAGCCCGCGAGGTGCTCGTCGCCCCGGTCGGTTTCGTCTCCGACCACCTCGAGATCCTGTGGGACCTCGACGTCGAGGCGCGGGCGAAGGCCGCGGAGCTCGGCCTCTCCTTCGCGCGCATCGAGTCGCTGAACACGGATCCCGCCTTCGTGCGCGCGCTCGCGGACCTCGTGAGGCAGGCGTCTGCTGCCGAAGAACGAATCGGAGCGCGATGAGCACGATCCGCAGCTGTCCCGACTGGCCCGTCCTCCTCGAGGTCTGCCCCGACCTCCACTTCAAGCATTACACGCTCGCCGAGGCGCGCCTCCCGGGCGAGGTTCTCGTCAACCTCCCGGACATCCCGCTCGAGGCGGTCGCCCTGTGCGCGGACCTCGAGCACAACGTCTTCAACCCGGTGCACACCGACCCGCGCGTCGCCGCGGCGCTCCAGGACACGTACTGGTACCCGCTGAGCGAGTGGGCCGGGCGCGCGGCACGGCCCTAGAACTCATTTCGGAATAGGGCCTCGTCGCCGGGGTGTCCTGGGCGAGTGCGAGGCAAGGACGCAAGGAGCGCTCGTATTCGTGAATACGGGCGCGACCGAGGACGCAGCATCGCGCCGTCCAGGGCGGCCCGGCGACTCAGTGCTTCATTTCGAAAGGGGTTCTTCCGCGCCGCGCAGTAGCATCGAGCCCGTGGGCAAGGGGTACGCGGAGGGCCCGGCAGCGGAGGAGCGGTTCGAGGAGCTCGAGCGGAGGGAGCGCGGACCGGTCGTCGAGGCCGCGCCGGAGCGCCGGGCCGTGTACGGCTCCACCGACGAGGACCCCGAACGGCACTTCCTCGGCTGGATCGACGAGATCGACGCGGACGAGCTCTTCCGCACCGGCAAGGCCTGGGGGATCACGGTCGTGCGCCGGCGCGACGGCTAGCGCCGGCAAGCCGCTCGCACCAGAACACCTCGGTGCGGTGCGGGAGCTCGATCTCGTCCCGCCCGCTCGTGGCCGGATCGTCGGCGAGCAGCCCGCGGACCTCGGCGAGCACCGACTCGTGCTCGGCCGGCGGCAGGGACGCGACGAAGCTGACGGACGCCACCCGCGCGACGACGGCCTCGGGCGACAGACGCTGGACGTGCGAGAACTCGGCGCGGCGAAGGGGCGCAAAGAGCTCGGTCGTCGCGAACGCCTCGCGCCACGAGCCGGTGCGGTAGCGGGGAGCGGCGCCGCGCAACGGCTCGAGGATCTCGCTCAGGCCCCGCGGCACGGAGTCGTCCCGGACGTTCCAGACGAGCGCGAGCCACCCGCCGGGCCGCAGGACGCGGTGGATCTCCGCCAGCGCCTCCTCGGCGCGGAACCAGTGGAAGGCCTGCCCCACGGCGACGGCGTCGACCGACTCCGCAGCGAGCGGCATCTGCTCCGCGGTCCCGTCGAGCGCCTGCACGCCGGGGAGCGCCTCCTGGAGCACCGCGCGCATCTCGGCGAGCGGCTCCACGGCGACGACCTCCGCGCCGGTTCCGGCGAGGAGCGCCGTCAGCTTCCCCGTTCCCGCGGCCAGGTCGACGACGAGCCTGCCCGGCCCCAGGCGCAGCTCCCGCGCGAGGAGCGCGACCGCATCCGTCGGATAGGTTGGCCGGCCGAGGACGTACGCGTCCGACACCCGCGAGAAGCCGCGGGCCGCCTCGTGGATGTCGGCGCTCACGGCGGCTAGCCGGCCGCGAGCTTCCTGAGCGCGTACAGGAGGATCCCGCCGTGGCGGAGGTACTCCCGCTCACGCGGCGTCTCGAGCCGGACGACGGCACGGAAGCGGATCGCCTCGCCGCCGTCCGGCTCCGCGGTGACGTCGACCTCCTGCGCCTCCCCGTTCTCGAGACCCTGGACGGAGAAGACCTCGCGGCCGGTGAGGCCCAGCGAGGCGGCGTTCTCGCCCTCGGGGTACTGGAGGGGCACGATGCCCATCCCGATGAGGTTCGAGCGGTGGATGCGCTCGTAGCTCTCCGCGACCACGGCACGGACGCCGAGGAGGTTCGGGCCCTTGGCCGCCCAGTCGCGGGACGAGCCCGAGCCGTACTCCTTGCCGGCGAGGACGACGAGCGGGACGCCCTCGGCGCGGTAGCGCTCGGCGGCCTCGAAGATCGTCGTCTCCTCCCCGTCGGGAAGGTGGACCGTCCAGGTCCCCTCGCTCCCCGGGACGAGGAGGTTCCGGAGGCGCACGTTGGCGAAGGTGCCCCGGATCATCACCTCGTGGTTGCCGCGCCGTGAGCCGTACGAGTTGAAGTCCTTCCGCTCGATCCCGTGGTCCGTCAGGTAACGGCCCGCCGGGCTGTCCGGGCGGATCGCGCCGGCGGGCGAGATGTGATCCGTCGTCACGGAGTCGCCGACGGAGACGAGACACCGCGCGCCGCCGAAGTCCTCGACGCGACCCGGCTCGCGCGACATCCCGTCGAAGTACGGCGGGCGGCGGACGTAGGTCGAGTCGGGATCCCAGGCGAAGAGGTCGCCGGCGGGGACGTCGAGCGCGGCCCAGTGCTCGTCGCCGGTGAAGACGTCGGCGTACGTCCGCGTGAACATGTCGACGGAGATCGCCCCGGCGATGGTGTCCCTGACCTCCTCCGGCCGCGGCCAGAGATCGCGGAGGAAGACCTCGTTCCCGTCCGGATCGTGGCCCAGCGGCTCGGTCGTGAGGTCGAGGTCGATGCGCCCCGCGAGCGCGTAGGCGACGACGAGAGGCGGCGAGGCGAGGTAGTTCGCCTTCACCTCGGGGTGGATCCTCGCCTCGAAGTTCCGGTTGCCTGACAGGACGGAGCAGACGACGAGGTCGCCCTCGCCCACCGCGGCCGAGATCTCCGCCGGCAGCGGCCCCGAGTTCCCGATGCACGTCGTGCAGCCGTAGCCGACCGTATGGAACCCGAGCGCCTCGAGGTAGGGCGTGAGGCCGGCCTTGTCGTAGTACTCGGTGACGACCTTCGAGCCGGGCGCGAGGCTCGACTTCACCCACGGCTTGCGGGCGAGTCCCCGCTCGACGGCGTTCTTCGCGAGGAGGCCTGCCGCGACCATCACCGACGGGTTCGACGTGTTCGTGCAGCTCGTGATCGCGGCGATGACGACAGAGCCGTGCGCGAGCTCGAACGACTCCTCGCCCAGCTCGACCTTCACGGACACCGGCTCGCGCTCGGCGCCCTCGCCGGCGGGCACGGCCTCGTCGGGCAGAGCCTCGTGGCCCGGCGCCACGTACTCGGGCGGATCGCTCGCCGGGAAGGAGCCGGCCACCGCCGCGTCGGGCGAGCCGTTCGGGTAGCCGACGCCGAAGGTCGAGAGCGCGTCGAGAAAGGACGCCTTCGCGTCTCCGAGCGCCACCCTGTCCTGCGGCCGGCGCGGGCCGGCGAGGCTCGGCTCCACGTCGGCGAGGTCGAGCTCGACGATCTCGCTGTACTCGGGCTCCCGCGCGGGGTCGTGGAAGAGCTTCTGCGCGCGGCAGTACGTCTCGACGAGGGCGACCTGCTCCTCGCTCCGCCCCGTGAGGCGCAGGTAGCGCAGCGTCTCCTCGTCGACCGGGAAGAACCCGCACGTCGCCCCGTACTCGGGCGACATGTTCCCGATCGTCCCGCGGTCGGCGACCGGGAGGCGCGAGAGACCCTTGCCGAAGTACTCCACGAACTTCCCGACCACGCCGAGGGCGCGGAGGATCTCGGTGACCGCGAGGACGAGGTCGGTCGCGGTCGCGCCCTCGGGCAGCTCGCCGGTGAGGCGGAAGCCGACGACCTGTGGAACGAGCATGGACACCGCCTCGCCGAGGAGCACCGCCTCGGCCTCGATCCCGCCCACGCCCCAGCCGAGCACGCCGAGGCCGTTGACCATCGTCGTGTGCGAGTCCGTGCCGATGAGCGTGTCGGGGAACGCGAGCAGGCGCCCGCCCTGCGCGCGTGTCTCGACCACGCGGGCCAGGTACTCAAGGTTGACCTGGTGGACGATCCCCGTGTTCGGCGGCACGACCTTGAAGCTGTCGAAGGCCGTCTGCCCCCAGCGCAGGAACGCGTAGCGCTCGCGGTTGCGCTCGAACTCGCGCTCGGCGTTGAAGAAGATGGCTCGTCGCGTCCCGAACTCGTCGACCTGGACCGAGTGGTCGATGACGAGCTCGGCGGGGATCTGCGGGTTGATCGCGGCCGGGTCGCCGCCGAGCTCGACCATCGCCGCTCGCATCGCGGCGAGGTCGACGATCGCGGGGACGCCGGTGAAATCCTGGAGGAGCACCCGGGCGGGCCTGAACGAGATCTCGTCCCGCGGCTGCGCGGCGGGCTGCCAGTCGGCGACGGCCCGCACCTCCTCCGGTGTCCCGAGGCCGAGCGCCTCCGCCCGGAGAACGCTCTCGAGCAGGACGCGCAGCGTGTAGGGGAGCCGCTCGACGTCGCCGAGCACGTCGAGACGGGCGATCGTCGGCGACTGACCGCCTGCGTCGATCTGCTCGAGTGCTCCGAAGCTGTCCGGCACGGTGAACTCCTCCCCCCACCGACGATTCTAGGCGCCGCCCGGTGCCCTAGGCGGTCACGCCGGGTGGGACGATGACGACGACACACGCTGCCTTGCTCGCCACCTCGTGGGAGACGCTGCCGAGAACCGCCCGCTTGATCCCGCCCCGACCGCGGGAGCCGAGGACGACGACCTCCGCTCCGGTCTCGGAGCACACGGCGAGCGTCCGCTCGGCCGGGCTTCCGAACTCGATCCGGCGCTCGATCTCCGCGGTGAGCCCGGCCGCGCGAGCGGCGCCGTCGAGGAGGTCGGACCCGTGCTCACGCTCCGACTCCACCAACCGCTCCTGGCCCGCGCGGGCGGCGCTCACTCCCGGCGCCGTCGGAGCGCGGGCGACGTGCAGAAGCAGGAGCCTCAGGCCGAGAGCCTCGCCGACCCGGGCCGCCACGCGGGCGACATCCGGAGCGTGCTCGGAGTCGTCGACGCAGCAGACGAGCACAGCCGCCATGTCGTCATTCTCGCCGAGATCCCGTCCCGGGAAACCCTCGCATCTCACCGGCGGGCTCTCCGTAGGGATCGAGCGGCAACCCGGCCTCCCGCCAGGCATCGACGCCGCCGACGACGTCCGTCGCACGCGGGAAGCCGATCGCCCGCAGGAGCGCCGCCGCAAGACTCGACGAGTAGCCCTCGCGGCACAGGAGGATCACGTGCGTGTCCAGCGGGAGCTTGGGATTGTGCGTCGCCACAGCGGGATCGAGCCGCCAGTGGACGACGGAGAGGGGATGGTGGACCGCGCCCGGCACGAGGACGCCCTGCCGGCGCCGCTCGTCGTCGGAGCGCACGTCGACGATGACGGCGCCGTCACGCGCCGCGGCGTGCGCGTCGGCCGGGCTCAGCCGCCGGAGCCCGTCGCGCGCCTCGGCGAGTACGTCGTCGATCGTCCGCCGGTCCGTCACACGCGGGCCAGGAAGCGGTCGTACCGCTCGGCGAGGCGCTCGCGGTCCGGCCGCAAGCCTGCCTTCCGCGGCACATAGAGCTCCTGGCCGTGGAACCCCTTCAGCAGGTCCAGCATCGGGCCGTCCTCGTCTTCCAGGAGCCTCGGTGACACACGCACCTCGTAGTCGGGCGCGACCCCGACGAGATCCTGGTCGAACGCTCGGTGGTGGATGGAGCAGAGGCTGAGCCCGTTCACGACGACGGGATCGCCGCGCTCCTCGAGGTCGCCGAGGATGTGCGCTGCGTCGAGGAGCCGGATCTCCTTCAGGCGGCACATGGCGCAACTGTCGCTGTACGCGGGGAGCACGACTCCCCGGAAGCGCCCCTGGTGCATGCGGGACCGGACCTCGCGAAGGGCGTAGCGACGCTCGATCGGCTCGTCGAGCGCGACTGGCTGCTGTTCGTCCAGCGGCCCGAGCATCCTTCCGAAAGAGATCTCGACCGCACGTGCTGCGGGATCATCGACCCTGACGTAGCACGGAAAGAAAGGCTGATACTGGCCGGCTCTCGTCGCGAAGTAGTAGAAGAGCGGCACTTGGAGCTCGTGACCGGCTCTCAGTGCCCGATTGTCCGGCTGGTCGATCGGCCCATCGCGATACGCGTAGACAAGCCCGTCTGCGGTCAGCTGATCGCCGTACGGCGACCTCGCGGACGTCTGTATCGCCAGGGCTGCGGGGCCGCGTTGGACCGCCGCCCGGTAGATGCCCTTCTGACGATTGAGAAACGGGACACGCTGCCCCCGATAGCTGAAACCAAGGTCGAGCCCGCCCTGATAGGGGATCTCTGCGCCGAACTGGGCTGAAAGGACCTGGAGCGCAGCCCAGCAGGAAGAACGGACGTCCTCGTCCCGCACGCGGCGATTCTAGACCTGGCCTCGCCGCCTACTGGTAGCGGAGCGCCTCGGCGGGGCGGATGCGGGAGGCACGGAGGGCCGGCGCGAGCGTCGCGGCCAGGGCGACGACGTAGACGATCGTGAAGATGACGGCGAAGTCGAGCCAGGGGATCACGAGCGTGAGGTTCTCCCAGCTCGGCTGCTGCCGCTGGTCGCGGATGATGTTCGACGCGAGCAGGAGCCCGAGGATCGTCCCCACGACGATCGCGGTCAGGGCGATGAAGGACGACTCGAGCAGGAACGTTCCTTGCACCATCCGCTGCCGGAAGCCGATGGCGCGGAGCACGCCGATCTGCTGCCGCCGCTCGACCACCGCCCGGGCGCTGATGACGCCGAGCGCGGCGACGCCGACGACGAGGCCGAGGCCCATGAAGCCCTGGATCAGCCGGTTGAACGTGACGGAGGCGCCCATCGCGTCGTTCATGATGTCCTCGATCGGCTCCGCCTCCATGCCGGACGAGAGGAACGCGGACTCGAGCTTGCGCGAGGTCACCTCGGGGTCGACGCCGGGCGCGAGCGCGAAGTACTGGATCGTCGGGATGGCGCGGCCCGGGAACGCGCGGTCGAGGGTCGACTGCGACGTCGAGATGCCCGCCATGTCGAGGGGCGCGCTGTCGGCGAGGATGCCGATGACCGTCAGCCTGGCGATCTGCCCGGTCTGGGGATCGCGCACGTCGACCCCGACGGGCTCGAACGGCCCCTCGTCGAAGTAGAAACCGCTGAGGCGGAAGTCCGTCGGCGGCGGGCCGAAGTTCCAGTTGTCGCGCCGGGGCACGACCGTGCTGTCCACGACCGCGAGGTTGTCCCTCGAGGCGATCGCATCCCACACCTCCTTCGGCGAGTCGTAGCCGGGGGCCATCTTCCCGAGCCGGAACGTCGTATGGTCGAGGAAGTCGGAGTTGAGGCCGCGAACGACGTAGGACTCGAACGGCCGGCCCGTACCGCGCTGCGTCGCGTCGATGGGGAGGAACGACTGACTGGCCGCGACGGTGAAGTCGCTGGGGTCGAGCCCCGGCGCGCCCTTCAGGGCCGTGTCGATGTCACCGATCGGCGCCGCCCCGCTCGTGCTCGCACGCACGTCGAAGCCGCCGCCGAAGGTGTCCAGGTCCCCGGCGGCGTGGAGGAACGACCGGTTCGAGGTCGTCCCGGTCACGAGCGTGAAGACGACGAGCGTGAACATGGCGAGCGTCGTCCCGGTCCGGAAGCGGCTCGCGAGCGGGTAAGCCATGGACATCTTCAGCACGGGCGCCAGCCGGCGAATGCGTCCGAGAACGGCCATCGCCAGCCCGAGCAGGACGTCGGCGTTGTAGACGATCGTCCAGACCGCGCCGACGACGATCATGAGTCCGGCGGCGATCCAGGTCGAGAAGTTCATGGCGAGCGGTCCGAACACGTCTTCCCACACGTCCCAGGGCAGGAGCAGGAAGACGACGATGGCCAGCCCACAGGCCGTGTACGCGACGCGCTCGGGCACCCCGAGGACGATCAGGATGGGGACGAGGCTGACGAGCGCAAGCGAGACGCCGAGGCACAACGGCGTCGCGGCGTCGCCCGCCATGCCCGAGATCACGAGCAGGACCCCCAGGGCGAGACCGACGAGGGCGAGCACGAGCCGACGGCGACGGTGCTGGGCACGCGGCTCGGGGAGGTTCCGGATCGCGGTCGAGATCGTCATCGCGCTCACGCGCCAGGCCGAGAAGGCGACGACGGATAGCGTCAGGAGCACGCCGAGCGCGAACGCGATGGCCAGGCTTCGCGGGGTCACGGCGTACTCGATCTCGATACCGCCTCCCACCGTGGCGAACGCGTGCGCGAGCACGAGCACCATGAGGAAGGCCACGCCTGCGCCGACGAGAGCGCCGACGAGGGCGGCGACGAGATCGTACGCGGCGCCCTCGAAGGTGAACGTCTCGACCAGGTGACTGCGCCGCGTCCCGATCGCGCGCGCGATGCCGAGCTCGCCGCGCCGCTCGGCCGCGAGCATGACGAAGACGAGGAAGATGAGGAGGATCCCCGCGGCGATCGAGAACGACCCGAACGTCGTGAAGAACGCCATGAAGGTCGTCCCGGCGACGTCGGCCGCTTCGATCGCGTCCTGCTTCGAGGGGTCGACGTCGAGGCCGAGCGGCGCGAGCGTGGGCTCGAGCCGGTCGACGACCTGGTCCGTGAGCACAGCGCCGCTCATCGGGCCGCCGCGGTTCGAGACGAGGACGTGACGGACCTTTCCGGGCGTCCCGAGAAACGCCTGCGCGTCGGCGAGCGGCATGAGGAGACCCGCGTCCGTGGTGCCGGCCCCCTCGTAACGAACGACGTCCCGGACCGTCGCGCGGGCGGGCTGGTGGCCGGCGAAGATCAGGATCGGGTCACCCGGCCCGACGTCGAGCTCGTCCGCCGCGTCGGCGTTCAGGAAGACCTCGCCGGTCCCGAGCTCCGCGAGCGAGACGTCTCCGTCGGTCCCGTGGATCGTCCCGAAGCCGTCCATGCGCGCCGGGTCGGCCGCGAAGAGCGTGACTCGCGGCTCGGTCTGACGCTGCGCCGGCGCTTGCACTGCGACCTGCTCGATGATCGCCGGCGTGACCCCGTCGACGAGATCGGTGCCCGCCAGGCGGGCGTCGATCGTGTCGACGACCGACTCGTCGAAGTACTGGACCCCGGTCGCCGCGCCGACGCCGGTTCCGACCTGGACGTCGGCGCCCTTCGCCGACACGAGCTCGTCCGTGTCCCCGAGCGAGCCGACGGCAGCCGAGCGGATGGTGTGGCTCATCGTGTCGCCGGTCGTGAGCGCGACCGCCACGATCGCCGTGCCGAGCATGAGGCCGAGCACGATGAGCGCGGTCCGGCCGCGGCGCCGCCCGACGTTGCGCACGCCGAGCTTGACCAGGACGGGATGCCGCAGTGCCAGGAAGGCGAGAACGGCCAGCGCGACCGCCAGGGCGCCCAGGAGCAAGACGAGGACCGTCCCGATCGGGATGCCGAAGAGCTCGGTCACGCCTCGCCCACGGACACGGACGGCAGCTCCGCGTAGGCGACCTCGTAGTGGTCGCGTCCCGGCGGGGCGCGGAAGAGGGTCATGAAGCGCTCGACCTCACCCGCAGCGAAGGCGGCGCTCGCGGCGGCCGCCTCCTCCGTCGCCCAGAGGGTGAGGATCATCCCCTTCCCCTCGGGCGTGGTCAGGACGAGCGAGCCCTCGTACCCGTCGTGCTCGCGCAGCGCGGGCACGACCGACTCGCGGAAGAGCGCGACCGCGTCGTCCATGTCGATCCGCAGCGTGTCGACCTCAAGCAACGTGACTCGCGAGTACATCTTTCACCTCCAGCACCTGCTCCTCGACGACCTGGCCGTCGAGCATCCGGACGATCCGGTCCGTCTTCCGCCCGACCGCGATGTCGTGCGTGACGATCAGGAAGGTGAGGCCGCGCTCGACGTTCAGCCTCCGCATGAGCTCGATGATCTCG
>DATBJE010000159.1:0-7284 GCA_036556565.1 Gaiellaceae bacterium
CGGCTTCCGGTGCTGGACGCTCCCGTCCGGCGCGGTGAGGGCCCTTCCTCGCGATCGGGACGCACCTTCAGGGCGCGCCTCGTCGCTGCCGTGCTCGTGCTCGTGTCGCTCGGGCTGATCACCGTCTACTTCCGCGAGTCCGACGACGGGCCCCTGCACGCCGCGCAGCGGATCGGCGTCTCGGTGCTGATGCCCTTCGAGGTCGCCGGCGAGCGCGTCTCGCGCCCGTTCCGCGACGGCTGGGCGTACGTGTCCGACCTCCTCGACGCGAAGTCCGAGAACGACGACCTCCGCCGCGAGCTGGAGGAGGCCCGCAACCGGCTCATCGCCGAGCAGACCGCCCAGCTCGAGAACCAGCGCCTGCGCGCCGAGCTCGACTACATCGGCGGGCCGGACTTCCCGGCCGACTACGAGAGCGTCGTCGCGAGGGTCGTCGGCCGCCCGCCCACCCCGTACCAGCAGGAGATCGTGATCGCCGCGGGGGGCGACCAGGGCATCACCGAGAACGCGCCGGTGGTGACCGCCGACGGCCTCGTCGGCCGCGTCACCGAGGTGACGTCGAACGGCGCGAAGGTGACGCTCATCACCGACCAGCGGAGCGCCGTCTCGGCCGTCGTGCTCGAGAGCAACGCCGCCGGGATCGTCCGCCACGGGGCGAGCGCCTCGTCGCTCATCCTCGACCGGGTCGGCAAGGACGAGCTCGTGGCCGAGGGGAACCTCGTCATCACGTCCGGCTGGCGGACGCTCGGGTTCGAGTCGCTCTACCCGCGCGGCATCCCGATCGGCGTCGTCGAGTCGGTCGGCCAGCAGGACGTCGACCTCTACAAGCGGATCCAGATCGCGCCCCTCGTCGACTTCGACTCGCTCGCAGAGGTGATCGTCCTCAAGGAGATCCCGCAGGCGGCAAAGCCGGCCGCGAAGACGCCGCAGAGCGCGAAGCCGGAGAAGAAGAGCCAGAACGGGAAGAAGACGCGGCCGTGACCGGGGCCGACGCACTCAAGGCGGCGGGCCTGCTCCTCGCCGCGGCGCTCGTGCAGGTCTCCATCCTCGAGTGGATCGAGGTGGGTGAGGGGCACCCGGACCTCGTGCTCGTCACCCTCGTCGCCGTCGCGCTCCTGCGCGGCCCCGTCCTCGGCGCCGTCGCGGGCTTCTGGGTCGGCCTCGTCCTCGACACGGCGTCGTTCGGCACGTTCGGGCTCACCTCGCTCCTCCTGACGATCACGGGCTACGCGATCGGCCGGTTCGGCGAGGCGACCACGCGCACGTCGGCCCACCCGCTCCTGATCGCGGTCGGGCTGGCGACCACCGGGGTCGCCCTCGGCTCGGCGGTGCTCCACTTCATGCTCGGGCTCACGATCCCGGCGTCGCACCTCTTCCTCGGCGTCCTCCTGCCCAGCCTCGCGCTCAACCTGCTCCTCGCCTACCCCGTCTACCGGCTCTGCGCGCGCCTCTTCCCGCCCGAGACCCGTGCGCGCCGGGAGGTGACCGCGGCTGTCTAGCGCCCCGGGCTTCCTGCCTCCCGACCCGCGCGTCGAGGAGCCGTATCGCCTCACGCCGCAGATGGCGCTCAGGATCGCCGTTCTCGGCGTCGTCGCCATCGTCGTCTTCTGCGCGCTCTTCTTCCGCCTCTGGGCGCTGCAGGTGATCTCCGGCGAGCAGTACCTGGAGAACGCGAAGAACAACCAGATCCGGACGTTCCGGCTCGCGGCGCCGCGTGGCTCGATCGTCGACCGCGACGGCAACGTCCTCGTCTCGAACATGCCCGGGACGCTCGTCCAGATCTGGCCGGCGGCCCTCGAGGACGTGCCGGCCGCCAAGCGTGACGCGCTCCTGCGCCGGCTCTCGCGCCTCCTCGGCGTCCGGCCGAGGAAGGTGCACGCGAAGGTGGCGGCGGGGCTCGAGAACGATCCGCTCACCCCCATCACGGTCCGGGCCGACGTCGGCGAGCTCAAGACGGCCTACCTCATGGAGCACCAGAGCGAGTTCCCGGGCGTCCAGATCACCGAGACGTACCTGCGCCGCTACGACCAGGGGGCGATCGCCTCGCAGATCCTCGGCTACGTGGGCGAGATCAACGCGCAGCAGCTGAAGGCGAAGGAGGACGACGGCTACGCGGCCGGCGACCGGATCGGGCAGACAGGCATCGAGGCGGCGTACGACTCCTACCTCCGCGGCACCTCCGGGGTCGGGCAGGTCTACGTCGACGCGATGGGCCGGGTCACGAGCCAGCGCGAGTTCAGCCAGATGCCCGAGGCGGGCGACAACATCCGGCTGACGATCGACTCCGACCTCCAGCGCTCGGCCGAGGACGCGCTCGCGTACGGCATCCGGCTGGCGCGCGAGCAGGGCGAATGGGCCGCCGACGGCGGCGCGCTCGTGGCGATGAACGTGAAGACCGGGGAGATCCTCGCGCTTGCGTCTAACCCGACCTTCGACCCGAGCGTCTACGTCGGCACGGTCGAGGAGCGCGACCTGAAGCGGCTCGCCAAGCCGGAGGCGAACTACCCGACCCTCGACCGCGCGACGGCCGGGATCTACCCGCCGGGCTCGACGTTCAAGCCGTTCACGGCGCTCGCCGCCCTGCAGGCGGGCCTGCTCTCCCCCGACGAGATCATCCAGTGCACGGGCAAGAAGGTCGTCGACCGCCAGGTGTTCATGAACTGGGATCCCTACCGGAACGAGCCGATGACCCTGACGACCGCGCTCGCGAACTCGTGCGACACGTATTTCTACGACGTCGGCCTCCGGTTCTACGAGCGCCCCGACTCGCCGCTCCAGCGCTGGTCGAAGGCGATGGGGTTCGGGAGGACGACGGGCATCGACGTCGGCCCGGAGGAGACCGGGCTCGTCCCCACCCCGGCGTGGCGCCGCAGGACGTTCAAGACGGAGATCGACAAGATCTGGACGAGCGGCGACTCCGTCCAGCTCGCTATCGGCCAGGGCGACCTCCTCGTGACGCCGCTCCAGATGACCCGGGCGTACGCGATGATCGCCAACGGCGGCAAGCTCGTGGAGCCGCACCTCGTCAAGGCCGTCGAGGAGCCGCGAAACGAGGGCGAGCCACCTGTCGTCCTGCGGCCGTACACGCCGAAGCCGCCGCGCGACCTGGGCATCGACCCCTACGCGCTCCGCGTCGTCCAGGAAGGGCTCTTCGACGCGACGCACGCGACCTACGGGACGTCGCAGGCAACCTTCGGCGGTTTCCCCGTGCCGATCGCAGGCAAGACCGGGACGGCCGAGAAGTTCGTCCGGCTCCCGGGGTTCACAGGCCTCAGGGACCAGGCCTGGTGGTGCGGTTACGGCCCGTACGGGAAGCCGGAGATCGCCGTCTGCGCGCTGGTCGAGAACGGCGGGCACGGCGGGGAGTCGGCCGCCCCCGTGGCGCTGAAGGTCTTCGAGAAGTACTTCCACGTCCGGCCGGGGAGCTACCTCGCGACCGTCCAGGAGAGCGACTAGGCGTGGCGACCCGAGCCGCGCAGCCGACCCGCTCGCAGGCCGCCGCCTGGGAGCTCGCCGCGTTCCTGCGGCACCTCGACTACCTCCTGCTCCTCGCCACGGGCGCGCTCGTCGCGTACGGGCTGTGGGTGCTCGAGGCCGTCACGCGCAACGACGTTCCCGGCGACCCCGACTACTACGTGTTCCGCCAGGTCGTGTACATCGCCGTCGGCGTCGTCCTGCTGGCGCTCACCACCGCGGTCGACCCGACCGTCTACCGGCGCCTGCGCGTGCCGCTCTACGCCCTCGCAGTCGTGCTGCTCGTGGCCGTGTTCGTCCTCGCCGAGGAGGTGCGCGGCTCGAGGCGCTGGATCGAGATCGGCTTCTTCAACTTCCAGCCCTCGGAGCTCGGGAAGGTCGCGCTCGTCGTCGTCCTCGCCGGCTTCGTCGCCGAGCGGCGGCACCGGATCAACGAATGGCGGACGACGCTGGGCGTCGTCGGGCTCACCGTCCCGCTCGTCCTGCTCGTCTTCAAGGAGCCGGACTTCGGGTCGTCGCTCGTCTACGCGGCGATCGCCGCCGCGGCGCTCTTCTTCGGCGGCACGCCCTGGCGGCATCTAGCGGTGCTCGCCGTCGTCGCTGCGCTCGTCGCAGGGGCGCTCCTCTGGTTCCTGCCCTCCGCCGGCGTGGACGTCCTCGAGCCGTACCAGCGCGAGCGCCTGATCGGCTTCGTCCACCCCGACGTGGACCCGAGCGGCTCGACCTACAACGTCACGCAGTCGCTGACCGCGGTCGGCGCCGGCGGGCTCGACGGGCGCGGCGTCGCCAATGCGACGCAGACGAAGTTCAACTACCTCCCCGAGCACTCGACCGACTTCATCTTCTCCTCGCTCGCCGAGGTGCGCGGCTTCCTCGGCGCCACGATCCTGCTCCTGCTCTACGGGATCATCGTCTGGCGCGGCATCAAGGTCATCGCCGTCGCGCGCGACCTGTTCTCGGCGGTCGTGGCGGGGACGATCGTCTTCGCGCTCCTCGTCCAGCTCTTCATCAACATCGGGATGACGATCGGGATAGCGCCCGTCACGGGGATCCCGCTGCCGCTCGTCTCGTACGGGGGCAGCTCGCTCCTGACCACGCTTATCATGGTCGGCTTGCTCGAGGCAATCCACGTTCGCGGCCGCCAGGCGGCCGCCCGGTACGCGCGCTAGTGGCGAAGCTTCCGCTCAGCCCCGGGAAGGTCCTGGGGGTGGTGAGGGAGGTGCGCAAGGCCGGGGCCGCCGGGCCGTTGCTCGTCGCCGGAGCGCCCGGGACCGCACAGGCCGTTCGCGACGCGCTCGTCGCGGGCGGGGACTCGGAGGCCGTCCGCGACCTCTCCGGGTCGACGCCGTCGCCGTACGACTTCGAGGGGGCCGAGGTCGTGGTCTACGCGATCGAGGGCGAGCGCGCGACCGAGGACGACGAGAAGGTCCTGCGGCTGGCCGGCCGCAAGGCCGTCGAGATCGTCTGCGTCGTGGTCGGGACGCCCCCCGGGGTCACGCCCACCATCCCCTACGTCCTCGACACCGACATCCTCGCCGTCCCGGAGGGCGCGCCGCTTCCGGTCGGGGAGATCGCCGAGCGCGTCTCCGCGCGCGCCGAGGACTCGGCGCACGCGCTCGCGGCGCGGCTCCCGGCCCTCCGCCCGGCCGTCGTCGAGCGCATCGTGAAGTCGGTCTCCCAGCAGAACGGCTTCCTCGGCGTGGCGATCTTCATCCCCGGCGCCGACTTCCCCGTGCTGACCGTGAACCAGATCCGCATGGTCCTCCAGATCGCGGCCGCCCACGGCGAGCCGATCGACCTCGAGCGGGCCGTCGAGATCGTCCCGCTCATCGGCTTCGCGTTCGGGTTCCGCTCGGCCGCCCGCCAGCTCGTCGGCATCGTTCCCGGCTTCGGCTGGGCCGTGAAGGGCGGGATGGCGTACGCCGGCACGCGCGCCCTCGGCGAGGCGGCGGCCGCGTACTTCGCGGCAGGCGGCACGGAGCGGCTCAGGAGGTCCGTCCGGTCCTGGTCCTAGCCTTCTCGCGCATGGAGATCGAGGAGACGGCCGAGGCGTTCATGATCGAAGAGGCGGATGCCTGGTTCGAGTACCTCGAGGTGACCCAGGCGGAGATCGCCACGGGCCGCTACGACGAGGTGGAGCCCTGGGCGTGGGCCCGGTTGAACCAGCGTCTGAACGCGGTCGAGCGCAAACGGTCAGGGGTCAGGTCGGCCGCGGCGTAAAGGGCGGCTGCTAGGCTCTTACACGATGCGCAGGGAGCACCGAGCCCACACTGGGCACGCGAGTTCCAGGCGCCCAATCACATGAGATTTGTGGCTGACACGCTGCGGCTCGACGAGCGCCTGACGGGCGCCGAGCGCGGCGTGCGCCCGAAAGGAGTCAATCATCGTGTCCTGGTTTCGCAGGAAGAAGCGCGAGGCGGAGGCGCCGCCCGAGGCACCCGCCGTCGCGGCTCCCGCTCCGGAGGAGCCCGCCGAGCCGGCGGCGTCCGAGGGAGCTGAGCCGAAGCCGGCGCGCCGGCGTCGCGGCACACGCGGCGGGCGCGGCCGGAAGAAGAAGACCGAGACGGCCGCAGCCGGGAAGGCGCCCAGGGCCACCGCCGACAAGGCGGCCAAGGCCGTCACGGAGGGCGAGCCCGAGAAGGAGAAGCCGGCAAGGCAGCGCAAGCGCGCGCCGGCGAGGCGGCCCCCGGCCCGGAAGAGCGCCACGGGAGCGGCGCGGGGCGCCGGGAAGGACGTCAAGAAGGAGATCCTCGTCTCGGTCGAGGTGCTCGAGCAGACGGTCGCCGTCCTCGAGGACGGGAAGGTGGCGGAGGTCTACCTCGGGCGGCCGTCCCACCGCTCGATCGCGGGCAACATCTACAAGGGCGTCGTCGACAACGTCCTCCCCGGGATGGAGGCGTCGTTCGTCGACATCGGCCTCGAGCGCAACGGCTTCCTCTACGTGGACGAGATCGTCGTCCCGGAGCTGGAGGGCAAGCGGCACGGGAAGCGGATCCAGGAGCTGATCGCGCGCGGCCAGGAGGTCCTCGTCCAGGCGGTCAAGGACCCCATGGGGACGAAGGGCGCCCGGCTCACGACCGAGATCTCGCTCCCGGGCCGGTTCCTCGTCTACACGCCCTTCGGCGACGGCATCGGCGTCTCCCGTCGGCTCGAGGACGACGAGCGCGAGCGCCTGAAGAAGATCTGCAAGGGGCTCGAGCTCCCCGAGGGCGGGCTGATCGTCCGGACGGCGGCCGAGGGCGCCTCCGAGGCCGAGCTGGCCGGCGACCTCAACCTCCTGCTCAAGCTGTGGTCGACGATCAAGGGCCGGTCGTCGCGCGCGAAGGCGCCGACGCTCGTGTACCAGGAGGCCGACCTGCCCCTCCGGATCGTGCGCGACCTCTTCATCAGCGACTTCGCGCGGGTCGTCGTCGATCACGACCGCACGTACCGGAAGATCGTCGGCTACCTGAAGCGCACGTCGCCCCAGCTCGCCGCCCGGGTCGAGCTCTACGCGGGCAAGCAGCCGCTCCTCGAGAAGTCGGGCGTGCGCGAGGCGGTGCTCTCGACGCTGAACCGCCGCGTCGACCTGCCCTCCGGCGGCTACCTCGTCTTCGACTACGCCGAGGCGTTCACCGTCATCGACGTCAACACGGGCCGCTTCGTCGGCGGGCGGGGGAAGGCCTCCAGCGCCCGGCTCGAGGACACGATCACGAAGAACAACCTCGAGGCGGTCACCGAGGTCGTCCGCCAGCTCCGGCTCCGCGACATCGGCGGCATCATCGTCATCGACTTCATCGACATGGCGAACCCGAGGAACCGCCAGCTCGT
>DATBJE010000160.1:0-2756 GCA_036556565.1 Gaiellaceae bacterium
CCGAGGCTCACCGCCTCGACGATCGCCTCGACGGCCTCCTTGGCGAGCCAGCTGGCGCCGTGCTCGTGATCGCCGGCGATCCGCTCGACGCGTACGGCGAGTTCGGGTTGCACGGGACGGACCCTACCGTGTCTCGTGCGGGCGCCTCCGGCGGCATTCCTCCGTACAATCCGTCGCCCATGACCCTCCAGCTGCCCCGCGGCCGGGAGGGCGGTGCCGCGTGAAGGCGAGGATGACCCTTCTCGCCGTGGTCGTCACCGGCGTCTCCGCGTTCATCGCGCTCCGGAACGTCGACTTCGAGGACGTCTGGGCCACGCTGCGGTCCAGCGAGTACTGGTGGCTCCTCCCCGCCCTCGCGGTGATGGCGGTCGCCGTCTTCCTCCGCGCCATCCGGTGGCGCTACCTCTACGTGCGCGAGACGCGCCCCGACGTCTGGCCGTGCACCGAGGCCCTGCTCGTCGGCCACTTCTTCAACACGGTGCTCCCGATGCGCGCCGGGGACGTGGCGCGCGTCGGCGCGATCAACCTGCGCACGGGGGCGTCGAAGGCCGAGGCGCTGGCGACGATCGTGGTCGAGCGCACCTTCGACGTCTTCGCCCTCCTGCTCCTCCTTTTCGTGGCGCTGCCGTGGCTTCCGCAGGTGACCTGGGTGCGGACGGCCGCGCTCGTCGCAATCGTCCTCGCGTTCGGCCTGGTCGCCTGCGTCGTCACGCTGGCGGTGTACGGGGAGCGCCCGCTGCACTTCGTCTTCCGGCCGCTGTCCCGCCTCCCGTATCTGGACGCGCGCCGGGTCGAGCTGGGCGTCGTCAACGTCGCCAAGGGCCTCGCCGGCCTGCGCCGCGCGCACCTCGGCGGCGTGAGCTTCGTGCTGACGATCGTCTCCTGGGCCCTGCTCGCGGTCTCGTTCTGGCTCGTGACCCTCTGCTTCGACCTCGACCTGCCGCTCGGCGCCGGCCTCCTCGTCGTCATCGCGACGGGCTTCTCGCTCATCATCCCCGCCGCGCCCGCCGGGCTCGGCGTCTTCGAGGCGGCGACCGTCGTCGCGCTCGCCGCGTACGAGGTCCCCAAGGCGGACGCGCTCTCCTATGCGCTCGTGCTCCACCTCGTGAACATCGTGCCGTTCCTCGTGGCGGGCGCGATCGTGCTGAACCTCCACGGCCTCCGCGGCATCGGCCGCGGAGAAGTGCGCTCAGCCGCCGTCGCTGGCGGGCCTGGCGTGCACGAGTACGACGTCGCCGAGCCAGCCGACGGGAACGCGCACGTCCGCGATCCGTGACAGCGAGACGGCTGCCTGCCCGAGCGCCCCGTGGCTCGAGGCAAGGCGGTTCGCGACGTAGGAGACGTGGAACGAGCGGGGGACGACCGCCCACTCGACGACGCGGAGGCCCGCCGCCTCGAGCATCGCGTGCAGCGTCTCCGGGCTGAAGTAGTGGAGGTGGGGGCGGATGAACCACGGCCAGCGGTCCTTGCGCACGCGGGCATGGAGGCTGGAGACGTTCACCGTCGAGAGCGTCAGCAGGCCGTCGGGCGCGAGGACGCCGCCGAGGCGCCGCAGGGCCTCCAGCGGGTCGACGAGGTGCTCGAGCACGTCGAGCATGACGGCCGAGTCGACGCTCCCCGGCTCCACGTCGAGCTCCTCGAGCGCCCCGCGGCGAAGGTCGACGCCGAAGCGCTCCCGGCCGAATCGCACGGCCCACTCCGAGGGCTCGTAGCCGACCGCGTCCCAGCCGTGCTCGCAGGCGACGTCGAGGAAGAGGCCGACGTTCGACCCGATCTCGAGCAGGCGTCGGCCCGTAACCGCGTAGCCGCCGAGCGAGTCGAGGATCCACCCGAAGAGCTCGCGCCGCCCCTGCTCCTCCGCGAGGTAGTCGTGGTCGACGACCTCCGCGTAGGTCTTGAGGATCTCGTCCGGCTCGATCGCCGGCACGGAGCTCACCATCCCGCACGACATGCACTGGACGATGTCGTCGTGCTGCGTCAGCGCCCCACTGGTGCAGCTGAAGTCCGCGGGCAGCGCGCGCCCGCTGACGTTCGCCGGGTAGACGAGCACCTGCTCGGTCCGCCCGCAGAGCGCGCAGCGGCGCGTGACGGCCGGCCCCTGGTGGAGCGCGGGCCCCGGCTTGCGCTCGCGCCAGGCCGCAGGCACGCGGCGGCCGCGTCGCCCGCGGCGGGCGCTCTGGGCGGCCGTGTAGCCGAGGCTCTGGCCGACGTAGCGCAGCGACTTGGCGATCCCGATCGACGACGACTCCTTCGTGTAGCGCGTCGGGATCGGGACCTCGACGACCCGCTGGCCGCCGGTCGCGGCGTCGACGAGCATCTGCGAGTCGAAGCTGAAGTCGTCGGTGTAGCGCAGGAACGGGAGCGAGAGCAGGCAGTCGCGCGTGTACGCGCGCAGGCCGCTGTGCATGTCCGTGAACCGCGAGCCGAGCATGAGGTTCTCGACCGTCGTCGTGAAGCGGTTCCCGAGGAAGCGGTAGAGGGGCATCCCGCCGCCCAGCGGGTCGCCCTGCCCGGCGAACCGCGAGCCGAAGGTCATGTCCGCGTAGCCCGCGAGGATCGGGGCGATCAGGAGCGGTACGGCCTTCGGGTCGTACTGGTAGTCGGGGTGCAGGAGGACGATGACGTCGGCGCCGTCGGCGAGCGCCTGGACGTAGCAGGTCTTCTGGTTCCCGCCGTAGCCGCGGTTCTGAGGGTGGACGAAGACGCGGATCCCCAGCTTCCTGGCGACGTCGACCGTGCGGTCGGGGCTCGCGTCG
>DATBJE010000161.1:0-8248 GCA_036556565.1 Gaiellaceae bacterium
GGACAGGTCTTCGAGGGGTCGCGAGTTCGGTCAGGCGACCGCCGCCGCTGCCAAGGCCAAGAGCAAGGACAAGGGGACGGGCAACGGCCTCGCCCTCGGTCACGAGAAGAAGGCCTCGGCATCTCCGAAAGCCTCGAACGCGCAAGGACCCCCGACGGCCGGAAGGCCGTCGAGGCGACCCGCCGGCCCGCCCGCTCACGCCCAGGCGAACGGGCTCGCGAAGGGCAGCTCCAAGTCGCGCTCAGGCTGAACGCCCCGGGACGCCGGCGCGTCTCAGCGCTCGATGCGCGCCACGAAGCAGCCCGCTTCCGTGTTGCGGACGTTGACGTAGCCGACCTCGGGCAGCTCGAGGAGCCGCCCGATCGCTCCTTCCGCGTCCTCGCCGTTCGTGCGCTCCAGGGCGACGACCCGCGGCCCCGCGGCGACGCCTTCGAAGGTCAGCTCGAGCGCTCGTAGCTCGGGCGGGAACGTCCCACTCTCGTAGCGCGGGCACTCCTCGGCGTGGATGTAGACCGGCCCCGGCTGCGGGAACCCGGCGGCGCCGGAATAGGTGTCGTGCGTGAAGAGCGTCCGCATCTCCTCGCCCGCCCGGAAGGTGCGCAGGCAGGCCCGGCAAGGCCCGAAGCCCGTGGCGAGCTCGGTCACGGCGGCGTGGCCCCAGACCGGGTCCCGACCCTGCTCGCGGACGAAGGTCGCAACCTCGTCCGGGAGCCCCTCGACGGCAAAGCGCTTGGCAGTGATGGCGGTCATGTCGTCTCCTTGCGCCGGTTGGTCACTTCCTGAAACGGACGGCGACGCCAGACTGTGAGGTCGGACATGAGGAAGGACGTCCGTGAGTTCATCCGCCGGCTCGAAGCAGCCGGCCTCAGCGTCGAGCCGACGCCCGGGCACTACCGCGTCCTTCGCGACGGCAAGCCGCTACGCAAGGCCAACGGGATGCCGTTCACGCTCCCCTTCTCTCCGGACACGACCCGCTGGCGGAGAACGGCGATCGTCGAGCTCCGCAAGCTCGGGATCGACGTCTAGCCGCGCGTCACGGTCGGGCGATCGTCCCGGGTCTTGCGGTTGACACGCCGAGGCAGCCGCGAGAAGAATTGCCCTTTTGCCACTCCGCAAGGGAGGAAGGCCATGTCCTGGAGCATCGAGGGGAGCTACTTCGAAACGTGCTCCTGCGAGCTCATGTGTCCGTGCAACCTGTCGTTCGACCACGGCGCGACCTACGAGTACTGCCGCTTTACGCTGGTGTTCCATATCCGCGAGGGCGAGATCGAGGGGACGGACGTGAGCGGCCGCATGCTCGCCGTGATCGGCGACACCCCCAAGGTCATGACCGACGGTAACTGGCGTCTCGGGATGTTCGTCGACGACAACACGTCGGACGAGCAGATGCAGAAGCTCGCCGGGGTCTTCGGCGGCCAGATGGGAGGCCCGATGGCCGGCCTCGCACCTCTGATCGGAGAGGTGCTCGGAATCGAGCGCGCACCGATCGAGATCGTCGAGGAAGGGCTCAGCCACAGCGTCCGCATCGGCGATGCGATCGACTTCGAGGTCGAGGACATCGTCCCGTTCGGTGTCGAGACCGGCGAGCCGGCGAGGCTCACCCGTATCGCCCACCCCGTTGCCTCCGAGCTGACCGCCGCGGAAGCCAAGCGCTCGAGGATCAGCGCGTTCGGGATCGAGTACGACGGGAAGACCGGGCTCTCCTCGGCGTTCTCGTGGGCCGCGTGAGCGGTTGATCGCGTCGACCGAGGAGCTACGCGCCCTCGAGGGCGGTGGGCTAACCCCGGCCTTCGCCGCCGTGCGGGCCCGGCTCGGGCTCGTTGCGCTGCTCTTCGTCCTCTCTGCGATCGGCTGGTGGTGGACGATCGACGAGATGCGAGGCATGGACGACGGACCCTGGACCGAGCTCGGGACGCTCGCCTGGTTCCTCGGTGTCTGGGTCGTGATGATGGCCGCCATGATGTTCCCGTCCGTCTCGCCGACGGTTGCGCTCTATGCGCGCATGACGAGGAGCCGATCCCCACTCGCACCATTTCTCTTCACGTCCGGGTATCTGATCGCATGGGCGAGCATCGGCCTGCTGGCGTTCCTCGTCGCCACCGTCGGCAGCCGCGTCGCCGGTGACCCCCTCTCCTGGGACGGAGCCGGTCGGTGGATCGCCGGTGCAACGCTGATCGTCGCCGCGGTGTACGAGCTCACGCCGCTCAAGGACGTCTGCCTGGGCAAGTGTCGAAGCCCGCTTGGCTTCCTCCTCGGCGCGTGGCGTGAAGGTGGGCTCGGTGGTCTGCAGATGGGGATTCGGCACGGCGGTTGGTGTATCGGCTGCTGCTGGGCGCTCATGGCCTCGCTGTTCGCGCTCGGCGTGATGAGCATCGTCTGGATGGCCTTCGTCGCCGGGCTCATCGCCTTCGAGAAACTGATCCCGTCGCGGCGAGTGGCGACGTACGTGACCAGCGGAGTCTTGCTGGTCTTGGGTGTGCTGCTGCTCGTTGCTCCGGACGCGATCCCCGGACTCACCCTCCCCGGGGGCGGCACGATGTCCGAGATGGATCCGATGAGCCCGTAGGGGCGCGTCGACCTCGCCCACGATCCTCTGCGTGGAGATTGTTGCTTTCCCTGGCGGTTCGGGCGAAGGTAGCCGGCGCGGTGCGCATCGGACGGATGCCTGCCGTTGCCTCGGGCGTGGCGATAGTTCTCGCCGGGTGCGGCGGCTCAGAAGAGGGAGCGGGAGCACAGACGACCTCCTCGCAAGCACCGTCGACCAGCGACGAACACAGGAAAGGCCGCTGAGGCCGACTCCAAAGCGCGTCAGCTGTGTCCGAAGCGAATGTCGGGCAAGACGCGGTCGAGCCAGCCAGGGAGCGCCCAGGCGCGGTGTCCGAAGACGCGCAGGAGCGTCGGCATGAGCACGAGGCGGATCAGCATGGCGTCGAGGAGGACGGCGATGCCGAGGATGACTCCCATCTCCTTCGGCGGCAGCGGCCCAGAGAGCGCGAACGTAAAGAAAACGGCCACCATGACGGCTCCAGCGGCAAAGATGACGCGGCCGGAGTGGGCAAGGCCACCGACTACAGCGTCTTTGGGGTCATGGGTGTGGTCGTAGTGCTCCTTCGCCGAGGAGAGCAAGAAGACGGTGTAGTCCATCGAGATCGCGAACACCATCGCGAAGAAGAAGACGGGCGCCCAGGCGTCCATGAAGCCCTGCGACTCGAAGCCGAAGAGCCCCGCGCCGTGACCGTCCTGGAAGATGAGGCGGCCGACTCCGAACGCGGCACCCACTGCGAGCAGGTTCGTAAGGACGCCGAGCGCGGCGATCAGCGGTGCCTGCAGGGCAAGGAGCAGAAGCAGGAAGCCGAGGACTAGCACGACGCCGATGACGAGCGGCGTCTTGGCCGCGAGGGCGCTCTCGAGATCGTGGTTCTCCGCCACGGCACCTCCGACGAGGACACCGGCCGGCAGAGCGCTTCTCAACCGGTCGATCGTCGCGCCGACGGAGCGACTCGACGGGTCAGCAGATGGAATCGCCTGGACGAGCCCGAACCCGCCGCTTCCCGGCTGCGGGGGCAGCATGCGAGCGATCCCGGGATCGCGGGACGCGATCGCGACGGCTGCGGCGGCCTGATCGCGCGGGCCAACGAGCTGCAGTGTCCCCGGGGCGCCCGCGCCGAAGGCGCTTTGCACCTGCTGGTAGCCGACCCTTGACCCGTCCGAGGCGGGCACGACCTTGATCGAGGGCATGCCGGTCTTCAGACCGATGACGGGCAGGGCGAGCAAGACGAGGACGAGCGTCGCCGCGGAGCCGAAGAGATATGGACGGCGCCACAGAAGCTCGCCCCAGCGAGCAAAGCGGGGCGAGCGGTGCTCGCCCGAGTGCACCCATCGCAAGGCGAGCGAGTCCACGCGCGGGCCCAGCTTGGCGAGGACGGCCGGCAGCAGCGTCAGCGTGGCGAGGAGGACGAACACGACGCTCAGCATGATCCCGAGCGCCATCGAGCGGAAAGCAGGGCTCGGCACGAGCATCACTGCCGAGAGCGAGATGAGAACGGTCAGGCCGGAGAAGAGGACCGCCTTGCCGGCCGTCTCCATCGTCACGGCGACGGCATCCGCGACCGGTAGGCGCGAGCCGAAGTAGGCGCCCCGGAAACGGTGGACGACGAAGAGCGCGTAGTCGATCCCGAGCGCAAGCGCGAACATGAGCGCGAAGTTCATCGCCCAGATCGAGATGTCGAACCCGTGCGTGAGCAGCGTGAGCAGCCCCGCGCTCGCGATGAGGCCGACGATGGTCAGCATGAGGGGGAGCCCGGCCGCGACGAGCGAGCCAAAGGCGACGACGAGGATCGCCATCGTCACCGGCCAGGAGATGAGCTCCGACTTGAACATCGCCTGCCTGTTCGCAGCGTTGAAGTCAGACCACATTCCAGAGGCGCCGGTCAGCGACACAGAGACTTCCCCCGTGCCGAGGCGGTGAAGCTCACCCTTGAGAGAATCCGCCGTCGCGACCGCGTCGGTCGGGGACCCCGAGGCGCCGGCCATCACGACTGCGGTGTGGCCGTCGGCGGAGATGGTCGCGCCCGCCTGGGGCGGGACGACGGTCGTGACCCCATCACTCGCGCGCAGGGTTGTCCCCACCTTTGCGACCGTCGCGCGGAAGCCGGGATCAGTTGCCGTCTGTGTCGGGGAATGGACGACGACCATGAAGGCTTGGCTCGAGAGCCCGCCGAAGTGCTGCTGCATTAGGTTGCGGGCGGCGACCGACTCCGACCCGGAGGCCTCCCAGCCCGCGCCCGAAAGAGCATGTTCGACACGCGGCGCGACCGCGCCGAGCCCGAGCGCGATCACGACCCAGGCGAGGGCGACGACACGCACGTGCTCGGCGGTCCATCGGCCGAGACGACCGAGCGGCCCGACCACCTGCGCCGCGCGCAGCTCCTCGGGCTGCGGGGCGCGGATCGCCTGCGCGACGCTCACCGGCGACAGCCTCGCTCGAGACCCGTCGCGCGTTCGAGCAGCAGCGAAGCCGGGCAACCGCCGACGATGACGAAGAGCCACTGATTGACGCCGACAAATGCGGCGAGCAGGAGGAACCAAGGGCTCACGAGCGCGGCGAGCAAGGCCGCGGTGAGCGTCACCGTGCCGGCGAGCGCAAAGAGGACGCGCTCCAGCGGCCAACTCCTCATCGGCCTACCCCTTCAACCAGGGCGTTGAGCTCCGTGAGCTGGCGCCGGACGCTGCCGCAAACCTCGTCGCAGAGAGCGAAAACGCTCGCGTCGGCGATCGAGTAGAACGCGCTATTGCCCTCCTTGCGCCGGCCGACGATCCCGGCCTCGAGCAGCACTTGTAGATGCTTGGAGACATTCTGCTGAGACGCATCGATCGCGGTCGTCAGTTCGTGCACCGATGCCTCGCCCTCGCGGAGGTGGTCGAGGATGCGGATGCGCATCGGCTCGCCGATGACACGGAAGCGCCGCGCGATCAGTTCGACGAGTGCGTCTGGAAGCGGGTGCGGGAGTGCCATGCCAGGCACGATAGCACAACTACACCGTTGTATAGTGGGGAAGAGGAGGAGCGTGATCCGCCGTGGCTCGCCCGCGCCGCAGGCTGCACCGCGCCCGAGCAGAGCTCCACATCTTGCGCGAACCTCGAGACACGCTTCGAGTGCGCCGTGGCGGACGCGCTCGAGGACGGCGGCGTGACGCCGTTCGGGCTCGGAAGGCTGACTTGAAGCTGACTATTCGGGTCGCCTCGGCCGGCGACTGGTCTTCTCGGCCACGAGAAAACCCGCCGTTTCCAGCGGGTTTAGGAGCGGATGATGGGACTCGAACCCACGACCTTCTGCATGGCAAGCAGACGCTCTAGCCAACTGAGCTACATCCGCACTGCCGTCGGAGTATAGCCGCTCGTTTTCGGCCTTCTACCCTGCGTCGAGCGCCTCGTTGACGAGGCGGTCGGCAAGCTCGTTGTGCTCGCGGCGAACGGCCGTGTAGCGCACGTCGCCCACCTCTCGGGCGGCACGGGCGGCACGGAGCGACAGCTCGCGCAGCACCTCGTTCTTCACCTTGTACTCCCCCCGCATCTGCTTCACGAGGAGCTCCGAGTCGGAGACGACCTCGAGCTCCTTCAGGCCGAGCTCGCGCGCCTTCTCGAGGCCGGCGACGAGCGCGCGGTACTCGGCGACGTTGTTCGTCTGGACGCCGATCGCCTCGCCGTGCGCTGCGAGGACGGTGCCGTCCTCCGTCTCGATGACGTAGGCCGCCGCGGCCGGGCCCGGATTCCCGCGCGCGCCGCCGTCCGTGAAGAGGCGGGCCTTCACTCAGTCGATCTGGGCCCGCTGGAGCTTGCCCGAGTAGTCGACGTAGATCGACTTCCACTCGGTGTAGAAGTCGAGCGCCGCCTGCCCGGCCTCGCGGTGGCCGTTGCCGGTGCCTTTCGTGCCGCCGAACGGCAGGTGCACCTCGGCCCCGATCGTCCCCGCGTTGATGTACGTGATCCCGGCGTTCAGGTCGCGCATCGCCTTGAACGCCTTGTCCACGTCGCGAGTGAAGATCGACGAGGAGAGGCCGAACTCGATGCCGTTGGCGATGCGGATCGCCTCGTCCACGTCGGTCGCGCGGATGACCGACACCGTCGGCCCGAAGATCTCCTCCTGCGCGATCCGCATGCCCGGCTCGACGTCCCCGAAGACCGTCGGCCGGTAGAAGGAGCCCTTGTCGAGGCCGTTCTCGGTCGCAATCTCGCCACCGGTCAGCAGCTTCGCGCCCTCGTCGACGCCGATCTCCGTGTAGGAGTGGATCTTCTCGAGCGCGGCGCGGTTGACGACCGGACCGACGTCCGTCGAGCCCTCGAGGCCGTCGCCGAGGCGGAGCTTCTCCGCCCGCTCGACGAGCTTCGACTGGATCGCCTCGTAGACCGCTCCGGACGCGATGACGCGGCTCGTCGCGGTGCAGCGCTGGCCCGAGGTCCCGAAAGCCGACCACACGATCCCGTCGACCGCCAGGTCGACGTCTGCGTCGTCCATCACGATGATGGCGTTCTTGCCGCCGAGCTCGAGGTGGATGTGCTTGAGGAGCGGCGCGCCGTTCTCGGCCGTCTTGATCCCGACCTCGCGCGAGCCCGTGAGTGAGATCAGCGGCACGTCGGGGTGCTTCACGAGGCGCTCGCCGACGGACTCGCCGCCGCCGTGGACGATGTTGAGCACGCCCGGCGGAAGCCCGGCCTCCGCGAAGATCTCGACGAAGCGCTGGCCCAGCGTCGGTGTGTCCCGCGCGGGCTTGAAGACGACCGTGTCCCCGCAGACGAGGGCGGGCGCGATCTTCCAGCTCGGGATGGCGATGGGGAAGTTCCAGGGCGTGATCGCCCCCACCACGCCGACCGGCATGCGCACGCTCATCTGGAACTTGTCCGGCATCTCCGACGGGGTCGTCTGCCCGAAGAGCCGGCGCCCCTCCCCCGCCATGTAGAAGGTCATGTCGATCGCCTCCTGGACGTCGCCGCCGGCCTCGGCGCGCACCTTCCCCATCTCGCGCACCATGAGCTCGGTCAGCTCGTCCTTGCGGTCGATGAACCGCTGGGCGACGCGGAAGAGGATCTCGGCGCGCTTCGGCGCCGGGACGAGACGCCAGCTCTCGTACGCCTCCTTCGCCGCCTCGACGGCCCGGTCGACGTCCTGGACGGACGAGCGCGGGAACGTCCCCAGCACGTCGCCGTTCGCCGGGTTGACCGAGTCGAAGGACTCGTCCCCCGTGGCGTCGACCCACTCGCCGTCGATGTAGTTCTTCGCACGCTCTCTCGCTGCTGTCGCCATCTCGCTCCTTGTCGTCGTCGGCCTGTCGATTCTAGGCTTGCTCCCGTGCCTACCGTCGGCGACACGGCCAGACGCACCCGGCGGGTGCGCCAGGAGGACATCGCGCTCTTCACGGAGCTCACCGGCGACCGCAACCCGCTGCACTACGACGAGGACGCGAGCGCGCGGACGCGGTTCGGCGGGCTGATCGTCCAGGGCGGGATCACGTCGGGGCTCCTGAACGCCGTCGTCGCCGAGGACCTCCCCGGTCCCGGCAGCGTCTTCCTGCACGTGGACTGGAGCTTCACCGCCCGGGTACGGCCCGGCGACGAGATCACCGCCGAGGTCGAGGTGCTCGAGGCGAGGGAGGACAAGCCGATCACGAAGCTCCGCACGACGATCGCGAACCAGGAGGGAACCGTCGTCCTCGACGGAACCGCGCTCGTATGGACGGAGCCGATCCCAGCG
>DATBJE010000162.1:0-9532 GCA_036556565.1 Gaiellaceae bacterium
GGCAGGCTCGACAAGCTGGGGGTCACTGGTTCGAGCCCAGTACCGCCCATTTCGGCCTCGCGGGCCCCGTCGCTTCGTGCCATCCGTGTCATAGTTGCCGGGTTGGCGCGAATCGTGAGGGCCGACCGGCGGCCGTCATAAGGTCCGGGCCGCGATGAGCCGCTCGGGCTATGCTCGCGCAACGCTTCGCCTCGGGCCGTTGTTCGCCTGTCTTGCGGTCGTCGGCTATCTCCTCGGCGGCTGCGGTGGAGGCGAGGGCCTCCCCGGCCTCTCGTCAGGCGCTGTGCCGAGCGGAGGCCTCCCGGACGTGTCGATCACACGGCCAGAGGTGACGATTCCGACCATTCCGACTCGGACCGAGACGACCACCTCCGAGACGACCACCGAGTCACCGGAGGTCACGACGACCGAGCCCGAACCGACGACGACCGAGCCCGAACCGACTACCACGGTGCGGCTCTCGACCACGACCGAAGTTGCGACGTCGACGGTCGTCGAGACGGTGACCCTTCCCACGACCTCGTCCACGACGACGACAGCCGACAGGAGCTCGATCGAGACGGTGGCCGTCGAGCAGACGTCCTCGGAGAGCGGGCCGCCGTGGGGCTGGATCGCGGGGCTGGCCCTTGGGCTCGTGGTCGTCGCCGTCGCGGTCGTAGTTCTGACTCGGCGCCGCCGGCAGTCGTAGGTTCGGCCGTCGCCGTTGTCGATTCAGCTGCAACTGACGCGTGGCAAGGATTGGCGCGTCCCACGGCCAGAGGCGGGCTCGCGCCCCGTCGTGCCCACGTCCGGCGCCGCCTCGCGTGGGTCACTCCGGAGTCGGGGAGACTTCGCGGTGGAGGGCAGCGATCGCGGCGTCCATGAAGTCGACGACCGGCCGGCGGTCGTCCCCGACTCGCCGTGCGACCCAGAAGTCGAGCGGCTCGAGGCCGATGACGGGGCGGAACACGACGCCGGCGCCGGCGCCCATGGCCTCGACGACGGCCGCGACCGTGGTCGCCACGCCGTAGCCTGCGCCGATCGCCTCGATCAGACCGTCGAGGGTCTGCGCGGTCGCCCCGATGCGCGGTGGTCTTCCGCCGCGGTGTCCTGCAGCGAACCAGAAATCTCGGGAGACAGCGTCCATCGACGGGACGTCGACGATCGGCTCCTCGACGAACTCGGCGATGGTGACGGCTTCCTTCCGCGCGAGCGGGTGGTCTGCGGCCAGCGCGACGCCGCGTGGCTCGCTGAAGAGGTGGCGCAGCTCGAGGCCCTCGCTCTCGAAGGCGCCGTAGACGATCGCGACGTCGGCGGTCCCTTCGCGCAGCCCGCCCCACGGGTCGAGCAGCCCGCCGAAGTGGATCGTGATCTCCACATCCGGGTGCCGGCTCGAGAAGAGCCGGATCGCAGGCGCCGCGACGATCCGGTGCGTCAGCGGGGCCGGATAGCCGAGGACGAGACGGGGCGCGTCGGCGCCTGCGGCGCGCGCCGCGGCCACCGCGTTCTCGGCGCCGGCGAGCAATGCCCGGCAGCGCTCGTACAGCGCGACGCCGGCTGGGGTGAGCGCCACGCGGTGCGTGTCGCGCTCCACCAGCTGGGCGCCGACGCGCTGCTCGAGCTGGCGTATCTGACCGCTCAGCGCCTGCTGGGTGAGATGCAGCCGTTCGGCGGCACGCGTGAAGTTGAGCTCTTCCGCGACCGCGATCAGCGCGCGCAGGTGCCGTAGCTCGACGTCCACGTTGCGAGTGTAGAGCCGTCACAAGCGGCGGTTGTCGTCGTCACAGCCGATCTCCGTTTCACTTCCGAAGCAGTGCGGCGGATCATCGGGGACGGAGGCTTCACCGACACGGAAGGAGACAGTCCGATGACCACGGACGACCAGACTCGGAAGGTTTTCGCCGATCGCCAGGAGGCGCTGCTCGGGTTCTACGATCTGCCCGCGCGGTCGCGTTACCTGGACATCGAGCGTCCGGAGATGCGCGTCCATCTGCTCGAGGCCGGCGACGGCGAGCCGCTCGTCCTCGTCCACGGAGGTGACGGCCGGGAGCGCTCTGGGCGCCGCTCATGGCCCAGCTCGCGGACGAGTTCCGCCTCTATGCGCTCGACCGGCCCGGGTGCGGGCTCAGCGATCCCTTCGACTACCGCGACGTCGACCTTCGCAAGCACGCGGGCGACTTCGTCACGTCGGTGCTCGACGCTCTCGGGCTCGAGTCCGCAACGCTCGTGTCCTGCTCGATGGGCGGATTCTTCGCGTTCGCGACCGCCCTCGACCACCCCGAGCGCGTCCGACGGCTGATCTTCGTCGGGATGCCTGTCGGCCTGTCGAGCAGCGCACCGTTGCCGCTTCGGCTGATCGCGGGCGTGCCGGGCCTGTCGCGCCGGTTCATGAAGACGCGCGGCAGCATCAAGGCCCAGCGGGCGCAGTACAAGCAGATGTTCAAGATGGACCCCGACTCGATCCCCGCCCCCTATCTCGAGGCCCGCGTCGCCGGCGTCTCGATTCCGGCCACGCAGGAGACGTGGGCGGTGCTGCTGCGGCGGGTCGCCGGTTTCCGCGGTATCAGGGCGGGCATGTATCTCGGCGACGAGCTGGCGCACCTGGAGGTCCCGACGCTCGTCCTCTGGGGAGAGCACGACATGGCGCCGCCGGAGGAGGGTCGGCGTGAGAGCGCGCGCATCGCGAGGGCGCAGTTCGTCGCGATGACGGGCCTCGGCCATCACCCCTTCCTCGAGGCGCCCGAGGAGACCGCGCGGCTGATCCGCGAGTTCACGGCGTCCCCGGTCGGCCGCACCGTGGCCGCCGGGACCGGGAGAGAGCCGAGGCTCGCGGCGACGCGGTGAGGCGGCTTGCCCGTCTGCGCGTGGGGCGCTCAGAGGATCTTCGAGAGGAACTGCCTCGTCCGCTCGTGCTCCGGGCGCTCGAAGAAGCGCGCCGGGGCGCCTTCCTCGACGACTCGGCCGTCGTCCATCATGGCGACCCGGTCCGCGACCTCCCGCGCGAAGCCGATCTCGTGGGTGACGACGATCATCGTCATCCCGTCCCGCGCGAGGCCCCGCATCACGTCGAGGACCTCACCGACGAGCTCCGGGTCGAGAGCGGAGGTCGGCTCGTCGAACAGCATCAGCTTCGGCTGCATCGCGAGGGCGCGTGCGATCGCGACCCGCTGCTGCTGGCCGCCCGAGAGCTGCGAGGGGTAGGCGTCGAGCCTGTCTGCGAGCCCGACTCGGACGAGCAGGTCGCGGCCGCGCTCGCGTGCCTCGCCCTTCTGGACGTGCCGCACGTGGATGGGGGCCTCGGTCACGTTCTCGAGCGCGGTCATGTGCCCGAACAGATTGAAGCTCTGGAAGACCATGCCGATCTCGGAGCGTTCCCGGCAGACCTCGGCATCGCGTAGCTCGTAGATCTTCGCGCCGGCCTGCCGGTAGCCGACGAGCTGGCCGTCCACCCAGAGGCGGCCGGCGTTGATCTTCTCCAGGTGGTTGACGCAGCGGAGAAACGTGGACTTGCCCGAGCCGGAGGGACCGAGGATGCAGACGACTTCCTGCGACTGCACCTCGAGCGAGACTCCCTTCAGGACTTCGAGGCGGCCGAAGCGCTTGCGCACGCGCTCCGCTCTCACCATGGGCGTGCTCATCGCCGCTCCCCGGAGGCGGCCGCCGGCTCCGTGCCGACGGTTCCGCGCGCGAAGAGGATCCGGCGGAGCCGCTCGAACGGCGTCGCCGGCGCGTCGCCCGCGGTGCCCCGGCCGAAGCGGCGCTCGAGGTAGAACTGACCCACCGTCAGGACCGTGGTCACGAGCAGGTACCAGATGCTCGCCACGATCAGGAGCTGGATCGTGCGGTAGTTCACCGAGTAGATGAGCTGCGCCGCATAGAGCAGCTCCGGGTGCGGCAGCGCGATGACGCTCACGAGCGAGGTCGTCTTGAGCATCGAGATCGTCTCGTTGCCGGTCGGCGGCACGATCACCCGCATTGCCTGCGGTAGCACGATCCGGCGCATCGTCAGGAGCCGCGTCATGCCGAGGGCCTGCGCCGCCTGCGTCTGCCCGTCGGGCACCGAGATGATCCCGGCTCGCACGATCTCCGCCATGTACGCGCCCTCGTTCAGCCCGAGCGCGAGCATCCCGGCCACGAACGGGGTGATGATCGCGCTGGCGTCGAAGCTGGCGAAGGCCGGCCCGAACGGGAGGCCCAGCGAGAAGCTCGGGTAGAGGGCGGCGACGTTGTACCAGAGGAGGATCTGGACGAGCACCGGCGTTCCCCGGAAGAGCCAGATGTAGAACGAGCTCGCGCCGGTGACGAGCGGGTTCGGCGAGAGGCGCATGACCGCCAGCAGGACGCCGAGCACGATCCCGATCGCCATCGAGGCGGCCGTCAGCTCCAGCGTCACCACGAGGCCGCTGAGGATGCGGCTCGAGAAGAGATACTGGCGCACGATTCCCCACTCGAAGCGGGGGTTCGAGGCCATCGACGCGGCGACCGAGACGGCGAGCGCGACGATGACGACCGCCGCGACCCAGCGGCCCGGATGCCGAACCGGTATCGCCTTGATCTCGTCAGGCTCGACCGGCTCGACGATCTGGGCCGTCACGGTCGAAAGCACCCGGCTAGCTGATCGCGCCGTTGAGCTGAGGGTTCGTGATCGCGCCCTCCTGAATGCCCCACTTCGTCAGGATCGACTGGTAGCTGCCGTCCTTCATCAGAGTGCCGAGCGCGTCGAGCACGGGCTTCGCCAGGCCGCTCCCCTTGGGAACGGCGATCCCGTACGGCGCGGTGGCGTACGGCTTGCCCGTCAGCTCGAACTGCCCGTCGGACTGCTTGACGATGTAGTCGGCCACCGGGGAGTCCGCCATGCCCACCTCGGCGCGACCGCTCGAGATCGCCAGGTTCGCCGCGTTCTGGTCCGGATAGACCGACACGCGGACCGCGGGCTTGCCGGCCGCCGTGCACTTGTGGCTCTGCGCGGTAGCGTCGTCGGCCTGGATCGTCCCGCGCTCGACCGCGACCGAGTGGCCGCACAGGTCGGCGAGGCTCGCGATCGCCGGGCCGCCCTGCTGCACGTAGAACGACGTCCCTGCCGAGAAGTAGGTGACGAAGTCGACGACCTTCTCCCGAGCCTTGGTGTCCGTGAACGAGGACATGCCCAGGTCGTACTTCCCGGACGCGAGGCCGGGGATGATCGTGTCGAAGCTCGCGTTCACGACGTCGACCTTGAGGCCGAGCACCCGGCCGAGCGCCTGGGCGAGATCAGGATCCATCCCGACGACCGTCTTCCCGTCCGCGCCGATGAACTCATTGGGCGCGTAGGTTGCATCGGCGGCGATGACCAACGTCCCCTTCGACCTGATAGCCGCGGGAACCTCGGCCGCGATGCTCGCGTTCTCGCTTGTCGTGCCCGTGCCCGTGCCCGCGTTCGCGCTCGACCCGCCGCCGCAGCCGGCTGCCGCGAGCACGGCCGCCGACGCCGCGATCGCGATGACCACCGCTTGCAGGCGCATGACCGATCCTTTCCTCGATTGCGCTGCCCGGGGTAAGCATGTGGCTCGAGCCGAGGCCGGACCATCGGCCGGGCGGACGATCGCTCTCCTGACCCGGCGGCCTTCGGTGGGTCATCCGTTTGCAGGCCTGCGGACCTGCGGAGGGGCTCTGAGCCCGGTACCGCCCATCTCTCGGAGCTCGTGAGCACGCTCCTCGTCGTCGAAGGCGTGAGCGACCAGGTCGCGATCGAGACGTTGGCCGACCGGCGGCGGATCGGCCTCGCGGCGGCAGGCGTCAGGGTGGTCCGGCTCGGCGGCGCACACCGCATCGGGAGCTTCCTCGATCGGCTCGGTGAGCGCGGCGACGCCCTGCGGGTCGCCGGTCTCTGCGATGCCGGCGAGGAGCCCGTGTTTCGCAGGGCCCTCGAGCGAGCCGGCTACGGTACGAATCTGACCCGGGCGGACCTGGAGCGCCTCGGGTTCTACGTCTGCGTCGAGGACCTGGAGGACGAGCTCATCCGCGCGCTCGGCGCGCCGAGGGTCGAGGAGATCCTCCGGGCCAACGACGACCTCCATCGCTTCCGGACGCTGCAGCAGATGCCGGCGTGGCGCGGCCGGGCCGCCGGGGACCAGCTTCGGCGCTTCATGGGCAGCGGCGGGCGGCGCAAGATCCGCTACGCGCGCCTCCTCGTCGACGCCCTCGCTCTCGATCGCGTGCCGCGGCCGCTCGACGGAGTCCTCGCCCACGCGGTCGGCCGGTAGCCGCTCGCGCGGTCGGGTCGCCGCCGATGCGCGTCGGGGCCGCGCTCAGCGGCGTATCCCGCCGATCACGATGGCGAGCATGATGACGACCGCGATGCCGAGGACGATCCAGGTGGCCATGCGGGCTCCGGTGAGCGCCTAGCTCGAGCACGCGCACGGCTCGCCCCGGCCGACGAGACGTCCGCACGAGGGACATCGCCTCCGGTTGCGCGCGTGCACGAGGTCGTTGCCGCGGGCGAGCCACATCAGGATGAGGCCCATCCCCGCGGTGAGCGACAGGGCTCCGATCAGCTGCGGATCGAGTGTTTCGACGGGCATGCCGGGGGCCTACCCGATCCGCGATTCCTCAATCACGGCGACCGCGAGGACGTCGCCACGGGAGGTTGAGGCCGAACGAGGCCACTCCGGCGTTCCTGGCGAGATCGCCGCGCGGGTCGACCTCGTCCTCGGCCCGCATCGCGGGGAGCTCGGCCCGGCGCTCGCGGCGCCCGCGGATCCGGCTGCGCACCGCCGAGGCGAGGGACGGCCGGCCCACGGGCCTAGCGCCAGTCGACGGCGACGAGCGCGACCTCGCCCTCGAAGCCCTTGAGCTCCGCCGAGCGCGGCTCGCTCACCGGGAACGGCGAGCCGTCGTCGAGGCTCTCGCGGCTGACGAGGATCTCCCCGCCCCCGGCCAGCGCCCCGATCCGCGCCGCGACGTGGACACCCTGGCCCGTGTAGTCGTCATCGTCCTTGTGGAACGCGCCGCCGGTGTGGAGCCCGATCCGGACGTCGGGCGCGAGCGGCTCGTGCTCGTCGAGCGCCCGCTGGATGCCGGCCGCCGCCTCGAGCGCCGCGGTCGGCGTCTGGAACGCGGCGAAGTAGCCGTCGCCCGTCTGCTTGATCACCTCGCCGCCAGCCTCCTCGATCAGGCTCCGGAGCGTGCGGTCGTGCCACGCGACGAGCTTGGCCCACTTCTCCTCGCCGAGCACGTCGAGGAGCTTCGACGAGTCGACGATGTCCGTGAACATGAACGTGCGTCGCGTGCGCGTGTCGCCGAGGAGCTCGTTGGCCCGCTGGAGGTCAAGGATCGCGCCGAGGCGCTCGAGCGTCGTCCTCGCGATGGTCAGCTCCTCCCGCGCGCCGTCCTCGTCGCCGTCGCCGCGGTAGGCCAGCCCGAGCAGGACGCGCGCCTGGGCCGTCTCGTACGGAGCGCCGACCTTGTTCCAGGTGTCGCGCGCGGCCCGCAGGGCCGTGGCGGCGCCGTCCCAGTCCTCCTCTGCGAGCCGGATGCGGCCCCAGGTGAGCTGAACCGCGCCTTCGAACGCCGGCGTCCGCCGCCCCTCGACGCGGTACGCGTCGACGATCGCCTCGAGCTCCTGCGCGGCCTCGCGGGCGCGGTCGAGGTCGCCGATCGCGAGGGCGATCTCGACCTGCGCAGGCAGGCGGCGTGAGCGGCTCAGGGGATCGATCTCCTTGTTCGCCAGCGATCGCTTGATCGCGGCCGCGGCTGCGTCCACCTTCCCTTGGGCGAGCCGCAGGAGCGCGAGTCCGGGCTGCGGCTCGCGTCCGAGCTCGTCTGCCTTCCGGTACGCGTCCTCCGCCGCGGCGAAGTCGCCGCGGCGCCGGCGGATCTCGGCGATCTCGTAGAAGCCGGCGGCCGTCACCATGCGGTTGTAGTCGTGGAGCTCCTCGCACGCCTGCATCGCCTGCTCCTCAGCCTTGGGCCACTCACCCTGCAGGCGCATGACCTCGGCGCGATGGACCCGGCACGCTCCCGGGAAGCCCGTGACGTCGAGCCGGTCGCACCAGCGGTTGGCGGCGTCCGTCCACTCCGCGGCGCGCCCGCAGTCGCCGAGCGCCTGGCAGGAGTCGATCGTGACGCAGTAGATGATCCCCGTGGCGAGCGGGTCGAGCTCCCCGCTCGTCGCGGCGGCCGTGGCCTCGTCGAGGATGGCGACGCCGTCCGTCACGTCGCCCGTCCAGACCCGCATCGCGCCCTCGAAGACGAGCGCCGTCGTCGCCAGGCTGCGGTCGCCGAGCTCGGTGGCGATCTCGCGGGCGCGCGCGAAGCGCTCCTGCGCCGTTCCGAGCTCGCCCATGTCGAGCATGCTGATCCCGCGGACGAGGGCAAGGTGCCCGTGCTCGATGCCCTCCGGCTCGTCGGCCGCCTCGGCGAGGATTCGCTCGCCGCGGGAGATCCACCCGCTCGACACGGACAGGGATCCACGCAGCCCGTAGTCCATGGCGAGGAGCGCCGCCAGCATCGCCGCCCGCCTCGGCTCGCCGGTCTCCACGGACGCGGCGAAGGCTCGCTCCCGGAGGGCGATGGCCTCGTCCAGGCGTCCCGTCCACCAAGCGGCGTCGGCGAGGTTCTCGAGGTCCTCCGGCGTGAGCGCCTCGTCCGCCTCGTCCGCGCGGCTGAGGAGCTCGTACGCGTCCCGCCAGGCGCGGCGCCGCGCGGCTCCCCGGCCGGCTTCCAGCGAGTCGTCGGCGATCTGGGTCACGGCCCACGAATTGTACGGCCCGGCGGTCGAGGCGCTCGACGAACGGCGACGGGCGCGGCCTCGGCCGCGCCCGTCGGTTGTCGGCCTTCGTCAGGGGTTCGGGACGCGGATGAGCACGAGTTGGCCGCGCTCCCGCTTCGGCACGGCCGGCGGGTCGTTCCCGGTTCCGGCGTCCATGTCCCATCCGTGAGCCTGGACGTCGACGAGGAAGGCGCCACGGCCGAAGATCGCCGAGGCGTCGACGATGCCGCTCGACTCCCAGGCGCCCTTGTTCATGATCGGGCTCATGGACTGGTCGACCTCGGCCACGACCGTGAGAGCGTGGCTCTCGAGGTCGTAGCGCCAGATCCGAGCGTTCGTCGCGCCGGCGAAGGACGGCTGGGCGTTGTGGCCGCCCGGGTCTTCCTGGAAGTAGACCGCGTTCTTCGTCGTCTCGACGTTGTCGGGCTGGTGCGGTGCATCGGCGTTCTGGTAGCCGAGGTCGTCGAAGTTCGCACCCGGGAGGATCGAGAGGGTCGCCGTCCCGAGCGGGTTCCGCGAGTTGAGCTTGAGCTTGTACAGGCGCCCGTTCATGTACGCGCCCTGGGTTCCGCTCGGGCCGCGGAAGAGCCGGGTCGTCGTCGGATGCGGGATCGCGCGCGGCTCGCCCGTGTCGGCGAAGTAGACCGTCTTCCCGTGCGTTCGGTCGTAGGCGATGTCCTCGATCCGGATGAACTGGAAGACGTTGTTCAGGTTGCTCCAGTGCTCGAGCACCCACTGCGGCCCGTCGGGCATCGCGGGCGTCGCCGGCACCGCCTGGGCGGGCGTCGGATAGCCGAAGTCGGC
>DATBJE010000163.1:0-26860 GCA_036556565.1 Gaiellaceae bacterium
CACGAAGGCTCCCTCGGCGAGCCGGAGCTCGTAGCGCCTCGACTCCTCCCCGACAACCTCTGGATAGAAGAACGCCTTCAGCGCGAGGGCGAGCCAGCGGGACGAAAGCGCCTGCCCGGGCTCGCGCGGCCCGATGGTCCGGGCACCCCAGCGCCCGAGGGCGAGCACGATCGGCTCGAGCGCGCGGCCGTACTCGGTGAGCTCGTAGACGCTCGAGGCCGCGGGCGGCGGCAGCACCTTCCGCTCGAGCACGTCCGCCCGCTCGAGGCGGCGGAGCCGGGTGGCGAGGACGTTCGTGCTCACGCCCGGGAGGCCGCCCTGGAGGTCGGTGAAGCGGCGCGGGCCGAGCAGCAGCTCGCGCACGATCAGGAGCGCCCACCGCTCCCCGACGAGGTCGAGAGCGCGCGCGACGCCGCAGAACTGGCGGTAGCTCCGGTCGACAGGCTCGATCACGATCTCGTCACCACTTCTCCAGACGAAGTACACACTTGCTTTTTCGAAGTATGACGACTAGCGTGGCCGATGGAAAGCGACGGAAGGGAGACGCAGACATGAGCACGGTTGAGACAGCCGTGGGCCGTTTCGTCTGGCACGACCACGCGAGCGGCGACCCGGAGGCGGCCAAGCGGTTCTACGCGGAGCTCCTCGGCTGGGACTACGACGTCTGGAAGGCCGGCGAGTTCGACTACCCGATGATCAAGGTGAACGACCAGACCCACGGAGGCTTCGGGCCCGCGCAGGGCGGCGCCCCGCCGCACTGGCTCCTGCACATCCTCGTGGACGACGTCGACGCGGCCGCCGAGCGCGTGAAGGCCGCGGGTGGGTCGATCCTGGTCGACCCGATGGACATCCCCGAGGTCGGCCGCATGGTGGTCATCACCGATCCGCAGGGCGCCGTCGTGTCGCTCTTCGCCCCCGCCGGCGACCCGCCGACGTCCGAGGGCGTCTTCGTCTGGGACGAGCTGATGACGAGCGACATCGAGGGCGCGAAGCGCTTCTACGGCGAGGTCGTCGGCTGGGAGACCGAGGACATGGACATGGGCGAGGGCCTCGTCTACACGATGTTCAAGACGGGCGACGCCCAGCGCGGCGGCGGCATGCCGATTCCCGAGGGCGTCGAGGCGCCACCTGCCTGGATGACGTACATCGGCACGGAGGACGTCGACGCCACCTGGGCCAAGGCCGAGAGCCTCGGTGCGGAGGCGATCAGGACGCCCTTCGACGTCCTCACGGTGGGACGGCTCGCGATCTTCAAGGATCCCACGGGCGCCGTTATCGGGATCTTCGCGCCGAACACCCAGTAAGCCCGAGGGTGACGGGGAGCGGGGTCACTCCCGCTCCCGCGCCGCCCCACGGAGTATTCTCCACCCCGACACAATGGGCGGCGCGCTCGCATACCTGGATCCCGGCTCCGGCTCGATGATCCTCCAGGCCGTCGTCGGCGGCGTGGCCGCCGTCGCGGTGATGGGGAAGCTCTACTGGCGCCGGTTCCTGGTATTCCTCGGCGTCCGGAAGAAGGACGACTCGTAGAGGAGGACGGGGCCCGGGTCGAGCGGGGATCCTTCCGCGACCCGGACAGCCGCGTCTTCTACGCCGACGGCGCGGTGCTGCGCGCGCTCTCCGAGCGCGGCCTCGCCGACTGGGAGGCGCTCGCGGCGAGCGAGCTCTTCCGCGAGAAGGTGGCCGAGGGAGCGCTCGTGGCCACCGAGCGCGTGGCCGTCGAGAATCTCCCCGACGACCTGCCGACACGCGGGGCGGCGGCCGTCCTTCGCCACGAGCGCATCCCCGTCGTCTCGTATCCGTACGAGTGGCCGTTCGGCATGCTCAAGGACGCGGCGCTTCTCGAGCTCGACCTCCTCCTCGCAGCGCTCGACGAAGGGCTCGTGCTGAAGGACGGGTCCCCGTACAACGTCCAGTGGCGAGGGGGGAGCCCCGTCTTCGTCGACGTCGGATCCTTCGAGCGGCTCCGCGAGGGCGAGCCCTGGGCGGGCTACCGGCAGTTCTGCATGCTCGCGCTCTACCCGCTGATGCTGCAGGCGTTCAAGGGCGTCCCGTTTCAGCCCTGGCTGCGGGGATCGCTCGAGGGCATCGAGCCCGCCGAGATGCGCGCCCTCCTGGGCGCGCGCGACCGGTTTCGCCGCGGCGTCCTCTCCAACGTCGTCCTCCACGCCCGGCTCGAGCACCGGTACGCCGACCGCGAGGTGAAGAGCGAGCTCCGCCAGGCGGGCTTCCACGCCGAGCTGATTCGCGCGAACGCGCGCAAGCTGTCGAAGCTGGTCCGGCGACTGGCCTGGGAGCCCGGGACGACCGCGTGGTCGGGCTACGGCGGGGACAATCCGTACGGCGAGGCCGACGCCGCCGCGAAGGAGGCCTTCGTCGCCGAGGCGGCCGGCCTGCGGCGCCGGAGGCTCGTCTGGGACCTCGGCTGCAACGACGGCCGGTACACGCGCGTCGCCGCGCGCGAGGCCGACTACGCCGTGGCCCTCGACGGCGACGCGGCGGTGGTCGAGAGCCTCTACCGGCGACTCCGCGACGAGGGCTCGTCCCGGATCCTCCCGCTCGTGGGCGACCTCGCCGACCCCTCCCCCGGCCTCGGCTGGCGTCACGAGGAGCGCCGGACGCTCGAGGAGCGCGGCCGCCCCGATCTCACGCTCTGCCTCGCGCTCGTCCACCACGTCGCGCTCTCGGGCAACATCCCCGTCGCCGAGCTCCTCGACTGGCTCGCGGGCCTCGGCACCGAGCTCGTGATCGAGTTCCCGACGCGGGAGGACCCGATGGTCCGGCGGCTCCTCGACCGCAAGGCGCCCGGCGCCAACCCCGACTACGAGACCGACGCCTTCGAGCGGGCCCTGTCCGACCGCTGGCGCGTCGACCGCCGCGACACGCTCCCCTCCGGGACACGGATTCTCTACCGTGCGGCCCCGCCCGCCTGACCCGCCGGGATCGTTCGGGCGCGCCGGTCTCCACCTGGCCGGGCTGACCGCGCTCGCGGTCGCCCAGCCGCTCTTCGACCTGCTGTCCCGCAACGCCGAGTTCTTCGCCGTGCGCGGCTCCTCGCGCGCCGACATCGTCCTCTTCGCCGTCGGGGTCGTCGTCCTCCCCCCGCTTCTCCTCCTCGGCCTCGAGGCGGTCGCGGGGCTGTGGAGCACTCGCGCCGCGACCGTCGTCCACCTCGTCTTCGCCGCGGCCCTCGTCGGGCTTCTCGTGCTCCAGGTGATCCGCGGCGCGGACGTTCGCGCCGCCCTGCTCGTCGCGGCCGCG
The DNA here is from genome assembly GCA_036556565.1 of Gaiellaceae bacterium. Classification (GTDB taxonomy): domain Bacteria; phylum Actinomycetota; class Thermoleophilia; order Gaiellales; family Gaiellaceae; genus JAIBJN01. Next base: position 3,262 of record DATBJE010000163.1, read on the forward strand.
GCCGCCGTCGGCGCGGCCGGCGCGTTCCTCTACACGCGCGTTCGGCCCGTGCGGATGCTGCTCTCCGTCCTCGCCGCGGCGCCGCTCGTCTTCCTCGGCCTCTTCCTCCTCGCTTCGCCCGTGTCGCGGCTCGTGTTCGCCGACGCGCCCGAGCCCCGCCTCGCGGACGTGCCGGGCGAGACGCCGGTGGTCATGGTCGTCTTCGACGAGCTCCCCGTCGTCTCGCTCATGGACGGAAGCGGCGGGATCGACGCCGTCCGCTACCCCAACTTCGCGCGGCTCGCGAAGGCCGCCACCTGGTACCGCAACACGACCACCGTCCACGAATGGACGACCGGCGCGGTGCCGGCGATCCTCACGGGCCTCCGGCCGAAGCCGGACGACCTCCCGCTCTACGTCGACCACCCGGACAACCTCTTCACGCTCCTGGGCGGGGGCTACGACCTGCACGCGACCGAGTCGCAGACCCACCTCTGCCCGGCCGAGCTCTGCGACGAGGACCGCGACCCGCTTCCCGAGCGGATCGGGTCGCTCCTGTCCGACCTCTCGGTCGTCTACGGCCATCTCGTCCTCCCCGCGGGCCTCGCCGCCGACCTCCCCTCGATCTCGACCGAGTGGGGCGACTTCGGCGGCGACGCTCCCGTCGCGCTCCTGCAGGAGGGCCCCTCGCGGCCGGGAACGCGCCCGGACGCCTACACGGGCCGCGACGCGGAGGTGCGCGCGTTCGCGAGCGGCATCCGGCGAGGAGAGCGCGGAGACCGGCCCGGCCTCTTTTTCCTCCACTCGCTCCTGCCCCACCACCCCTGGGAGTACCTGCCCGACGGCAAGTCCTACGCCAGCACGCTCAGCGCACAGCCCGGGCTCGTCGACGAGCGCTGGGTGGGCGATCCCGAGCTGGCCATCCAGGCGGAGCAACGGCACCTGCTCCAGGTCGGCTTCGCGGACCTCGCGCTCGGCCGGATCCTCGACCGGCTCGAGCAAACCGGGCTCTACGACGACGCGCTGGTCGTGGTCGCGGCCGACCACGGCGTCAGCTTCCGTCCGCACGGCGAGCGCCGGCGGGTCAACACCGGGAACATGGAGGACATCGCCTTCGTCCCCTTCTTCCTCAAGGCGCCGGGGCAGCGCTCCGGGGAGACCGTGGACGCGCACGTGCGCACGACCGACGTCCTCCCCACGATCGCCGACGTCCTCGGAATCGAGGTCCCCTGGCGGACGGACGGCCGCTCCGCCGTCGGCCGCGCGGCCGGCGCCTACCCCGACGTGGTCGTCGAGACCCCCGGCGGCGACCAGGTCGTCGGCCAGCTCGACGACCTCGTCGCCCGGCGGGCGGCCGCGCTCGAGCGGCAGGTCGATCTCTTCGGCGAGGGCGACGACGAGCCGGGCCTCTACGGCATCGGCCCCCGGCCCGAGCTTCTCGGCCGTCCCGTGGATGGGCTCTCCCTCGCCGCCGCCGGGGGCGGCCCGACCTTCACGAGCTACGGCGACACGGACTACGACCCCGACTCCCCCGTGGCCCCGGTCCGCATCGCGGGCAGGATCGAGGGGGCGCCCGCGGGGGAAGACGTGGCGATCGCGGTGAACGGCCGCATCGTCGCCGTCACCCGGAGCTTCGAGCTCGGGGGCGACGTCCTCGTGTCCGCCGTCGTCCCCGAGAGCGCCTTCCGCCCCGGCGAGAACGGCGTCCGCGTCTACCTCGTCGAGGGCGCGGGCGAGGACCCGACCCTCAGGGAGCTCGCGCCCGGCTCTTGACTTTCATCGCAGACCTGCTATATCCATAGCATGTCTGCGATAGACCGGGCTTCGAGCGAGGATCGCCACCACGTCGTCGAGACCGCGATCGAGCGGCTCCGCGAGCGGCTCGCCGGAGCACACGACGGCTGGCTCTTCGCGCAGATCGCGGGTCAGGTCGCGGAACGGCGCCGCGCGATGGGTCTCTCCCAGGCAGACCTGGCCAAGGTCTGCGGGACGACGCAGTCGGCGATCGCGCGCCTCGAGGCCGGCGGCCGCCCGCCGCGAATCGACACTCTCTTGAAGCTGGCCCACGCCCTCGACTGCGAGCTCGTCGTCGAGCTGCGCCCGTCCGAGCCGCCCGGAGGCCTGGAGGAACGATGAGCGGCCGGTGGGCGCTCGGCGGAATGCTGATCGCCCTCGTGGTCGCGCTCGCCCAGCCGATCGCCGGCGGCGTCCTGCTCCTCCTTCTCGGCCTCGTCGTCCTGTTCTGGCGACCGCGCTCTCCGCACGGAGCCCCCCTCGGGCAGACCGACGCGCTCGAGGGTCGGATCGAGACGCTCGAGCGCGAGGTCGCGCAGCTCAAGGTGCAGCTTGCCGCGGCCTCCGCACCCGGCCTCCGGACCTGGGGTGAAGGGCCGAAGCCCGAGCCGGCGGCGACGCAGGTCCTCTCGACAGCCGTGTCGGAGCCGACTGTTCCCTCCGTACCTCCTCCGACGGCACCGACCCGTCCCGCGCGGCCACCGCGGGCGCCCCGGCTCCCCCGGGTCGAGCTCGACCCGTCGAAGCTCTTCGGCGCCCTGGGGCTCGCCTGGGCAGGCGGGATCGTGACGGTGCTGGGGATCGTCTTCTTCTTCGTCCTCGCCGCGAACCGCGGCTGGATCAGTCCCGAGCTCCGGCTCGGCTTCGGCGCGGCGGCGTCGATCGGCGTCTTCACCGCCGGGCTCTGGCTCCGGCACCGGTTCGGCACGACGTACGCCGCCCTGGCCGCGGTGGGAGCCGGAATCGCCGGCGGCTTCGCGACCCTCCTCGCGGCGACTGCTCTCTACGGGTTCGTCCCCGAGATCTGGGCCCTCGTCGCAGCAACCGGAATCGCCGCCGCGGCGACGGCGGTCGCCGTGTCCTGGAGATCGGAGCTGGTCGCCGGCCTCGGGCTCGTCGGCGCGCTTCTCGTCCCGCTCATGACCGTCGTCGAGGACGGCGAGCTCACGGTCGTCGGCACGAGCTTCGTGGCGATCGTCTTCGCGGCGACGGCCTTCGTCGCGCGCGATCAGCGGTGGCGAGCCCTCCTCGTTGCGGGCACGGCGGCCTCCTTCCCGCAGGTCGCAGGGCTCGTCGCCCAGAGTCAGGCCACCGACTGGGCAGTGGTCGGGCTCACCGCCGCCTTCTGGGCCCTGGTCGTCGCGGTGGCGATCGCCGTCCAGGTCGACTCCGGCACGAGCCGGATCGAGCCGCTCGGCGCCAGCCTCGTGCTCGCGGCGTCGGCGCTCGCGGCCGGCGCCTGTGCCCAGCTCTTCGCCGGCGAGGTCTGGCGGGTCAGCAGCGAGGGCCTCGCGCTCGTCGCGCTCGCCGCCGCCTATCTTGCGCTCGGGGCGGCCTTCTTCCCACGGCTCCGCGATTACTCGGCGCTCTTCGGGGCCGTCGGCCTCGCGGTGGCCGCGGTCGCGGGGGCGGAGCTGCTCACGGGCGCCTGGCTCGCTGTCGTCTGGGCCGGGCAAGCCGCGGTGCTCGCGTGGTTGGGCGACGCGACGCGGGAGCGACGCTTCCAGGTCTCTTCGGTCGCCTACCTCGCGCTCGCGCTCGGCTACACCCTCGTCTACGAGGCCCCGGTCGTCGACCTCTTCGAGCTCAGCGCGCACCCGGCGGGCGGCGCCGCCGGCGTCCTCGCGGTCGCCGCGGCGGCGGGCTTGCTCGCGTGGTTCCTGCGGCGCCCCGCCGATTGGCCCACGGAGGTGAGGTCCGTCGGGGCGGTCCTCGCCGCGGCGGTCGCAGTTCTCCACGCCGGCCGTGCCGCGTTCCTCTGGCTCGGGGGCGTCCTCGTCGCCTACGCAGCGTCGCTCGGGCTTCTCGAGCTCTCGCTCTGGATCGCCGTGGACGGGCCCGAGCTCCGCTTCGAGCGCGGGCATGTCGCCGTGAGCGCGCTCTGGGCAGGGATCGGGCTCGCCCTCGTCGAGATCGGCGGGCGACGGAATCGCCTCGACCTCTCGATCGGCGGGCTCGCGTTCCTCGGGCTCGCAGTCCTCGAGACCACGGTCTACGACCTCGCCGAGCTCGGGTCGACGCGATGGGCGCTCGCGTTCCTGCTCGTCGGCGGAGGCACGCTTCTCGCCGGGTTCGAGTACCAGCGTCTCGGAGCCGACCGCTGGCGATTCCTGCGGCCGGAGGCGGCCGTGGCGATCTTCGCCAGCCTCGTGCTCGGCGCGACCGCGGTCGTCGAGCTCGCGGACGGGGTCTGGAGCGGGATCGATGTCGAGGGCGGCGCCCTCGTCCTCCTCGCCCTCCCCTACGCCGCCCTCGCGGCCGCCGTCTTCCGTCGACCCCGGCTGCGCGACCTCTCGACGCTTCTCTGGGCGATCGCGCTCGCCGTCACCGGGGTCGCTCTCGGGCTGCTGCTGGAGGACGTCTGGCTCGTGCTGGCCTGGTCGGCGTTGTCGGCGCTGCTGTCCGTCCTCGCCCTGGCAACCCGCGAGGTGCGGCTCCAGGCCGCGTCGGCCGCCTACCTCGTGGCGGCACTCGGGACCACGCTCGTGTTCGAGGCGCCGCCGCGGGACTTCCTCGTGGCCGGCACGTCTCCGGGAGACGGCGTCATCGCCCTTCTCCTCGTCGCGACCGGCGCCCTCGTCTTCGCCTTCTGCGCGCGGCACGAGGCGCCAGCGGAGCGGCCACCGTTCTCGTGGAGCCAGACGATCACGCTCGCCGGGCTTCTCGGCGCGCTCCGTTCCTGGCAGTCGTCGTATCGGGCGATCGCCCTCGTGGGAGCCGGAGTCCTGGTTCTCTACGCGCTGTCGCTCGGACTCCTCGATGCCGCCGAGCGCATCTCGGGAGCCTCTGTCGAGACGGACTTCCAGCGCGGCCACACTGCCGTCAGCGCCTTCTGGGGTGCGGTCGGCCTCGGCCTTCTCACCCTCGGGCTGCTGCGCCGTGCGCGGTCGATTCGCATCGCCGGGCTCGTCCTCTTCGGCATCAGCCTGGCGAAGCTCTTCCTGTACGACCTCGCCTACCTGAGCTCGCTCTCTCGCGCCCTTTCGTTCCTCGCCGTCGGCGCTTTGCTCCTCCTGGCCGGCTTCTTCTACCAGCGGCTGAGCGGCCGTCTCGAGGAACGGGATCGTGCCGGACCGCGCACCGCCTAGCGCGGGCGGCCCTCGAAGCCCGGCGACGTCGCTATCGTCAGTGCATGGACGACGTTCACGCGTTTCTCGACGCGTCGGAGGCATTCTTCTCTGCGCTCGCGGCCGTGTCGTGGGGCGCGCTGGCCCTCGCCGTCCTCTGCCACGTCGCGCGGCTGGGAATGCGCGCCCGCGCGTGGCAGAACATCCTGCGGGCCGCCTATCCCGAGTCGCTCATCCGTTACCGGGACGTCTTCGGCTCCTACGTCGCGGGCGTCGGCGTGAACGCCGTCGTCCCGGCGCGTGCCGGCGACGTCGTGAAGCTCTACCTGGTCAAGCACCGGGTCGAGCGCTCCACGTACCCCACACTCGCCTCGAGCCTCGTCGTCGAGACGCTCTTCGACCTCGTCCTCGCCTCCGTGCTCTTCCTCTGGGCGGTTCAGATGGGGCTCCTGCCCGGCCTCCCCGACCTCCCGCGGCTCCCCGCGTTCGACTGGCGGTTCGTCGTCGAGCACCCGCGGATCGCGACGTTCGTGGGCTGCGTCCTCCTCGCCGGCCTCGTCCTCCTCGTCGCCTGGGCGAGCCGGCACGTCACCGCGTTCAAGGAGAAGGTCGAGCTCGGGTTCGCCGTCCTCCACGACTTCCGGGGGTACCTCCGCGACGTGGTCTCGTGGCAGGCGGCGAGCTGGCTGGGCCGCGTCGGCTCGACGTTCTTCTTCCTGCGCGCCTTCCACGTCGACGCGACCCTCGAGACGACGCTCGCGGTGCTCGTCGTCAGCGGGCTCTCGACCATGCTCCCGTTCACGCCCGGCGGAGCGGGCACGCAGCAGGCGATCCTCGTCTTCGCGCTGGCCGGCGCCGCGGCCAGGAGCACCGTCCTCGCCTTCGCCTTCGGCCAGCAGCTGGTCGTGACGATCGTGAACGTCGTGCTCGGGTTCGGCGCGATCCTCGTCATGCTCGGGACGCTCCGCTGGCGCCGTCACGTCCAGGGCGTCGAGGAGGAGATCAGGGGCGCTCCGCCGCCCGCCGAGCGCCGCGGTCCGGAGGAGGATCCAGGCCCGATCCCGGCCGAGCCGAACCGCATATGATGGGCCGCGGATGGAGCAGACCGTCCGGACGGGAGAGCCGCAAGGCTACGCGGAGGCCGTGTCGCAGGTGTGGGAGCGGGTCGGGACCGCGCTCGTCCGCCTCGAACGGGTCGCCGAGAACCCGGACGCGGCCGACGACGCCGTCCTCCTGAGCGAGCTTCCCCAGCTTCAGTACAGCCTCCACTCGGGGGCCGAGCTGGCCGTCGGGATCGACCCGCCGCCCGGCACGGAACCGCTCCACGCCGAGCTCGTCGCGGCGCTCGCCGAGGCGCGGGACGTGACGGCCGAGGTGGCGGGGGCGTTCGAGTCCGGGGACTCCGACCTCGTCGAGACGCTCCTGCCCGAGTGGCGGGGCTCGCTGTTTCGGGTGCGGCTCGCGCGTCTGCGGGCTCTCGAGCGCTCGTCGCCCGCGATCGGCGGCGACGGCGAGGTGTCGGCGACGACCCGCCGCCGGGGGCGCGAGCGCCCGTCGGTCTCGGCGATCGTCGCGACCGCGCTCGTCATCGGCGGCGCGCTCCTCTTCACGGCGGGCGCGGTGCTCGCCGCCTGGCCGGTCTGGACCGCGGGGCTCACGCTCTTCGCGGGCGGCTTCATCCTCTACCGCCCCTGAGGGGACACGTCAGGCCGCGACTGCGATCGCGGCGTCGATCCGCGCCAGCGACTCGTCCCGGCCGAGGAGCTCGAGGCTCTCGAAGAGCCCCGGCGAGATCTTCGACCCCGTCACCGCCGCCCGGATCGGGCCGAAGGCCTCCCGCGGCTTGAGCGCGAGGCGCTGCGCGAGGCCCCGCAGGGCCGCCTCGATCGCCTCGGCGTCGAACGGCTCGACGGCGGCGAGCGCCTCCCGCGCCTCGGCAAGCAGCGGGCCCGCTCCGTCGACGAGGTCCGGCGGGGCCTCGACCCGGCGGAAGAGGAAGCCGGCGAAGGCGGGGTACTCGCCCAGCGTGGCGATCTTCTCCTGGACGGGGGGAGCCGAGGCCCGGATCGTCGCCTCGTCGCCCTCGAAGCCGGCCTCCTCCAGGTGGGCGACGAGCGCGTCGGCGTACTCCTCCGGCCCGAGGGCGCGCAGGTAGACGCCGTTCATCCACTCGAGCTTGCCGTAGTCGAACGTCGCCGGCCCGGTGCCCACGCGCTCGAGCGTGAAGCGCTCGACGAGCTCGTCGCGCGACATCAGCTCCGTCCGGTCGTCGTAGCTCCACCCCAGGAGCGCGAGGTAGTTCATGAGCGCCGGGGCCACGTAGCCGGCGGCGCGGAACTCCTCCACCGAGACCGCGCCGTGACGCTTCGAGAGCTTCCGTCCATCCGCGCCGAACACGTTGGGGACGTGCGCGTAGACCGGCAGAGAGCGCCCGAGCGCCTCGAGGATCCTGATCTGCTTGGGCGTGTTGGAGACGTGATCCTCGCCCCGGATCACGTGCGTCACCGCCGAATCGGCGTCGTCCACCGAGGCGGCGAAGTTGTACGTCGGGCGTCCGTCCGAGCGCAGGATGACGAGGTCCTCGAGCTTCTCGTTGGGCACCTCGATCGGCCCCTTGATCGCGTCCGTCCATGTCGTCGTCCCCTCATCGGGCATGCGGAAGCGGACGGCTCCCTCGTCCTCGTAGGCGTGGCCGTCGGCGACGAGCTGCCGCGCCTCCTCCTGGTGGCGCTCGAGCCGGTCGAGCTGGAAGGCGACATCGCCGTCCCAGTCGAGCCCGAGCCAGCGCAGCGAGCGCTGGATCTGCGCCACCGACGCCTCCACCTCGCGGCTCGTGTCCGTATTCTCGATCCGCAGGAGGAACTCGCCGCCGGCGTGCCGGGCGAAGAGCCAGTTGAAGAGCGCCGTGCGGACGCCGCCGATGTGGAGGAGCCCCGTCGGGCTCGGCGCGAACCGGGCTCTCACGGGTAGGAAGCTCTCGGCGGACATGCGGGCGGCGGGATCGGTCACGTCGCCGAGCCTCTGGCGCGCGAAAAGCCCGCTGCCGCGGCTTTGCAGCCGCTCAGAGGCCGGTGAAAGTGGTCGATCACGCCGCCTGTATCGTAGTGCGGTGCTCGCCGGCGCCCACGTCTCGACGACCGGGGGAATCCACACGGCGATCGACCGGGCCGAGGAGCGGGGCGCCGATGCCGTGCAGATCTTCACGCAGAGCCCGCGGGCCTGGCGCCCGACGAACCACCCGCCCGAGAACCTCGAGCGGTTCCGCGAGCGCCGCGCGGAGGCGGGCATCGCCGCCGTCGTCTGCCACGCCCTCTACCTGATCAACCTGGGCGCGGAGGACGACGCCGTCTGGGAGAAGTCGCGGACGGCGCTGCTCCACACGGTCGGCGTCGCCAACGCGATCGAGGCCGACGGCGTCGTCCTCCACGTCGGCTCGCATCTCGGCGCAGGCTTCCCGCAGGGCGTGAAGCGCGCGCTGCCCGCGCTCCGCGAGGCGCTCGCCGCCTGCGAGGGCGCGACGTGGATCCTCCTCGAGAACTCGGCAGGCGCCGGCGGTACGATGGGGCGCTCGGTCGACGAGCTCGCCGCGCTGGTCGAGCGGCTCGACGGCCACGAGCGCCTCGGCCTCTGCCTCGACTCGTGCCATCTCTTCGTCTCCGGCGTCGACGTCACCGACCCCGAGGTGTTCGACGCCACGCTCGCCGAGGTCGACCGCCGCATCGGCCTCGACCGGCTCCGCTGCCTCCACGTGAACGACGCGGCCGCGCCGCTCGGCTCGAACCGCGACCGCCACGCCAACATCGGCGAAGGGCTCATGGGCGAGGGCCTCGGGGCCTTCCTCGCCCACCCGCGCGTTCAGGGCCTGCCGGCGATCCTCGAGACGCCGGGCCCCGACGGCCACGGCCCCGACGCAGCCGAGATCCAGCGCCTCAGGGACCTGCACGCGCGCTGGGCGGAGGCTACACGGCCTGGTCGGTCTGCTCGACGACCCGGAAGGACGGCTCCCCGTGGGGGAGCTCGAAGAACTCGGGGTTGACGCAGCCCAGCTCGTCGGCCCGGTGGTCGTAGCAGCTCGAGACCTCGGCCCGGCACATCGGGAGCGGCTGGCGCACGGCCCTGACGGCCCCGAAGCCCCCCTTGCGCCCGCGCGCCTCGGCGAGGATCTCGAGGTCGATCTCGACGTTGTAGACCTTCTGCATGCAGCCGACGTACGTCCGCCCCCACTCCTCGTAGGCGTACAGGAAGGGGCAGGAGCGCTCGATGCAGGCGCCGGGGTAGACGGTCTTGTCGCAGTGCACCTGGCACCGCCGACACTCGGTCTCCTCCTGCGGACGGAGTGGCAGCTTGGTTCCGGTGAACGCTTCGCGGCGCACGGCTTCTCTCGATTGTCGGCCGCGTGCCGCGCCGCCGCAAGACTTGACAGGACGCCCCGGCCGGTGTAGGCGGGCCCGGCCTCAGGATTCCCCGAGCAGGCGCCGGACGACGTTGAGGACGTCCATCGGGGTGAAGGCCTCGAAGTCCGGCTCGATCCCCCGGGGGTCGTCGTCGGCCCGGAACCAGAGGGCCTGGACGGTCGTCATCCCGAGCTCCTTCGCGCCGCGGACGTCCTCGAACCGGCGGTCGCCGACGAAGACCGCCTGCTCCGCAGCGACGCCGAGCCGCTCGAGGACGGCCTCGAAGATCGCCGGGTGCGGCTTCCGCTTCCCGATCTCCGACGAGAAGACGGCCACGTCGAGACGCTCGCCGAGGCCCATCCGCGCGAGGTCCTCGTGCAGCAGCCAGCCGGGATCGAAGGCGTTCGAGACGAGGCCGAGCGCGAGCTCCCGCTCGCGGAGCGAGTCGAGGAGGGCGTGCGTGTGCTCGCCCAGGAGCCGTGCGGGCTCCCACGCCGCGTGCTCGGCGGCGAGGAACGTGTCGAGCTCGTCGTCGCCCAACGTGATGCCGAAGCCGTCGAGCAGCTCGCGGATCATCCCGGGATACTCGATCTCGTCGAGCGCGCCGGGCACGAAGAGCAGGGGCATGTAGCGCTCGCGGAAGCGCGCCGCGGTCTCGTCGTGGCCGGGGAGCCCGTCCCGCTCGATCGTCGCGAGGCCCGCCTCCCAGCCCGCCTCGAGCAGGCTCTCGTCGTAGGCGAAGTGGAAAAGCGTGTCGCCCCAGTCGAAGAGGACGGCCTCGGGCATCGGGGCGCAGGTTAGTAGGGTTCCGCTCCGTGATTCGCAAGGTTCTCTACGCGCTCCTCGCCCTCGGCCCGCTCACCGTGCTCGTGGACGAGGTCACGGACGCGAGCGACATCACGCTGTTCGTGCTCGCGGCGCTGGCGCTCATCCCGCTCGCCTGGCTCATCGGCGAGGCGACCGAGCACGCGGCGCACCACACCGGCCCGGGCATCGGCGGCTTTCTCAACGCGACGTTCGGGAATGCGCCGGAGCTGATCATCGCCCTCCTCGCGGTCAACAAGGGGCTGCCCGAGGTCGTGCGCGGGTCGCTCACGGGCAGCGTCGTCGGCAACCTGCTCCTCGTCCTCGGCTTCTCGCTCGTCTTCGGCGGGAGCGGACGGCTCGACCGGGAGTCCAGCCTGACGTCGTTCGCGCTCGTCGCCTTCGCGGTCCTCCTCTTCCTCATCCCGTCGATCCCGAGCTGGGAGGGCGACCCCGACCGCAGCGAGCTGGTCGACATCTCGGTGCCGGTGTCGATCGTCCTCCTGCTCGTCTACCTCGCCGTCACGTGGCTCGCCCTGCGGCGACACCACCGCCTGCACACGTCCGACGAGCCCACGGAGGTGCTGGGGTGGTCGTTCCCGGTGTCGCTGGGAGTCCTGGGCGTGGCCACCCTGGTCACCGCGCTCGTCGCGGAGGTCCTCGTCAACTCGCTCGAGGCCTTCTCGCACGACCTCGGCCTGCCCGAGTTCTTCGTCGCGGCGGTCATCGTCGCCATCGTCGGGAACGCGGCCGAGCACGGCGGCGCCGTCGTCGTCGCCTACGGCGGGAACATCAAGCTCGCCGCCGAGATCGCGCTCGCCTCGAGCGCCCAGGTGGCCGTGTTCCTCATCCCCGCGGTCGCGCTCCTGTCCTGGCTGATCGAGCCGCTGGCGCTCTCGTTCCGCGTGGTCGAGATCGCCGCGATGGCCGGGTCGGTCGCCTTCGCCGCGCTCCTCCTCTTCGGCGGGCAGTCGAGCCGCTGGCGGGGTGCGGTGCTCATCGCCGCGTACGTCGTCGTCGCGGCGTGCTTCTACGTCGCCGGCGACCGCGCGGCGTAGTTCGGTTAACCGCACCCCAAGTCTCGCGCCTTCCGCATGTTTGCGGATCGACGGAGGTGGAACCATGGCCGGAGACATCGCCGGAGGAGGTTCCATAGAGTGACGGCCATGGAGACAGAGACCAAGCAGGTTCAGAGCATCACCGACGCCGTCGTCAGCGCGATCAACCTCGAGCGCACCTACGGCGAGGGCGACACCGCGGTCCACGCGCTTCGCGGCGTCTCGCTCGACGTCCAGCGGGCCAAGCTCACAGGCGTCATGGGCCCTTCGGGCTCGGGCAAGTCGACCCTCATGCACCTCCTCGCCGGGCTCGACCGCCCGACCGCCGGCGAGGTCGTCATCGACGGGACGAGCATCGGCGAGCTCGGCGACACCGACCTGACGAAGCTCCGCCGCGAGCACATCGGCTTCATCTTCCAGTTCTTCAACCTGCTCCCGATGCTGACGGCGCAGGAGAACATCGTCCTGCCGCTCGAGCTCGCGGGCGGGAAGGTCGACAAGGAGTGGGTCGAGACCGTCATCGAGCGCGTCGGGCTCGCCGACCGCCGCACGCACCGCCCCTCCGAGCTCTCCGGCGGCCAGCAGCAGCGCGTCGCCATCGCCCGCGCGCTCATCTCGAGGCCCACCGTGGTCTTCGCCGACGAGCCGACCGGGAACCTCGACTCGACGACCGGGAGCGAGATCCTCGACCTCCTGCGCGAGTCGGTCGAGTCCTTCGGGCAGACGATCGTCATGGTCACCCACGACCCCAACTCGTGCGCCTTCTCCGACCGCACGCTCTTCCTCGCCGACGGCTCCATCGTCAGGGAGCTCGGCAAGTCCACCGCCCACCAGGTGAGCGAGACGATGGAGGCGGTGAGCAAGGCGTGATCCGGGTCGCGGTGAGAGGGCTCCTCGGCCGCAAGCTGAGGGCGATCCTCACTGCTCTCGCGATCGTCCTCGGCGTCGCTCTGGTGAGCGGGACGCTCGTGCTCACCGACTCGATCGACCGCGCCTTCGACCGCATCTTCACCGACATCCGCTCCGGCTCGAGCGCCGTCATCAGCGGGAAGGCGGCGTTCGACCTCACGGAGGGGAGCGGCGCGACGGAGCCCGCCCTGGAGCAGTCGCTGCTCCAGCAGGTCAGGGCCCTGCCGGACGTGGAGGAGGCCGAGGGGAGCGTCGACGGCGAGGCCCAGATCATCGGGAAGGACGGCAAGGCGATCGTCAACGGCGGCGCGCCGAACCTCGGCTTCAGCATCGCCAACGGCGACAGCCGCTTCAACCCGCTCGTCCTCGTCCAGGGCGACTGGCCCGGCAACGGCGACGTCGTCGTCGACAAGGCGACCGCGGACGACCAGGGCCTCCAGCTCGGCCAGAAGGTCGGCGTCCAGGCGCTCGGCCCCGTCGAGTACCTGCGCCTCTCCGGCATCGTCGACTTCAAGTCCGTCTCGATCGGCGGCGCGACGCTCGCCGGCTTCGACCTGCCCACCGCGCAGAGCATCTTCGACAAGGAGGGCAAGCTCGACGAGATCGCCGTCGCCGCCAAGCCCGGCGTCTCCGACCAACAGCTGGCCGCGGAGATCCGGAAGACCCTCCCCCCGAACACCCAGGTGCAGACGGCGGCGCAGCAGGCGAAGACCGACGCGTCCGACACCGACGAGTTCATCTCGTTCCTGCGGACGTTCTTCCTCGCGTTCGGAGGGATCGCGCTCTTCGTCGGCGCGTTCGTCATCGCCAACTCGCTCTCGATCACGATCGCCCAGCGGACGCGCGAGCTCGCGACGCTGCGCACGATCGGCGCCTCGCGACGCCAGGTGCTCGGCTCCCTCATCGTCGAGTCCCTCATCGTCGGGGTCGTCGCCTCGGTCGTGGGCCTGTTCCTCGGGCTCGGGCTCGCGAGGCTCCTCTTCTGGCTGTTCGACCTCGCCGGGTTCACGCTCCCCAACACGGGCCTCCTGCTCACCACGAGGACGATCGTGATCGCGCTGCTCGTCGGCATCATCGTGACCCTGTTCGCGAGCCTCCGGCCGGCGATCCGCGCGACCCGCGTTCCCCCGATCGCAGCGGTTCGCGAAGGCGCAGAGCTTCCCGAGTCCCGCTGGGCCCGCTTCCGCACGCCGGGAGCGATCCTCGTGACGGCGATCGGCTTCGTCGCCATCGTCTACGGCCTGTTCGGCAGCGGCCTGGGGACGGCCGAGATCCTCATCTCCATGGGGGCCGGCGCCGTCCTCGTCTTCATCGGCGTCGCGCTCTTCGCCTCGAAGCTCGTCCCGATGCTGGCGACGTTCCTGGGGTGGCCGTCGGCCAAGGTCGGCGGCGTGTCCGGCGAGCTCGCGCGGAGCAACGCGAAGCGGAACCCGCAGCGCACGGCCTCGACCGCCGCCGCGCTCATGATCGGGCTCGCGCTCGTCACCCTCGTCGCCGTGCTCGGGCAGGGCATCCGCTCGACCTTCACCGCCGCCGTCGACGACCTCTTCGTCTCGGACTACGCGATCACGGCGCAGAACAACTTCTCGCCGATCCCCGTCAGCGCCGCCGAGGCGGCCGAGAAGGCCAACGGCGTCGAGTCGGTGGCGAGCGTCCGCACCGGCGAGGCGCTCGTGTACGGAAACCCGACGTTCGTGACCGCCGTGACCCCGAACACCGCCGACGCGGTCGCGCTCGAGTGGAAGGACGGGTCGCAGGCGGTGTTCTCGGAGCTGGGCGCGAACGGCGCGTTCGTGGACGACGGCTTCGCCGACGACCACAACCTGCAGGTCGGATCGCCGATCGCCATCGAGACGCCGGCGGGGAAGAAGCTCGACCTGACCGTCAAGGGCATCTTCGAGCCGCCGTCGGGAGGGTCGCCGTTCGGGCAGGTGACGTTCTCGAGCGAGACCTTCGACGCCAACTTCCCCGATCCGCAGAACCTCTATTCGTTCGTGACCATGAGCGGCGGCGTCACGCCCGCGAACACCGAGGCCCTGGACGCCGCCCTGGCCGACTTCCCGAACGCGAAGGCGCAGACGCGCGACGAGTTCAAGGACAACCAGATCGGCCCGCTCAACAACATCCTCAACATCCTCTACGTCCTCCTCGCGCTCTCGATCATCGTGAGCCTCTTCGGGATCGTCAACACCCTCGTGCTGACGGTCTTCGAGCGGACGCGCGAGCTCGGGATGCTCCGGGCGATCGGCATGACGCGCAGGCAGGTACGGCGGATGATCCGCTACGAGAGCGTCATCACCGCGCTCATCGGCGCCACGCTCGGGATCATCCTCGGCGTCGTCCTCGCGGGCCTGCTCGTGGCGCGGATCGACTTCATCGACTTCTCCGTGCCCGTCGGCCAGCTCGTGGTCTTCGCGATCGCGGCCATCCTCGTCGGGATCATCGCCGCCATCTTCCCGGCGCGGCGCGCCGCCCGCCTCAACCCGCTCGAAGCCCTCCAGTACGAGTAGACGAAAGGTCAGGTGACCGAGACGTGATCCGTGTCGCGCTGCGCGGCCTTGCCGGCCGAAAGCTCAGGGCCACGCTCACGGCGCTCGCGATCATCCTCGGCGTCGCGATGATCAGCGGCACCTACGTCCTCACGGACACGATCGACAAGGCCTTCTCGGAGATCTTCGACGAGTCGTACGCCGGGACGGACGTCATCGTCTCCGGCAAGGGCGCCGAGATCAACTTCCAGGGCACCCAGTCCGAGCAGCCACCGGCCGACGCCTCGATCCTGAACGACGTCCGCGAGCTCCCCGGCGTCGCGCTGGCAACGGGCAGCGTCGCGGACGAGACGAACACGAAGATCATCGGCTCGGACGGCAAGGCGATCAACACGCAGGGCTCGCCGAGCCTCGGCTTCGGCATCGACACGAGCCCGGAGCTCCGGCAGTTCAACCCCCTGAATCTCGTGGCGGGAACCTGGCCGCAGGGCTCTCGTCAGGTCGTCATCGACTCGGGCACGGCCGACCGGCAGGGCTTCGACGTCGGCGACACCGTCCAGATATCGACGCTCAAGCCCAAGCAGCCGTTCGAGGTGACCGGCATCGCCAAGTACGGCGACGTCGGCTCCCTCGGCACGGTGACCTTCGCCGTCTTCGACGTGCCGACCGCGCAGGAGCTCCTCGACCGGAAGGGCCAGTACGACGCGATCTCGGTCGCCGGCGAGGAGGGGACGACGCCCGAGCAGCTCATCCGCGAGATCCAGCCGATCCTGCCCGACGGCGCCCAGGTGCGCTCGGCGGCGGCCGAGGCCCAGGACGACAAGGAGGACATCAGCGAGTTCACGAGCTTCATCCGCTACTTCCTGCTCGCGTTCGCGGCCATCGCGCTCTTCGTCGGCGCCTTCGTCATCTTCAACACGCTCTCGATCACCGTCGCGCAGCGAACGAGCGAGTTCGCCACGCTGCGGACGATCGGCGCCTCCCGCCGGCAGGTGCTCTGGTCGGTGATCGCCGAGGCGCTCGTCATCGGCGTCATCGCGTCGATCATCGGGCTCTTCGTCGGCGTCGGCCTCGCCGTCGGGCTGAACGAGCTCTTCAAGGCGCTCGAGCTCGACCTCCCGACCACGGGCATGGTCTTCGCCACGCGGACGGTGGTCGTCTCGCTCCTCGTCGGGACGGTCATCACGCTCCTCGCGGGCGTCTTCCCGGCCATC
The DNA here is from genome assembly GCA_036556565.1 of Gaiellaceae bacterium. Classification (GTDB taxonomy): domain Bacteria; phylum Actinomycetota; class Thermoleophilia; order Gaiellales; family Gaiellaceae; genus JAIBJN01. The sequence goes on from DATBJE010000163.1 coordinate 19,190, forward strand.
CGCGCCACGCGAGTGCCTCCGATCGCCGCCGTCCGCGAGGGGTTCACGCTCCCGCGCTCGCGATTCTCGCCCTTCCTCCCCTACATCGCGGTCGTCGTCATCGCGCTCTCGCTCCTGCTCCTCGGCTACGCGATGTTCAGGGACGAGCTCGCCACGGGCACCCGGCTCCTCTCGATCGCCGGCGGCGTCCTGCTCCTGTTCATCGGCGTCGCGCTGATCTCGTCGCGCCTCGTCCGCCCGATCGCCGCAATCGTCGGGCTGCCGGCCGAGCACCTCGGAGGAGCGGCCGGGAGCCTCGCGCGCCAGAACTCGGTCCGCAACCCGGGCCGCACCGCCGCCACCGCGGCGGCCCTCATGATCGGCATCGCCCTCGTCACGTTCGTCGCCGTGCTCGCCAGCGGCATGAAGGCCTCGAACCGAGGCGCCATCGAGGACCAGGTGATCGCCGACTACGTCGTCACCTCACAGGACGGCTACACCCCGTTCGTGGCCGAGGCCGGCAACGCGATCGCGGGCTCGGCCGACGCCGAGCAGGTGGCGAACGTCCGCGCCGACCTCGGCGAGGTGAACGGGTCGGGGCAGTACGTCACCGGGATCGAGCCGGACACGATCACCGAGGCGTACCGCTTCGACTGGCAGGACGGCTCCGACGACGTGATCGCCCAGCTCGGCGACGACGGCGCGATCATGGACTCGACGTTCGCCGAGGACCACGACATCTCCGTCGGGGACACGGTCACCGTCCTCACTCCCACGAACCAGACGGTGAAGTTCACGGTCATGGGCCTCTACGAGGCGCCGCCGTTCTACCCGCTCCTCGGGGCCATCTCGATCAGCAAGAGCGCCTTCGACGCGAACTACGACCGGCCGCGGAACCAGTTCACGTTCGTGAACGTGGCCGGCGAGCCCAACGACGCGACGACCGCTTCGCTCGAACAGGCCGTCGAGACGTTCCCGGACGCGAAGGTGCAGACCCGGGAGGCGTGGATCGACTCGCAGGACGAGGACTTCAACCAGTTCCTCGTCATGCTCTACGTCCTCCTCGCGCTCGCGGTCATCGTCAGCATCTTCGGCATGGTGAACACGCTCGTGCTCTCCGTCTACGAGCGGACGCGCGAGCTCGGCATGCTTCGCGCGGTCGGCATGACGCGCCGGCAGGCCCGGCGGATGGTGCGCCACGAGAGCGTCATCACGGCGCTGATCGGGGCGGCGCTCGGGCTCCCGCTCGGGATCTTCCTCGCCGCCCTCGTCACCAGGGCGCTGAGCCAGTTCGACCTCCGCTTCCAGATCCCCGGCGGCCTGCTGATCGCCTTCGTCGTCGTGGCGATCGTGGTCGGGATCGTCGCCGCGGTCTTCCCCGCCCGCCGCGCCGCGAAGCTCAACGTCCTCAGGGCGCTCCAGTACGAGTAGCCGCACAGGGCTCAGGGACGGGCGGAGACGACCCGCCTCCGGCCGTCATTCGAGAGGCTGCTAGTACGGCGTCGGCGCGTCGCCCGCGAGCTCGGCCTGACGTCCCGAGCCGGCCAGCGCGCGCGGGATGCGCTCGACGGCCTCCTCGATCTGCTCGGAGGTCACGTCGAGATGCGTCACGGCGCGAAGAACCCCGCGCGCGGCCGCGTAGGAGAAGAGGACGCCCTCCGCGCGCAGGCGCGCGAGCACGTCGTCGGCCTCGAGGCCGAGCCGCGCCGTGTCGAGGAGGACGAAGTTCGTCTCGACCTGCTCGAGGTCGACGGGCAACCCGGCATCGGCGAGGCCCTCGGCCAGCCGCCGGGCGTTCGCGTGGTCGTCGGCGAGCCGCTCGACGTTGTGGTCGAGCGCGTAGACGCCGGCCGCGGCCACGATCCCGGCCTGGCGCATCGCGCCGCCGAAGAGGTGCTTGTAGCGCCGCGCCCTCGCCATGCGCTCCCGCGAGCCTGCGACGAGCGCGCCGAGGGGACAGCCGAGCCCCTTGGAGAGGCAGAGCGTCACGGTGTCGAACTCGCGCCCGTACTCGGCGGCGGACGTCCCGCTCGCGACGGCCGCGTTCATGAGCCGCGCCCCGTCGAGATGGACGGCGAGCCCGTGCCGGCGCCCCTCCGCCGCGACGTCCCGGACCTGCTCGATCGGCCAGACGCGCCCGCCCCCGCCGTTGTGGGTGTTCTCGAGGCAGACGAGGCGCGTGGGCGCCGTGTGGAGGTCGCCGGGCGGGCTCACCGCGTCCCTGACCTGCTCGGCGGCGAAGCGCCCGTCCGGCGCCGGCAGCGCCTTCATGGCGAGCCCGGAGTGCACCGCCGGGCCGCCGAGCTCGTAGCGGAAGACGTGAGCGTTCTCCTCGGCGAGCACCTCGTCGCCCGGCTGCGAGAGCACGCGCAGGGCGATCTGGTTCGCCATCGTCGCCGTCGGGACGAAGACCGCCTCCTCGTGCCCGAGGAGCTCCGCCCCACGCTCCTCGAGGACGACGACGGTCGGGTCCTCGCGCTTCTGCTCGTCGCCGACGGCCGCCTCGGCGATCGCGCGTCGCATCGCCGGCGTCGGCTGCGTCAACGTGTCCGAGCGGAGGTCGATCACGCGCCCACGGTACCTGGCCGCGAGGCCTCGCGAGGCACGTGCGCCCGCTTGCCCAGCACCAGGAGCGCGCCCGCGGTGACGGCGAGCGCCGCCGATCCGGCCACGGTGAACGCGAGCGCCGTCCCGCCGACGGCGGCCAGCCAGCCGGCCAGCATCCCCCCGGCCGGGCCCGCGCCGTTGAACGCGAAGTAGTAGAGGCCCATGACCCGGCCGCGCAGGCCGTCCGGGGTGGCGAGCTGAAGGGTCGCGTTCGCGTTCGAGGTCCAGAGGGTGAACGCCACGCCGGCGACGAACAGGAACGGCGCCACGCCGACGAGCGTCGTCTGCGGCGCGAGCGCCAGCTCGGCGAAGCCGAAGGCGGCAGTTCCCCCGAGCACGATCCTCGGGCTCGCCCGCGAGATCGTCGCGGAGACGAGCGCGCCCAGCAGCGCCCCTGCTCCGAAGCAGGCCATGACGACGCCGAAGATCTCCGGGCCCTCGACGAGCGTCCGCCGCGCCAGCACGGGCAGGAGGACGTTGAAGTTGAAGGAGAACGTCGTCACGAGCAGGACCATCGCGAGCACGACCCCGGCGAGCGGGACGCGCCGCAGGAACGAGAAGGCCTCTCGGCTCCCGCGCACGAGCGTCGGCGGGTCGCCGCTCCGCTCGAGCGGGAACAGCTCGGACGGGCGGATGAACGTGAGGCTCGCGAGTACGGCGAGGAAGCTGACCGCGTTGAAGAGGAAACAGGCACCGACGCCGGCGCTCGCGATGACGATGCCGCCGAGCGCGGGCCCGATCACGCGCGCGCCGTTGAAGAGGCCGGAGTTGAGAGCGACGGCGTTCGGCAGCTCGTCGCGCCCGACCATCTGGAACGTGAGCTGCTGGCGAGCAGGGTGGTCGAAGACGAGCGAGATGCCCCGCAGCCCCGTGAGGAGGTAGACCTGCCAGACCTCGACGACGCCCCCGAGCGTCAGCCCGGCCAGGACGCCCGCGAACACCATCGAGGCGGCCTGCGTGGCGATGACGACCCGTCGCGCGTCGAGCCGGTCGACCACGACGCCGCCGACCAACCCGAGCAGCGTCGCCGGAAGGAACTGGCACAGCATGAGGATCCCGACGGCCACGGGCGAGTGCGTGAGCACGAGAACGAGCCACGCGGCGGCCACGTTCTGCATCCACGTGCCCGTGACCGAGACCACCTGGCCCGAGAAGAAGATGCGGTAGTTGCGATGCTTGCGGAGGCTCGACCAGGTGCGACGCTGGGCGCGCAGGAACGCCGCCGTCACGCCTCGTCCTCGAGGAGCCGCTCGAGCGCGGGGAGGGCGGCGTCAATCCGCTCGAGCTCGTCGGGCTCCAGCCGGCGCAGCCGCTCCGCGAGCCACGCGGTCCGGCGACTCCGCGCCGAGCGGAGAACGCGGTGGCCCGCGTCGGTCACCTCGAGCTCGACCCTGCGCCGGTCGCGGTCGGACCGTCGCCTCGCGACGAGCTCCGCCCCCTCGAGACGATCGACGTGCGCGCTCATCGCCGGCGCCGAGACGCCCTCGAGCTCGGCGAGCTCCTGCAAGCCGACCCCCGGATTCGAGCGGATCGCCCAGAGGAGCGCGGCCTGCCCGCCGGTGATCCCCAGCGGCGCGAGCTCGCGCCGAAGCCTGCGGTTGAGGTGGAGGAGCGTCGGCCGCAACCCGTTCGCGACCGTGACCGGATCCAAAATCGTTAACATCGTTAACTATCTTAGCCACCGGGCGCCAGCCCTCGCGTCACTCGTACGGGGTACCGTGCGGCAATGGACGTCGCCCTGCTGAAGCGGACGCTCGAGGACGCGGGCCAACCCGCCTACCGGGCCGATCAGGTCTGGGACTGGACCGCCGGAGGCGCGCCCGGGTACGAGGCGATGACGAACCTCCCGACGGCGCTCCGGCGTGAGCTGGCCGAGGCCGTGCCCTTCTCGACGCTCCGCCTCGAGCACGAGGCCCGCTCGCGCGACGGGACGGTCAAGGCGCTCTTCTCGACCGGCGACGGGCACCCGGTCGAGGCGGTGCTCATGCGCTATCGCGACGGCCGCCGGTCGCTCTGCCTCTCGTCGCAGTCGGGGTGCCCGCTGACCTGCACGTTCTGCGCCACCGGCGCCATGCGCTTCGGGCGGAACCTCACCTCCTCGGAGATCCTCGACCAGGCGCTCCACTTCCGCCGCATCGAGGACGTGAACCACGCGGTGTTCATGGGGATGGGCGAGCCCATGCTCAACCTCGACGCGGTCCTCGAGGCCGCCGAGGGGCTGCCGGCGCTCGGGATCACGCACCGGCGGACGACGATCTCGACCGTGGGCTGGATGCCGGGCCTCCGCCGCTTCGTGGACGAGGTGAGCCGGCCGATGCGGCTGGCGCTCTCCCTCCACGCCGCCGACGAGGCGCTCCGCTCGCGGCTGATGCCCATCAACGACCGCTATCCACTCGGCGAGGTTCTCGCCGAGTGCCGCCGGTACGTGTCGCTTCGCCGCCGGAAGGTCTTCGTCGAGTACGTGATGCTCGGCGGCGTGAACGACCGCGTCGGGCAGGCACACGAGCTCGCGCGGCTCCTCGACCCGAAGTCGTTCAAGGTGAACCTCATCCCCTACAACCCGACTGGCGCGTACGCAGGCTCGACGCCGAAGGCGATCGCGGCGTTCAGGGAGGCGCTCGTGCGGCGCGGGGTGCCGACCACCGTCCGCCTCACGCGCGGCCGGGACATCGCGGCCGCCTGCGGCCAGCTGGCGGCGACCGCCTGAGAACTCGCCCTAGCTCACTCGAAGAACGTGTCCTCGTCCGCGTAGGCGGGCGCGCAGCAGCAGAGGAAGCGGAGCTCGCCCTCCTCTCCGGCCCGGATCCGATGCCACGCACCGGGCGGGATCAGGATCGCGTCGCCCGGGCCGACGGTCCGCGCCTGGCCGTCGACCTCCATCTCGCCGCTCCCCTCGAGCAGCACGTAGATCTCCTCGGTGCGGGCGTGGAAGTGCAGGCGTGCCTCGGCTCCCGGCGCGAGCGTCGCTTCGGCGAGGCTCTGCTTGAAGGCGCCGCCCGCGCGCGCGTCGACGAGCACGCGAATCATCGAGCCGTCGAGCGTCGTGAAGGGCTCCGCCGCATCCCGGTTCCGAACTTCCATCACGCCTCCTCGGGCAGTCGTTCGAGCTCGGCCGCGCACGCTGCGCGGGACACGTCGTCCGGCGCCGCGTCGGCGCATTCGCGGAGAGCGGCGCGCGTCTCGTCGGTGGCAAGCATGCGGGCGGCGACCGCGAAGGCCGGCACGGCTTCCGGGTCGTTCGCACGGAGGCCTGCGGAGACGGCATCGGCGTCTTCCCGCAGGACGAGCGTCGCCGCGTGCGCCGCGCGCCGCTCGGCCGGGTCCCCGGCCGACTCCGCACGCGCTTGCAGCGTCGCGAGCGAGCGCGTGTCGCCGAGCTCCGCCAGCGCCCAGATCGCCTTCACGCGCTCCTCCGCGGACGGCGCCTGCAGCCGACGGCGCAGATCGGGGGCGATCGTGCGCGCCGTCTCGTCGTCGAGGCCGACCAGCGCCTGGACGGCGGCGTCCCGCACGTCGGTGTCGCGGTCGCGCGTCATCGAGAGCACGAGCCTGGCTCCTCCGTCTCCGAGGATGTCCGCGGCCGCGCCCGGGACCCAGATCCGTACACGCGGGCTCTCGTGCCGCGATAGCTCGTCGAGAACGAGCGCGGCGCGGCCCCGTTCTGCCCGGAGCCTCCCGACCTCGAGCTCGAGCGCGTCCTCGCCGTCCGGACCGGCGAGGAGCGCCGCCGCGACCTCGCTCGCCCGGTCGTCGCGCCAGACGCGCTCGAGCCGCGCGAGCATCCGCCTCGTCCACCCCTTCTCCGCGAAGCGCCGCCGGACGGCGTCCTGGAAGTCCTCCTCGTCGGCCGCGCGCTCGAGCAGGACCTGCTGCAGCATCGGCTGGGCGGCCGGCCCGATCTCGTCCGAGAACGACCGGATCGCCTCGACGAAGTCGTCGCCCTGGTGCGTGTTGCCGAGGGCGTCCACCCGCTCGGCGATCTCGTCCTTCGTCGCGGTCACGCTCCCTTCTGGACCTCCACCGCCTGACCCTCGGCGGGAGCGTGCGCCAGGTCCGGGTGCGCCTCGAAGCCGTACTTCACGACGGCTCGCTTCGCCGCCTTCACCTCGTCGAGCCGGCGCACGGGCCGGTGGTGCGGAGCGTCCTTCAGCACCTGCGGGTCGGCGGCGGCCTCGTCGGCGATCGCGAGCATCGCGTCTGCGAACGCGTCGAGCCGTTCCTTCGGCTCCGTCTCGGTCGGCTCGATCATGAGCGCCTCCGGGACGATCAGCGGGAAGTAGATCGTCGGCGGGTGGAAGCGGTAGTCCATGAGGCGCTTCGCGACGTCGAGCGCGGTCACGCCGTGGTCGCGCTTCAGGTTCCGCGCCGAGAGCACGAACTCGTGCATGCAGAGCCGGTCGAACGGGAGGTCGTAGGCGTCCCGCAGGCGCGCGAGGAGGTAGTTAGCGTTGAGCACGGCCGTCTCCGACATGTCGGCGAGGCGCGGCCCGTACGAGCGGATGTACGCGTACGCGCGCACGAACACGCCGAACGGCCCGGCGAAGCCGCGCACCTTGCCGATCGACTTCGGCCGGTCGTAGTCGAAGCGGAACCGCTCGCCGTCGCGCACGACGGCCGGCACGGGCAGGAACGGCTCGAGCATCCCCCGCACCGCGACCGGCCCGCCGCCCGGGCCGCCGCCGCCGTGCGGCTGCGAGAAGGTCTTGTGCAGGTTGTAGTGGACGATGTCGAAGCCCATATCGCCGGGGCGGGAGATCCCGCAGACGGCGTTCAGGTTCGCGCCGTCGTAGTAGAGGAGGGCGCCGGCGTCGTGGAAGATGCGCGCGACCTCGACGATGTTCTCGTCGAAGAGCCCGAGCGTGGAGGGGTTCGTCAGCATCAGGCCGGCCGTCCGCTCGTTGACCTTCGCCCGCAGGTCGTCGACGTCGAGGTTGCCGCGCGCGTCCGTTGCGACCTTCTCCAGCTTGTAGCCGGCCATCGTCACGCTCGCCGGGTTGGTGCCGTGCGCCGTGTCGGCGGTGATGACGGTGTCGCGCTCCTCGGCGCGGTCGGCGAAGTAGGCGCGCATCAGCATCAGCCCCGTCA
>DATBJE010000164.1:0-4386 GCA_036556565.1 Gaiellaceae bacterium
CGGCAGGCGCCAGAACGACATCCCCGGCGCGCGCATCGTGATGATGGTGACCAGGAAGTTGAGGGCGGTCATGATCGAGGACGCGCCCGCCCACTGGACGCCCATCTGGAACATGAGGTTCCCGTCCGCCTGTGACTCCGCGAGCGGGACGTAGTTCGTCCAGCCGGCCGCGAACGCTCCGCCGTTGGGGACGAGGAAGCTCGAGAGCATGATCAGCCCCGCGATGGGGAGCAGCCAGTACGAGAGGGCGTTCAGGCGCGGGAACGCCATGTCCGGCGCGCCGATCATCAGCGGGATGACGTAGTTCCCCAGGCCGGCGAACGCCGGGATGATGAAGAGGAAGATCATCAGCGTGGCGTGGACCGAGAAGAGCCCGTTGAACGCGTTCGTGTCCACGTACTGCATCCCCGGCCGCGCGAGCTCGGCGCGCATGAACATCGCCATGAGGCCTGCGACGACGAAGAAGAAGATCGTCGTCACCAGATACTGGATCCCGATCACCTTGTGGTCGGTGTTGACGCGGAAGTAGTCCTTCCACGAGCGGGCGCCGTGGCCCGAGTGGTCCTCCGGCCGGGTCGGCCGCCCGGAGATCCAGTAGATCCAGTAGTCGAAGCCGCCGAGGCCCCCGAGGAACGCGAGCGGGACGATCACCGTCCAGGCGACGATGAGGACCTGGAGGCTCCAGAGCGGCTCGAACCCCATGCCCGCGCGCCAGCCGATGACCAGGAGCGTGGCGAAGCACCACGCGAGCGGCGTGATCCAGAGGGCCCGCAGCCAGCCGGGCCCGGTCAGCCGGCGGAGCCCGGTCCGCGGCGGGGGCGGCGCGTGCGCGACGGCGTGCTCGGCCTCGTGCGTCTCGACGGCCACTAGCGTCCTCCAGTCGCCTGTTGAAGGTACTTGACGAGGCCGTCGAGCTGGGGCTGGGTGAACGTCTCCCCGAAGTTCTTCGGCATCACGTCGGGCTGGAACCCCTTCGCGATACTAGCGTTGGGATCGACGATCGAGGTGTGGATCTCCTCGGCGGACAACCCCGGGAGCACGTCGTCGAGGTTCGGCCCGACCTGCCCCTGCGTGCCGGCGTCGGCGAGCACGTGGCAGCTGCCGCACTGCTGGGTGAAGAGCTCCTTGCCCTGGACCGCGCCACCCGCGGCCGCGAGGCGCAGCTGCTCCTTCACCCACGCATCGAACGCGGACGCGGAGACCACGCGCGCCTGCGAGCGCATGAGGGCGTGGCCGAGCCCGCAGAGCTCGGTGCAGATGACCGGGAACGTCCCCGTCCTCGTCGGCGTCACCGTGATGCGCGTGACGATGCCGGGGACGGCGTCCTGCTTCATGCGCCACTCCGGCACCCAGAACGAGTGGATGACGTCCTTCGCGGTGATGTCGAACCCGATCGGCTTGCCGATGGGGACGACGAGCTCGCCCGTGGTCAGCGGCTGGCCGTTCCGGAGCTTGATGTCCGGATACGTGAAGGTCCAGGCGAACTGCTCGCCCTGTACCTCGACCGTCCGGTGGTCGGAGGGCAGGTCCGTGATCTGCGCCAGCGCGACGCTCGAGTAGATCGCGATCGCCGTGACGAGGGCCGTCGGGATGAGCGTCCAGACGATCTCGAGGCCCGTGTGGCCGTGGATCGGGCTGCCGTCGTCGGTGTCGCCCGGAGGCGCCCTGAACTTCCAGATCGCGTACACGGACACGCCGGCCACGACCGCGAAGATGACGACGCAGATGATCGTCACCAGCCAGTAGACCGAATCGACGATCCCCGCCTCGTCGGAGGCGTCCTCGGGCAGCCAGGGGATGAAGACCGCCACGACCGCCAGGGCAGCGCCGACGGCCACTCCGACGAGCATCATCTGGATGATCGAGCGCTTCCGCACGGAGAGTCTGTGGGCTCTGGCGGCCCGCGCAGAACCCTAACTCACACGCCCCCGGGGCATTGCCTCGACCGTCGCGCGCTCTAGGGTCCCGGGATGGAGATCACCTTCGCCGAGGCGCTCCTCGTGCTCGGCCTGCTCCTGGTCGCCGCGGCCGCGCTCTCGGGGTGGTTCCACGGCACCGTGCTCTCCATCTCGGTGTTCTCGGTCGGCGCCGGCATCGTGCTGGCGCTCGCCGACGTCATCGCGGTCAGCCCCGAGTCGACCGTCCTCCTGTTCCTCATCGAGCTCGCCCTGATCCTGACCCTCTTCTCCGACGGGCTGTTCGTCGAGTCGGAGCTCCTTCGCCGGCACTGGGGGCCGGCGACCCGCGCCCTCGTGATCGCCATGCCCATCACCCTGGCGCTTCTCGCACTCGCCGCGAAGGCGCTCTTCCCGGAGCTCTCGTGGGCGGAGGCGTTCCTCCTCGGGGCCGTGCTCTCGCCCACCGACCCCGTCGTCACGTCGGCCGTCGTGACCTCGGAGCGGGTCCCCCGCATCGTCCGGCACACGCTCAACGTCGAGTCCGGGCTGAACGACGGCCTCGCGCTCCCGTTCGTCCTCTTCTTCCTCATCCTGGCGGCGCCCGGCGGCAGTCCGGCCCGCGAGACCGGCGAGCTCGCCGGCGAGGCGCTCCTGGGTGCCGTCCTCGGCATCGCGCTCGCGATCGTCGCGGGCCGTCTCCTCCCGCACCTCCCCGGCGGCGGCATCACCCCGAAGTACCAGGGCGCGTACGCGCTCGGCGTGGGCTTTGCGGCCTTCGGGCTCGCGGACGTCGCGCACGGGAACGGGCTCATCGCCGCGTTCGTCGCCGGCATCGCCCTCGCCGCCACGCGGCGGGACATCCCGGCCACCTTCCTCGAGTTCAACGAGAGCGTCAGCGCGATCTTCCAGATCGCCACGTTCTTCGTCTTCGGCGCGCTCATCGTCGCCACCGGCTGGCACCACTCCGTCCTGCCGCTGCTCGCGTTCATCGCATTCGCGCTGCTCGTCGCCCGGCCGGCGGCCGTGCTCCTGAGCTTCGTCGGCGTCGAGTTCTCCCGGCCCTACAAGCTCTTCATCGCCTGGTTCGGACCGAAGGGGGTGGCCTCCATGCTCTTCGCCCTGCTCGTCCTCAACTCGACGGTCGGGGAGCGCACGCTCGTCTTCGACACGGCGTCGTTCGTCATCCTCGCCTCGATCCTGGCCCACGGCCTGACCGACACGGTCGGGGCGCGCTGGATCGAGCGTCGCCTGGGCCCCGCAGCGGCAGAGCCGGGCTAAGAACCCCTTTAGGCCGCGACCGTCTCCGCGCGGACCTGCTCGGCCTGGACGCGAGCACAGACGTCGATCGCGAGGTCGGCGAAGGCGCGCGCCGCCGGCGAGCGGTAGCGGTCGCGGTGCCACGCGATGCCGATGAGACGCGGAGGGACGTCGGCGAGGCCGAAGACCGCCGTGCCCTCGTGGCCGACGTCCACCGAGAGGAGCGGGACGAGCGCCGCGCCGACCCCGGCGGCGACGAGCCCCTGGATGGTGCCGTTGTCGTCCGAGCGGAAGACGATACGCGGCTCGAGCCCGGCGTCCCGGAAGCGCGTCTCCACCGCGTGGATGCTGCGGCACTGGCGGAAGCCGATCAGCGGCAGGTCCGCCACCTCCCGCAGCGACGGCCGGCGGTTGCGGAGCGCGAGAGGCGAGTCGCTCTGGACGACGAGGACGTGGGGGTCGACCATCGCCTCGCGCGTCTCGAACGGCCCCTCCTCGACGGGGAGCATCACGAAGGCGAGGTCGAGCTCGCCGCGCTCCACGAGCTCGAGCAGGAAGCCGTCGTCGGTTCCCTCGGTGAGCTGGACGGAGACGTCCGGCCACGCGCCCGTGAACTCGCGCAGGAGCAGCGGCAGGACGCGGGCGCCGACGCTCTGGAACGTCCCGATGCGCAGGGTGCCTGCGGAGCCCTCGGCGAAGGCGGCGAGGTCTGCCTGGGCGGCCTGCAGCCGCGCGACGATTCCCGCCGCGTGGCGGCGAAGCAGCTCGCCCGCCTCCGTCAGGGAGACGCGGCGCGGGCCCCCGGGGCGTTCCACGAGCCGCTGGCCGACGATGCGCTCGAGCGCCTGGATCTGCTGGCTCACGGCGGACTGGGTGTATCCGAGCCGCTCGGCCGCGCGCCCGAACGACTCCTCCTCGGCGACTGCCTGGAGGGCAGCGAGATGCCGCAGCTCGACGCCCAGCCAACCATCAGCTCTCATGATCGATATGAATCATAACGTGATTTGTGCTTATCGAGAAGGGAACCGACCATATGGGTATGGGCTACGTCGTGATCGCCTTCATCCTTCTCGTCGGGCCGCTCGCGGCCCTCATCGGCACCGACTCTCGGATCGACGAGATTCGGCGCCTCGACTGGCGGCGCTCCTAGAGCTCGCGCCAAGCCGCGCTGCGGCTCCGCCCGCGGTCATCCTGCCCGATTCCCGTGGGCCGAGCCGCGGTGCGGCGTGCC
>DATBJE010000165.1:0-2214 GCA_036556565.1 Gaiellaceae bacterium
CAGGTCGGCTCGCCCCGGACGCTCTACCTCCACGATCTCGACGAGGTCGAGATCGAGTGCGACGTCGCCACGCCGCTCCAGGCGGACGGCGAGGACCTGGGCGACGTCACCTCGGTGCGTTTCGAGGCCGAGCGGGACGCGCTCCGTGTGCTCGTCCGCGATACTTAGGCGCGTGGGGAAGGTGGTGCCGGCCGAAGGCGATCTCCTGCGGATCATCGGCGACGGGGAGCAGAGGCCGGACGGCGAGGTGCACGGTCTCGACGAGCCCGCGCTCCTCGAGCTCTACCGCAAGATGGTCCTCCTGCGCACCTACGACGAGCGCTCGCTCGTGTACCACCGCCAGGGGCGCGTCGGGACGTACGCGATCTTCTGGGGGCACGAGGCCGTCCAGGCCGGGTCGGCGTCGGCGCTCGCGGACGAGGACTGGATCTTCCCCTCGTACCGCGAGTCCGCGATCGGCCTCCTCCGCGGCATGCCCCCCGAGGTCGTGCTCTCGTGGTGGCGCGGCCACCCCGCCGGCTGGTGGGACCCGCGCGAGTACCGCGTCGCCTCGATCACGGTTCCCATCGCCACGCACGTCCCGCACGCCGTCGGCCTCGCGTGGGGGTCGCGGCTGAAGGGCGAGAGCGTCTGCTCCATCGCCTACTTCGGGGACGGCGCGACCTCGGAGGGCGTCTTCCACGAGGGAGCGAACTTCGCGGCGGTCCTGCAGGCCCCGGTCGTGCTCCTCTGCAACAACAACCAGTGGGCGATCTCTACGCCGCTCTCCGCGCAGACCCGCGCCGCGACCCTCGCCGACAAGGCGGTCGGGTACGGCATGCCGGGCGTTCGCGTCGACGGCGGCGACGTCCTCGCGGTCTTCCAGGCGACGGCGGAGGCGCTCCGGCGGGCGCGCGCGGGCGAGGGGCCGACCTTCGTCGAGGCGCTCACGTACCGCTCGGCTCCGCACGCGACCGCCGACGACCCCAGCGCGTACTGGGACGTCGGGCGGGTCGAGCAGGAGCGCGAGAACGAGTGCCTGGGCCGCTACGAGCGCTACCTGGAGCGGCGGGGGCTGCTGGACGAGGGGCTCCGGGAGGAGATCCGGGCCGAGGCGCTCGAGCGCATGCGCGAGGGGATCGCCGCCGCGGAGGCGATGCCCGCCCCGGACCCCGACGTCGTGTTCGCGCACGCGTACGTCGATCCACCCCCGACGATCCGCGAAGGGTGAGCCCCATGGAGCGGACGCTCGTCGAGGCGGTCAACGACGCCCTCCACGTGGGGATGGAGCGCGACCCGACGGTGATGGTCCTGGGCGAGGACGTCGGCCGCGCCGGCGGTGTCTTCAGGGCGACCGCCGGCCTCCTCGACCGGTTCGGCCCCGAGCGGTGCGTGGACACGCCGCTCGCCGAGGCGGGGATCCTCGGCACGGCCGTCGGCCTCGCCATGGCCGGCTGGCGGCCGGTCTGCGAGATGCAGTACGAGTCCTTCAGCTACCCCTGCCTCGACCAGCTGATCACGCACGTCGGCCGCTACCGCTGGCGGACCGGGGGCGCGATGGAGTTCCCGATCGTCGTGCGCATGCCGACCGGCGGCGGCGTCCGCGCTCCCGAGCTCCACGAGGACTCGCCGGAGGCGTACTACGTCCACACGCCCGGCGTGAAGGTGGCGATCCCGTCGACGCCGGGCGACGCGAAGGGCCTCCTCACCGCGGCCCTGCGCGATCCCGACCCCGTCGTCGTCCTCGAGCCGAAGGTGCTCTACCGGAGCCCGCGCGGGGAGGTCCCCGAGGGGGAGCACGTCGTCCCGCTGGGCCGGGCGCGGATCGCGCGCGAGGGGAGCGACGTCACGCTCATCGCCTACGGCGCGATGGTGCCGACCTGCCTTGCCGCCGCGGACCTCGTCGACGAGAGCGCCGAGGTCGTGGACATCCGCACGCTGAAGCCGCTCGACGAGGAGACGATCCTCGGCTCCGTCGCCCGGACCGGCCGGGCCGTGGTCGTCCAGGAGGCGCCGCGGGTCGCCGGCTTCGGGGCCGAGATCGCCGCGCTCCTCGCGGAGAAGGCGATCCTCGACCTCCGCGGCCCGGTCGTGCGCGTCACCGGCTACGACGTCCCCTTCCCCTACTGGTCGATCGAGCACGAGTACCTGCCCTCGCCGGAGCGGGTGGCCGCAGCCGCGCGCCGGGTCCTCGCGTTCTAGCCATGCCCTACGAGCTGACCCTTCCGGATCTGG
>DATBJE010000166.1:0-6971 GCA_036556565.1 Gaiellaceae bacterium
TCACCGACAACATCGTCGACGGCAAGGCCTACGGCGTCCGCATCGACATCCAGCCGTCCGGGAACCCCGGCGTCGTCGTGCGGCTCGAGAACCTCCGCGCCGACCCGGCGCTCACCGTCGGGTCGACCGTCTCGGCCGGCCGGACGAAGATCGGCCGCGTCATCGACCTCTCCAAGGTGGAGCGGGCCGGCCTCGCCCGCTACACGCAGGACAACGGCCAGCACGTGCACCTCGAGGTGCAGGCGGCCACGGCCCTCACGAGCCCGTAACGCTCTCGATCGGCACCGCCCACTGAAGATCCTCTTCATCGGCGACGTGTTCGGCCCCCCAGGCCGGCGGGCGGTCACGGCACGCCTGCCCGAGCTCCGCCACGAGCTCGACGCCGACCTCTGCATCGTGAACGGCGAGAACGCCGCCGACGGCATCGGCCTCACCGCGAAGCTCGCGGAGAAGCTCCTCGCCGCCGGCGTGGACGTGATCACGACCGGCAACCACGTCTGGCGCCACCGCGACCTCGTCCCGCTCCTCGAGTCGAGCCCGCGGATCATCCGCCCCGCGAACTTCGGCGACGCGGGCATCCCCGGCAAGGGCCTCACCGTGGTCGAGGCGCGCGACGGGACGCCGGTCGCGGTCGCGAACCTCCAGGGCGCCCTCTTCCTGAGCACGCCGGTCCACCCCTTCCGCGTCGTCGACGCGCTCGTCGAGGAGGCGCGCGCGACCACCTCCACGATCGTCGTCGACTTCCACGCCGAGGCGACCAGCGAGAAGATCGCGCTCGCGCGCATGCTCGACGGGCGGGTGACGGCCGTGATCGGCACGCACACGCACGTGCAGACGAACGACGCCCGCGTCCTCCCGGGCGGGACCGCCGCCATCACCGACGCGGGCATGACCGGCCCGCACGACTCCGTCATCGGCGTTCGGGCCGAGCTCGCGATCGAGCGGATGCGCACGGGGATGCCCGTGCGCTTCCACCCGGCCGAGGGCGACGTGCGCATCGAGGGCGTCGTCGTCGAGTGCGACGCCGACGGGCGCGCTACCAGCTGCGAGGCCCTGCGCGTGCCCGTTCCGTCGTAGCGGCGACGAGCACGACGACGAGCCCGACCAGCAGGAGGTTGCGGACGAGCACGAGCCACCCGGCAGGCTCGAGCGCGACGACGTCCCAGTAGCGGCTCGGGAACCACAGGCGCGTCGTCACGAGCGCGGCGCCGAGGAGCGCCGCGACCGTCAGGCCGGTCCTGCCAGCCGCCAGCAGCACGAGGGGCACGAGCCAGATGAGGAACTGCGGCGAGAGCACCTTTCCGAACGCGACGAAGACGACCGCCGAGCCGGCGCACGCGACGACGAGCCGCTCGGGGGTCGCCGGGCCGCGCGCGAAGAGGAGCCAGACGGCGACGAGGGCGGCCGCCTGCACGACTGTCTGGGCAACGGCGAGCGCGTCGGGGAGCGTGCCCACGAGGTTCTGGGACCCGAAGGACGACACGACGGTCGGGTCGTAGAGGCCGAGCCGGTGGGCGGCGAGGAGGATCGACGCCCCGAGGCTCTCGATCTGGAGCGGGCGCTCGAGCTGTCGCTGGAGCGAGTCGGCGAGGCCACCCGGCGAGGCGAAGAGGAAAGGGAGAACGACGACCACGACGACGAGGGCGAAGAATCCGAAGCCGGCCGCGGCCTCCCGTCCGCCCCGGCGTCTGGCCACGTACACGAGCATAGGCGGGAGGAGCACCAGCGGGTAGATCTTCGCCGTCACCGCGAGCCCGAGGACGGCGAGCCCCAGGCGGTCGCGCCCGCCGAGGACGGCCGCGAGGGCGGCCGCGGTCAGCGCGGCGGGCCAGAGGTCGTACCGCGAGAGGACGACCGAGCCGAGGGCGAGCGGGAAGAGGCCGACGAGGACCGCGGCGGCGAGCAGACGCGTGGGCGCCGCGTCGAGGGAGACGAGGGCGCGCAGCACGAGCGCGAGCATCGCGACGGCGCAGATCGCCATGAGCGCGTCGAAGATCGACGCGTAGTGCTCCGCGGGCCCCAGCGTCGGGAGCCAGAAGATCGGCAGCGCCCCAGGCGGATACTCGAGGTCGAAGTCCCGGTACGGCACTTCCCCGGCCGCCATCGCCTCGCCGTAGTCCCGGTAGACCGGCGTGTCGACGATCTGGTAGCGGTGGAACGTCCCGAGGTGGAGGAGGCCCCACGACGCGGCCAGCAGGACGATCCCCGCCGCGAGCGCGACGAGGAACGCCCCGGCGTCAGGGGATCGGGACGAGCTCTCCGACCGGACGCTCATCGGTCGGCTCCTCGGGCTGCGGCACCTGCCGGACGACCTGGACCGCGGCCGGCACGAAGAACGCGAACGCGACGAAGGGGAAGAACCACGGGATGTAGAGGTAGAACCAGTGGGTGAGGACGAGCTCGAAGCCTATGAGGAGCGCACCCGAGAGCGCCGCGAGCTGCACGACGTTTCGCGTCCGGGGCACGAAGCCGAGGGTGACGGCCGAGACGAGCAGAAGGCCCTTGAGCACGGACTGGACGAGGCCCAGGTCCGGATAGCCGGGGTACTCGCCCCAGTTCCAGATCGAGAAGGGCGACGGCCGCGAGAGCTGCCAGCCGAACGTCCGGTCCCAGAACACGCGGGCAGCGTGCAGGGGGTCCGGCTCGAGGAACAGCATCCAGAACCCGAGCGCGGTCGCCAGCAGGATCCCGCCGAGGAACAGGAGCTGCTGGCGGGGCCACCGGGTCGTGCTCGGGTACGAGGCCCAGAGCGGGACGAGGAGGAACGGCGCGAACTTCGTCCACGCCGCCAGCCCGACGAGGAGGCCCCGCGCCGGCGCCGACGTCACGGCGACGAGCCCCCAGACCAGGAAGGCGGGCATGATCGCGTCGTTCGAGTTCGAGCTCGACACGTACTGCGTGAACGGATAGGCGGCCCACGCGAAGACGAGGGTCGCTCCGAGCCGGGGGCCGCCGAAGCGGAGGCCGAGGGCGGCCATGCCCAGGAGCGCAAGCGTGTCGAAGAGGATCGACGTGAAGTGGGCGGCCGGGAGGTAGTCCCACTTGGAGCTCCAGCCCGTCGCGAGATACCCGGGGACGTAGGCGATGTAGCCGATCGGCCCGTACGTGTCCCCGCGGCCGTCCGCCACCTCGCAGCGCCCGTTCGTCTGGATGCGCTCGCGGACGTAGCCGTCGGCGTCGGCGGGGCCGCACTCCTTCCCCGTGTCGTCCGGCATGTGCCCGTACGGCATCTGCCCGTCCCCGACGATCCGCTGCGCGCCGATGACCCCCGAGAGGCCCACGTCGATGACGTTCGAGGCGCGCACGTTGAGCCCGATCCGGAAGCCCATGAGGAAGACCGTCGCCCCGATCAGCGCCCACACCGGCCAGACGGGCCGGGTCGGGCTCCCCCGGCCACGCCAGCCGATCCACGCCATGCGGCCGAGCAGGTAGAGGAGGGGCGGGTACGCGAGCGGCACCGACGTGAAGACCTGGCCGCGGTTGAAGAAGTAGAGGGACACCCCGAACGAGAGGAGCGCGAGCAGGTCGAGGTTGCGGACCGACAGCGGGCGCCGGAAGTCGGCCAGGCCGACGAGGAACACCGCGCAGAACGTCAGCCAGATCCACGGCGAGTTGATCTTGCGGCCGAAGGCGCCCTCGTACCCCCGGGCCATCTTCCACGCGACCTGAGGGCCGGTCCACGCCTCCGTGACCTCCCCCGTCGTGTCGTCCACCTCCGCGAGCGCGATCTGGCCGGCGTCGGGAACGGAGGACCACACGCGCACCGTCCAGACCAGAGAGTCCTCGTCGAGGTCGGCCTGCTTCGTCAGCGACCCGCTCGGGTACCGCGCGACCCAGTCCGCGACCTTCCCGTTCGCGAGCGCGCGGCCGATCGCCTCCTTCTCCGTCAAGACGGGCTCCTCCTTCGGCGGGACGAACGGCGTCCCCACCAGGTTGCCGCGCGAGTCGTAGACGGGGGTCGTGACGGGCGCCGCGGCGTGGGCCGCACCCGCGCCGACCCCGATCGCGACCGCGAGGAGGGCCGCGGCCGCTAGGACCTTCGCGGCCGCCGTCGGAAGCTCCAGAGCTTGTTGGCGACGAAGTTCCACGGCGTGACGAGCACGATGGCGATCGCCTGGGCGGGCAGCTCTCCGACGCCCAGCGCGACGAGGGCGCTCAGGAAGGCGAGGTTCGCGGCCAGGGCGATCGTCGAGACGACGAGGAAGCGGACGCCCTGGAAGACGAGATGTCCGCGCTGGTGGCGGAACGTCCAGACGCGGTTCCAGACGTAGTTGTTGGTGACGGCGACGAGGAACGAGCACACCGCCGCCGGGAGGTAGTGGACGCCGAGCGCGAGGAGGCTCCCGTACACGGCGAGGTTGACGACGTAGCCCGAGGCGCCGACGGTGCAGAACTTCGCCAGCTGAAGCCAGTTCCCGGGCCGGCGGAGGGCGCTCGAGGCCGCGCCCGTGAACACGGTCGCCCGCGAGGTGGTGGCCTCAGCTCCTTTCGCCATCGCCGACAGGTTAGTAGCCCTCCGCGCCGACCAGCGGCACGAAGCGACACGCGACGGAGTGGACGATCGCCGGTCCCTCGGGGCTCTTGACGGCGACCTCGAGCCGTTGCCCGCGACGATCTCCGACCGGGACGACCAGCCGTCCCCCCGGCGCCAGCTGGTCGTACAGCGCCTCCGGCAGCCCGGGCGCCGCCGCGGCCACGGTCACGGCGTCGAAGGGTGCGAGCTCGGGCAGGCCGAGCGACCCGTCGCCCTCGTGGACGGCCACCCGCTCGTAGCCGGCGGCGGCCAGCTTCTCGCGGGCGCGCTCCGCGAGCTGCTCGATGCGCTCGATCGTGTGGACCTCGCTCGCGAGCTCGGCCAGCACCGCCGCCTGGTAGCCCGACCCGGCGCCGACGTCGAGCACGCGGTCGTCGGGGCCGACCGCGGCCGTCTCGCAGATGAGCGCCACCATGTACGGCTGCGACATCGTCTGGCCCCAGCCGATGTCGATCGGCGCGTCCTCGTAGGCGCGGCGAATGTCCCCGGGATCGGTGAACGCCTCCCGCGGGACCGTCCCCATGGCGGCGAGGACCCGGGGATCGCGGATCCCGCGCGCGGCGAGCTGGTCGGCGACCATGCGCGCGCGCTGCGCGTCGAAGTCAGGCTCTCGCCGCTTCAAGGGGCCCCCGCATGCTCTCGGGCGCCGCGACGCCAAGGTAGGCGAGCGCCAGCGGGGCCAGGTCGACGATGCGCATGCCCGAGAGCGACGGCGGCTCCTCGAAGCCGGCCGCGACGAGGGGGACGACCGAGTCGCCTGCGAGAAGCGACCCGTGGCTCCCGCCGCCGAGGTGGTGGCGCCCGCCGAGGTCCGCGAGCTCCCAGCCCACCTGCGCCGAGACAAGGACGTCGCCGGCGGTCGGGCTCGCCAGCGCGTGCCAGGCGCGCTCGAGGCCCCGCGGATGGCGGTCGGGGTCGAGCACGTCCGCGGTGCCCTCGACCCGCCAGCCCTCGCCCTCCGGCGCAAAGCGCATCTCCTCCCCGCCGCGCCTCGCGACCGCGGTCTCCCCCTCGACGAAGAGGGCGACCTCGACGGCGGCCACGTCGTCGAGGCGCTCGGCGAGCTCGCGCGCCGACCGGCGGCAGCCCTCCAGCCGATAGACCATCCCGGCGCGATTCGACGCGAGTGGCAGGACGCCGGTCAGGCTGTCCGGGTAGGCGTCCTGGAGCGTGGCGAGCTTGTCGACGGGCGTCTGGCCGTGGTCGGAGCAGACGACGACCGCGTAGCGCTCGAGGAAGCGCTCGGCGCCACCACCCGCCGCGAGCAGCTGCCCGAGCGCGGCGTCCGAGCGCTCGAGGGCCTCCAGCGACCCGTCGGGCCCGCTGATGTGGGACGCGTAGTCGTAGTCCGGGAGGTAGAAGACGAGGAAGTCGAACGCGTCGCGCGTGACGAGCCAGCGGCCGACGGCGGCCGCGTACTCGTCGATCGACCCCTCGAGGCGCGAGCGGATGGCGAGCGGGGCCCCGGTGCGCGAGGACTCGAAGACGTTGAAGAAGAAGAAGTGCGTCGGCCCGTAGACCGCCTCGTACCAGCGGTTGCGGCGGGCGAGCCCGGGGAGGCGGATGGGATGGCGCGTCCGGCCCCGGTAACACGTGAAGTTGATGGCGGCCGGCTCGAGCGCGGCGTCCTCGAGCGCCTCGAAGACGGTGGTCGCGTCGGCGGAGAGATGCTCCCCGCTGAGCCCGAACATCGTGTCCCGGATGGCCCTGCGCGCGCCGACCGCGCGCATGGCCGAGAACGACGATCCGTACTCGATCACGCGCTCCTCGCCGCGGTGGTACCAGACGAGGTGCGGGATGTGGTGGACGTCCGGGTAGGCGCCCGTGGCGATGGACGAGAGGCAGACCGGAGTGAGCGAGGGGAAGACGCTCGTCCCCTGCCCCGTCACGCCTGCCTCGACGAGGGCCGCGAGCGCGGGCAGGCGTCCCTCCGCGAGCCCCCGCTCGAGGGCGCTCGGGGTCAGCCCGTCGATGACGACGAGCACGAGCTTCCGTGTCCCGGTGGCCGTCAGGTCAGTCCTTCGCGAGCACGCGCAGCCCTGCGTGGCGGGCATCGGCGCGCCGCTGGAGGCGCGCGCCCGCGACCGGGGCAGCGGCGACGGCGAGGTAGCCGAGGAGCGGGATCGCCGCGAGGACGACCGCGCCCAGGAGCGCCGCGGGCAGGGCGTCGGCCGAGAGGCGCCGCAGCGCGAGGAACGCGACGACCGCGGCGGCGGCGAAGGCGAGGACCGCCCACAGCGGCAGCGCGAGGAGGTCGATCGCGATGGCGGCGGCCGCGCCCGCGATCGCCACGGCAGCCCACCACGGGCTCCGGAGGGCGCCGACCGCGGCGATGCCGACGGCGACGCCGAGGCCCAGCACGACGCCGAGCAGGTACCAGTCGAGGGGACCGTCCACGGTCGTGAGTCTAGCCGCGTGCCTCCGTATCCTCGGCGCA
>DATBJE010000167.1:0-5568 GCA_036556565.1 Gaiellaceae bacterium
AGCTCGATCGACCAGACGCGGAAGTCGCCGCTGACGCGGTCGAGCTCGACCTGGGCGTGCCGGGCGGCGCCCGGCGTCTTCTTGTAGGCGGCGAGGAGCGCGTCCTCGAGGGCGCGGACGAGGGTCTCGTCCTCGATGCCCTTCTCCTTCTCGATCTGCCTGACCGCCTCGAGGATCTCGCGGCTCATGCTTCCTTCCCTTGCGTCTCGTCGATGAGGTTGCCGCGCGCGATCGTCTCGTAGGGGATTCGCACGTGCCCGGTGCTCGCGGCCACGGTGACGTCGTCGTCCGATGCGGCCACGACCTCGCCGCGGAAGCGCTTCCGCCCCTCGACCTCCTGCGCCGTACGGATCGCAACGCGCTGCCCCACGACGCCGGCGAAGTGCCGCGGCGTCCGCAGCGGGCGCTCGAGGCCCGGGGACGAGACGTCGAGGGTGTAGCGGTCGAGGTAGTCGCGGAGGACGTCGGTGACCTGCGCGCAGAGGGCGTGATCCACGCCTTCGGGGCTGTCGATGTAGACCGTCAGCCGCTCGGGGCCGCCGAGCTCGACGGCGAGCACCTCGACGTCAGGTAGACGGCTCTCGACCGTGTCCGCGACCTCGCGATGAAGTTGTCGTTCCCTGTCGTAGACCTGCATTCGATCCCTCTCGCAAAAAATGGGCGCCGCGCGCCCATTTCTCCGTGTACCTGGGGAAATGTCCAGCCGTCAGGATAGCAGCGACGGCCGCGCCTTGGCCGGGATTCGCCCAGGCGGGCGAGCCGCTCGCCTAGGCATCGAGTACGATCGTCACCGGGCCGTCGTTCACGATCTCGACGGCCATCCGGGAGCCGAAGCGGCCGCGCGCCACGTCGATCCCCTGGCCCTGGAGCGCCTCGCAGAAGCCCTCGTAGAGCCGCTCGGCCCGCTCGGGCGGCGCTGCGTCCGTGAAGCTCGGCCGGGTCCCCTTCGCCGTGTCGGCGATGAGCGTGAACTGGCTGACCACGAGCGCGCCGCCGTGCACGTCGACCACGCTCCGGTCGAACCTGCCCTCGTCGTTCTCGAAGACCCGCAGGCGCGCGATCTTTCCGGCCAGGCGCTCGGCGACGGCCTCGTCGTCGCTCGCCGCCACGCCGAGGAGGACGCAGAGGCCCACGCCCACCTCGCCCACGACCTCGCCGTCGACGAGCACTCGCGCCCCGCTCACCAGCTGGACGACCACCCGCACCTGCGCGATCTTCGCACGCGACCCGACCGCACGACCTGCTTGTGTTCCACGCGCCTCGGCCGGGGAGGACATGGCCCTTCGCACGCCCACGCGGATGACCAGGGAGAAGTCGAGGTTCGTGCCGTGAAACACAAGCCGCCGTTGGGAGATGACGGGGCCGCGGCGGCCTGAATCGCGACGCGCCTAGCCGTCGAGCTTGGCGAGCGCCCGGCGGTAGTCCCGGCTCTGCGGGCGGAAGAAGCTCGCGAGCCGGTAGTGGCCGACCGCCTCCTCCGGCTTGCCCTGCTTCTCGAGGCAGCGGCCGAGGGCGAAGTGAGCATAGTGGTCGACCGGGGCGAGCTCGAGGATCTCGCGGAACTCGGCCTCGGCCTCGGAGAAGCGCCGGATGCGGTAGTAGGCGATGCCGAGCGCCTCGCGGATCGAGGCCTTGCGCGGCTCGCGCCGCTTCGCCTTCTCGAGCGCGACCGTCGCCTGGGCCGCCTGACCGGCCGCGAGGTGGTCGCGGCCCTGCTGGTAGAGGTCGTACGTCTCGCTCATCGTCTTCATCCAACGATACGGGAAGCGCGGCGGTCTGCCGCCCCGCGCTAGAGGCCGAGCGAGCGGAGGCTGGCCGAGCCGCGGAGGCGGCTGCCGAAACCGAGGTTCTGGCGCAGCGCGCGGCGCACGTCGCGAAGCTGCTGACGCGCGGCGCCGAGCGCGGCGGAGGCGACGGCAGGCGGGCCGAAGCGGGCCTGCGTCAGCGAGCGGACGAAGGGCTGCGCGTTCACCGCGTAGTAGCGCTCGAGCGTCTCGCCGATGTCCTCGAGGGTGGCACTCTGCGGCACGTCGACTCCCTGGTCGGCGAGGTAGCCGACGACGTCCTGCCGGCACGCCGACGCGAGCGCGCGCGGGTCGCGCGTCGCGAAACGCAGGCTCCGCCTGATCGTCTTGATGCCGAGGATGACCGCGTACGCGCCGGCGAGGACGAGGAGGAGCAGGACGAACAGGCTCGGGCCGCGGTCGCGGACCGTCGCGACCGCCCCGCCCTCGGAGGCCGGGTTGCTGAGGCCGGACGCGCTCTCGAGCCCCGGCCGGCCGGCCTGCGAGCGGATCCGCTCGGCCAGGGCCGGCGAGATGCCCTCGAGCGTCGTGTCGAGGCCGATGTCGGCCGCGTCGCCCGAGTTGAACCCACCCGCGTACGGCGAGTACGAGGCGCCGAGCTGGCCGCGCCCCGGCGTCGGGTCGAACGGGATCCAGCCGTAGCGCGGGAACCACACCTCGACCCACGCGTGCGCGTTCGTGTCCTTGACCGTCCACTCGTTGTTGTCGGCGTTGTACGTCCCGCTCGTGAAGCCGACGGCGACCCGCGAAGGGACGCCCAGGAGACGGAGCATGAGCGCCATCGCGCCCGCGTAGTGCTGGCAGTAGCCCCGCTTCGTCGAGAGCACGAAGTCGACGAGCGGCGGCGTGCCGCCGAAGGGCGCCGGCGGCTGCTCGTCGTAGGTGAAGCCCCCGGCCTGGCGGAACCAGGTCTCCAGGAGCACTGCCGCCTCGTACGGCGTGTCGGCGGCGCTCGTCACCCGGCGCGCCTCCTCGTACAGGGGCCGTAGCGCCGTGATCTCGAACTCGTCGGCGTGCTCGGCGCCGAAGAAGACGGCCATCTGCGTGTCCCGGCTCGGCGCGTCCCAGGCGGGCACAGGCGAGTAGACGACCTGGAGGTAGCGCGCCGCACGGTCGTCGTAGGTGCCCTGGAACGCCTCGAGCTGGCTCGGGTTCGGCCGGGGGACGTAGCTCCAGACCGTGTAGCGCTGGTCGCGCCGGAGCGTGTCCGGGAGGACGACGATGTCGCCCGCGTCGTCGGCGACGGGCGCCTCGGTCCCCGGCCGCCAGCGGACGGGCTGGGCAGATCCGAGCAGGTGCGTGTCGCGGAGGGCGCCGATGGTGAAGTCCTGGCGCACCCAGTTGTCCTCGTCGGCCGCCGCCCGCGGGAGGAGCGGGTTCCTGCCGACCGCGTCGATCTCCTCGCGGGGCTCCGGGTCGCTCAGGTGGAGGTCCTCGTCCCAGGCCTCGCCGGTGTAGTCGTCGAGCGTGGTCGCGCGCCAGTAGAGCGACCGCTTCGACCCGGAGACCTTCACCTTGAGAACCGTCGTCGGCTTCTCGGGGAAGGTGATGCCGTTGTAGTTCGCGTTCCACACGTAGTCGACGGACACCGGCGGCGTCGGGCGGTCGTACGGATCCCACGTCTGCCAGGGGAGGAACGCGGTCTTCGCCACGGCGTCGGAGCCCGAGGCAACGCCTGCGAGCACGACCAGCAGAACCCCGAGGCCGACCGCCTGGGCGACCCCGCGCAGCGGCTCGTCGCGGCGGAGGAGGAAGAGGACGGCGAGGACGCCGACGAGTGCGAGGATGCCGGCCCTGAGCGGGTAGTCCGCGGGGAACAGGGTCGCCGGCCAGCCGATCGCGGCGACGAGTGCGAGCGACGCTCCGATCGGCCTGCGCGCCATCACGAGCATCCCCACGAGCGCCGTGAACCCGAAAATGGCGAGGAGGACGAGCGCGTGCATCATCGGGTAGTCGATGCGGTCGAACGGCAGCTGCGCGTCGTAGAAGTCGAGGAAGCCGCGGCGCACGCCGCCGAGCGCCGGCCCGAAGAAGTCGCGCTGCGGGTCGCGCGGCCTGGCCTCGGAGAGCGGGATCGACACCGCCTGGCTCAGCGCGAGCAGCGTGGCGCCGGCGAGGACGAGCCCCGTCACGTACCAGCGGCGGCCCAGAGCGACCGACGCGATCGGCAGGAGCGCGAGCAGCAGCATGGGGAGCCAGTCGCGCCACGAGACCGACAGGTCCTCGAGCCGGAGCCAGGAGACCGTGACGAGGACCGCCACGATCGCGACGAGGATGATCCGCCTAGCCAACGGCCCTCAGCTCCCCCGCTCCGAGCACGGCGGCAAGGTCGTCTCCCCGGCGAAGGACGGCGACCGGGACGCCCGCGCGCTGCAGCCGCACCACCAGCGCTCCCGCGTCGACCGGGAGCCGCTCGCCCGCCTTGTGCCCGAAGCTCGCGGCGTCGACGTAGACGAGGCTGACCCCGTGGCTGGCGAGCGCCCGATGCGCCAGGCGCTCCGCGAGGCGCGGGGTGAGCGTCGAGGTGACGACGGTGAGCTGCACCGCCCGCGCGGCCGGGCCCGCCTCGTCGGCGACCATGTTCGCGCACGGCGCGTGGCCGTCCGGCTCGACGCCGGCGAGGATCTCGAGCGCCCGTTGCCAGTCCCCGTCGTAGGAGTGGACACGCTGGTAGACGGGACGGGCGCCGTTCAGGATCAGGGCGGCTCGCCTCCCCCGGCTCGCATGGGACTTCACGATCGAGCCCGCGGCGCGCACGGCGAGCTCGAAGCTCGACTCCGGCGGCGTGCCGACGACCGAGGCCGCGTCGGCGTCGAGGAGGACGGCGGCCTCGTCGCGCGGCGAGTCCTCGAGCTCCTTCACCATCAGCTGGCCGCGCTTCGCCGTCGAGGCCCAGTGGACGCGCCGGAGGGACTCGCCCTGCTCGTACTCGCGAACGCTGTGGAGGTCGAAACCGGACGGGCGCCGTAGGAGGAGCCGGCGGCCCTCGGGCGTCCGCGCGCCCGACTCGGAGAACAGGCGGTCGACGTCGACCAGGCGCGGGTAGACGAGGATCGACGCGCTCGCGGGCAGCTCGACCTCGACCCGCTCCAGCGCGAACGGGTCCTCGATGACGACGTGGGCCTCCTCGATCGGGTACCGGCCCCGCGGCACCTGGCGCAGGACGTACCGCCCGCGCAGGCGCCCGTGGCGATGGACGAGGGGCGTCTCGCGCTCGCCCAGGCGTGCGATGCGCTCCCGCAGCACGAGCGCGCCCGACGGGATGCGGCTGTCGGTGTCGAGCTCGACCTGCACCGGGATGTCGTCGCCTGCGAGGCGGTCGCCGCGGCCGAGATTGCGCCTGAGCGTCATCGGGCGGCGCAGGTAGCGGACCCAGATGGCTGCTGCGAGAACGGCGAGCACGAGCCCTAGCGCGACCGGGTAGAGCATCTTCGAGCCGAAGGCCCAGGCGACGAGGTAGATCCCGCCTCCGAGGGCGAGGATCCAGCGGCCGCGGTCGGTCAGCACCGCGCCGGCTCTCAGACGGGGACGGGCGTGCGCTCGATGACGTCCCGCACGAGATCCTCCGCGTCGAGGCCGCTCGCGCGGGCCTCGGGAGCGAGGATCAGGCGGTGGCCGAGCACCACCGGCGCGACCACCTTGACGTCGTCGGGCTCGACGAAGTCGCGTCCGGCGACGAGGGCGCGGGCCTTGGCGACGCGGAGCAGCGCGAGGCCGGCCCGGGGGCTTGCGCCGAGGTAGAGCCGCGAGTCCGAGCGCGTGT
>DATBJE010000168.1:0-3042 GCA_036556565.1 Gaiellaceae bacterium
GCCTCCTCGCGGCTGAGCCCGGCCGCCGGGCGCGACCCGGACGCGCTCACGGAACGACGAGGACGTCGCACGGAGCCTTCCGCGCGACGCCGACGGAGACCGAGCCGGCGATGAAGCGCCCCGCCGCGCCGCGCCCGTGCGTCCCGACGACGAGGAGGTCGACGTCGGCCTCCTTCGCCGCCGCGACGAGCCCGTCCACGGGATCTCCGAGCGGGCTCATCGTCTCCGGGTCGGCGACGCCCGCCTCCCCGAGGATCGCGGACGCCTCCTCGAGGAGCGGCTCCTGCTCGTCGATCCACACGGGGTTCGGCAGCCCGAACTGGAGCGCAGGAGACACGTTCGCGACCATGACCTGCCCGTCGTCCCCGGCGAGGCGGGCGGCCACTCCGAGCGCCCGTTTCGCGGCCTCGGAGCCGTCGTAGCCCACGAGAATCCTCACGACCGGGAGGCTACACGCGGAGGTCGCGCCGCTCGAACAGGACGACGGCGAGGACGCCGGCCGCCAGCGCGAGGCCGAGCAGGATCAGCGCGTGAGCGGGATCGAGCCCGGACCGGATCGGGTCCCCGCCCGCGTAGAGGTAGTAGGGCGAGAGCTTCTGCGCGGGCTCGAGGGCGTCCACGAGCGGCGCCAGGCCGTAGACGAGGTACGCGGCGATGGCAGCCGCGGCGCTCGCCCCGGTCGCCAGG
Source organism: Gaiellaceae bacterium (assembly GCA_036556565.1). Taxonomy (GTDB): domain Bacteria; phylum Actinomycetota; class Thermoleophilia; order Gaiellales; family Gaiellaceae; genus JAIBJN01. Next base: position 688 of record DATBJE010000168.1, read on the forward strand.
GGCCGCTTCCCGGTGGCGCACCCGACGAGGAGCGCGAGCGCGCCGAACGCGAGCGCGAGCAGAACGCCGGCGGCGGTCGCGGCAGCGAGCCGGCCGGGCCCGACGTCCATGCCGACGGCGGCGGCGCTCGCCCAGAGGGCCGCCCAGAGGACGACGCCGAGCGCAACGACGAGCGCTCCGGACCCGGCCGCCTTCTCGACGACGAGCCGGCGCCGGGAGACCGGATGGGCGAGGAGCAGGTCGAGCGTGCCGTCCTCCTCCTCGCGGGCGAGAGCGCCCGCGCCCAGCCCGATCGCGTAGACGAGAAAGACGAGCGGCACGACCAGCGAGAACAGCTCGGCGCTCAGGTACCCGGCCGCCGACACGAAGTCGATGCTGCCCTCGCCGAGGAATGCCCGGATCGCCTCCGGATAGTCTCGGACGAGGCGGTTGAGCTCTGGCCGGTCGCGGACCGTCGGGTAGATCGCGACCGTGAGCCAGACCGTGGCGACGAGCCCGAGCACCCACCAGAGGAAGGCCCGCCCGTGGTCGCGGACGGTCTTCGCCGACACGCTACGCAGCACCGCGCTCACGCTCCCGGTAGTAGGAGAGGAAGATCTCCTCGAGATCGGGCTCGTGGCTGACGACGTCGACCACCTCGTGGGCGGCGATCGCCTTCACGAGCGTGTCGAGCGAGCCCTCGACCTCGAAGCGAAGCGCGATCCCGTCGGCCTCGACCGAACGGACGCCGGGGAGCGACGCGAACGGCTCGGCGGCGACGGGAGCCGCGAAGTGGACGACGAGGCGGCGGACGGCACGCGCTTTCAGGTCGGCGACGTCCTCGACGACGACGAGCCGCCCCTCGCGGACGATGGCGACGCGGTCGGCGACGTGCTCGACCTCGGAGAGGACGTGCGAGGAGAGGAGCACGGTGCCGCCGGCCGCCGTGCGCTCGCGAACGAGGCGATAGAACTCCTGCTGGACGAGGGGGTCGATACCGCTCGTCGGCTCGTCGAGGACGAGGAGCTCCGGGCGGTGCATGAGCGCCTGGACGAGGCCGACCTTCTGACGGTTCCCCTTCGAGAGGTCGGCGACGGGACGGTCGAGGTCGAGGTCGAGTCGCTCGACCAGCTCGCCCACGGCGTGCGGGTCGACGCCGCCTCGCAGGCTCGCGTAGAACGACAGGGACTCGCGACCTGTCAGGCGCGGGTAGAGCGCGAGCTCGCCCGGGACGTACCCGACGTGCCGCCTGACTTCCACGCTCTCCCGGCGGGCGTCGAGCCCGAGCACGACGGCGCGGCCCCGCGTGGGCCGGATGAGGTCGAGGAGGAGCCGGATGGTGGTCGTCTTGCCGGCGCCGTTCGGCCCGAGGTAGCCGAAGACCTCGCCGCGCTCGACCTCGAAGGTGAGGTCGACGACGCCGCGTGAGCTCCCATAGCTCTTCGTCAGGCCCTCGGCCTGGATCGCCGGCGCCGCCATGAGTCGTAGGCTAGCCCCGGCTCCGGGGCGGGACGCCGACGTCCACGTGCCGCGTGGGCCCGTGCGCCTTCGGCGTGCACACGACGAGGATGCCGTCGGCGAACGAGGCCGACAGCCGGTCCGCGTCGGCCGACTCCGGAAGCCGGAACAGGAAGTCGAAGCGCGCCTCCGGATCGGCCTTCCTGAGGTCGGGCCCGCTCACCTTCAGCAGACGGTCGGTGACCTCCACGAGGAAGTCGTGCTCGCCGAGCCCCGGCGCGTCGATCTCGACGCAGTAGAGGTCGGCCTCGTCCCGCACGTGCGCCGTCGGCTCGAGCTCGGCCGCGCGCCGGACGTCGGCGGAGGTCCGTCGATCGGAGCTCATGTGCGCCTCGCTGCCATCGCCCGAAGTCTCTCCCAACCCTCGCCGGCGCGCCATCCGCGCCCCGCCCGACCGCCTCTGCGGCTTTGCCGCGTGCAGAATGCGGGCCGTCACCGACGCCGCGCGAGGCTCCCGGCGGGAGGCTCCGCCACCGTCCACGATGAAGGTCGTCCGAGACGTCATCCTGCGCGACGGCACCACCCTCCGGCTCCGCGCCCCGCAGGAGCGGGACCGGGCGGGGCTCGTGGCCTTCTTCTCCGCCCTCGGGCCCGAGAGCCTCCACGCGCGCTTCCACGCCCTCCCGGCGGTCGACGCGACGCTCGTCGAGCCGTTCCTGGCCCCCGACTGGGTGGAGCACGGCGACCTCGTCGCGGCGCTCCTCCTCGGAGAGCAGGAGCGCATCGTCGCCCACGCCGGCTGGGCGAGGCTCCGCGACCCGAAGCGGGCCGAGGTGGCATTCGCCGTCGCCGACGACATGCAGGGGCGCGGCGTGGCCACACGGCTCCTCGAGCAGCTCGCCGAGACCGCGGCGGAGG
>DATBJE010000169.1:0-10840 GCA_036556565.1 Gaiellaceae bacterium
CGGGCTGCCGAGCACGACGCCGGAGACGGACGGCGCACAGGTGCTCGAATGGGCGCGGCGCGCGGATGCCCTGCCGTTCTCGAGCGTGGCCGTCCTCGACCGTGTCGCCTACTCGAGCCTCGAGCCGTTCGCGACGCTCGCGGCCGCGGCGGGAACGACCACCCGCGTCCGCCTGGCGACGATGATCGCGATCGCGCCGCTGCGGGCCACGGCTCTCCTGGCGAAGCAGGCCGCGTCGGTGAACGCGCTCTCGGGCGGGCGGATGACGCTCGGTCTCGGCATCGGCGCCAGGGTCGAGGACTACGAGGTCGCAGGCGTCGATCACCGCGCGCGGGGGCAGACGTTCGCGGAGCAGCTCGCGTACCTGCGCGGCGGCATCGACGAGGACCGCGTGGGCCCGTCGCGGGAGGGCATCGAGCTCCTCGTGGGCGGCGGCAGCGGCCCCGCCTTCGCCCGCATGGCCCGGTACGCGGACGGCTACGCGCACGGCGGAGGCCCGCCGCGGGCCTTCGCGAGCGCCGCGGCGCGGGCCCAGGCCGCGTGGACCGACCTCGGCCGTCCCGGGCGGCCCCGCCTCTGGGGCCAGGGCTACTTCGCGCTCGGGGACGCCGAGCGCGGCAACGCGTACCTGCGGGACTACTACGCGTTCACCGGGCCCTTCGTCGAGCGCATCGTCGCCGCGAACCTGACGAGCGCACGCGCCGTCAAGGACTTCGTGCGCGGCTACGAGGAGGCGGGGTGCGACGAGCTCGTCCTCTTCCCGACCGTCGGCGACGTCGACGAGCTCGAGCGGCTCGCCGAGGCGGTGGCGCGATGAGGGTCTCGATCGTCGGGGCCGGGCCGGCCGGGCTCTACCTGGCCATCCTCCTCAAGAAGGCGGACCAGGGCATCGACGTCCGGGTGACGGAGCGAAACGCCCCCGACGCGACCTTCGGCTGGGGCGTCGTCTTCAGCGAGGAGACGCTCGGAGCGCTTCGCGACGCCGACCAGGAGACGTACCTGGCGATCACCGACACGTTCGCGCGCTGGGACCGCGTGGACATCCGCTACCGCGGGCGGGTCCTCCGGTCGCAGGGCCATTCCTTCTCGGCCATCGCGCGCAAGCGGCTCCTCGAGATCCTCCAGCGCCGATCTCTCTCGCTCGGCGTCGACCTGACCTTCGGGGCCGAGGTCGACGAGGCCCCCGACGATGCCGACCTCGTCGTGGGAGCGGACGGCGTCGGAAGCGTCGTCCGGCGCGGGCTGGAGCGCGAGCTCGGCACGTCGATCGCGCCGGAGGGGTGCAAGTACGTCTGGTTCGGGACCGACCTCGTCTTCGACGCCTTCACGTTCATCTTCAAGGACACCGAGCACGGGCTCCTCCAGGTGCATGCGTATCCGTTCGACGAGCGTACGAGCACGTTCATCGTCGAGTGCCCGGAGGCGACGTGGCGCCGGGCCGGGCTCGACGGGATGGGCGAGGACGGGAGCCTCGCCTTCTGCGAGCAGCTGTTCGCCCGCGACCTCGAGGGCCACGAGCTCCTGTCGAACCGCTCCGTCTGGCTCGACTTCCCGAAGGTCGAGAGCAGGCTCTGGCACCACGGCCGCACGGTCGTGCTCGGCGACGCCGCCCACACGGCGCACTTCTCGATCGGCTCGGGGACGAAGCTCGCCATGGAGGACGCGATCGCCCTCAGGGACGCGCTCGAGCGCCGCGCGTGGGACGTCCCCTCGGCGCTCGTCGACTACGAGATGGAGCGCCGGCCCGCCGTCGAGCGGACGCAGCAGGCGGCGAGCGAGAGCGCCGCGTACTTCGCCCGCGTCGCGAGCTACCGCGACCTCGAGCCGATCCAGTTCGCCTTCAACCTGCTCACGCGGAGCGGCCGCATCAGCCACGCGAGCCTCACCGTCCGCGACCCGACGTTCACGCGCGTCCTCGATGCCTGGTTCACGGGCACCGACGCGACCGTGGCCCCGCCGCCGGCGTTCGCGCCCCTCGAGCTCGGGAGCCGGACGAGAACAAGTAACAGTCTGCTACTTGTGTCGAATCGCACCGTCGCGCGGCCGGACGCGTCCACCGGGGGCGTGGGGCTCGTCCTCAGCGGCTTCGTGGCGGTCTCGCCCGAGGGCCGCATCACGCCGGAGACGCCGACGATCACCGAGTGGGAGCCTCCGGCCCGCCCGGTCGTGCTCCAGCTCGGGCACGCGGGCAGGCGCGGCGCGTGCCGGCCGCGGTCCTACGGCGTCGACGTGCCACTCCGCGACGGCTGGGAGCTCATGTCGGCCTCGCCTCTTCCCTACGGTCCCTTCAGTCGGGTCCCGCGCGAGCTCGACGAGGAAAGGATGGCGGTGATCCGCGAGGACTTCGTGGTGGCGGCGCGCCGCGCGGCCGAGCTTGGCGTCGACGTCCTCGAGCTCGACTTCGCGCACGGGTACCTCCTGGCGAGCTTCCTCTCGCCGCTCACGAACCGCCGCGCCGACGCCTACGGCGACGACCGGCTGCGCTTCCCGCTCGAGGTGCTCGCCGCGGTACGCGAGGCCTGGGACGGCGTCCTCGCCGTCCGCCTGTCCGTCACGGACTGGGCCCGCGGCGGCATGTCCGTCGAGGACGGCGTCGCGACCGCGCGCGTGCTGGTCGAGCACGGCTGCGACCTGATCCACGTGGACGCGGGCCAGACCGTCGCGAACGACCGCCCGGAGTACCGCCGCGGCTTCCTGACGGCGCTCAGCGACCGCGTGCGGGCCGGTGCGGGCGTGCCGACCCTGGTCGGCGGCCACCTGACGACCCTCGACGACGCGAGCACGATCGTCGGCGCGGGCCGGGGCGACCTCTGCATCCTCGACCTCCCTCCCTCCGACCTCGAGCGCGAGCTCCTCGACGCGCCGGCGGGCGCGGAGGGCGCGGCCGTTCCGTCGTGACCGCGTTCGCCGAGCTCACCTATCCCGATCTCGAGGAGGTGCGCGCGGATCCGAGGCCGACGGTCCTGCTCCTCCCGCTCGGCGCGACCGAGCCGCACGGGCCGCACGCGCCGCTCGAGACGGACACCCTCATCTCGCTCGGCATCTGCAGGCGCGCGGCGGCGGCGCTCTCAGACGATCCCGACGTTCGCGCGCTCGTCCTCCCGCCGCTCCCCTACGGCGTCACGCGCTACGGCGCCGCCTTCCCCGGCGCGGTGTCGATCGGCGAGGAGACTCTCCGCGCGCTCGTCCTCGACCTCGCCGGGTCGCTCGCCGGCCAGGGCCTCGAGCGGCTGGTGCTCGTGAACAGCCACTTCGAGCCCGAGCAGGTGGCCACGCTCCGCGACGCGGTCGCCGACCTGGGCCCCACCGTGCGGCTCCTCGACCTGACGCGGAGGCGGAACGCGGAGCGGCTGACCGAGGAGTTCCGCTCCGGCTCGTGCCACGCCGGCCGCTACGAGACCTCGCTCGTCCTCGCTGACGACCCCGGGCTCGTCCGGAAGGAGCGCATGGCGGCGCTCGAATCGACGATGATCGACATGCCGGCGGCGATCGCCGCCGGCCAGACGGACTTCATTGCCATGGGAATGGACCGCGCCTACTGCGGCGCCCCCGCCGAAGCGACCGCCGAGGAGGGAGAGCAAACGTTCGCGACGCTCGCCGATCTCCTGGTCGAGCTCGTCCGCGAGGTGGCGGCGTGCTGACGTACGACGACATCCCGCGCGCGTTCAACCTCGCCACGCACTTCGTCGACCGCAACCTCGAGGAGGGGCGCGGAGGGAGCACCGCGCTGATCGGGCCCGAGGGGCCGACGACGTACGCGGAGCTCGCGGCCCTCGTGAACCGGAGCGGCCACGTCCTCCGCGAGCTCGGCGTCCGGCCCGAGGAGCGGGTCCTCCTCGCCCTCGCCGACGGCGTCGAGTTCGTCGCGCTCTGGTACGGGGCCCAGAAGATCGGCGCCGTGACCGCCGAGGCGTACACCTTCCTCCAGCCGAAGGACTACGCCTACTACCTCGACTACACGCGGGCGGGGGTCGTCGTCGCCGACCCGGGCACGCTGGAGCGCGTCCGTGAGGCGGCGGCCTCGAGCCCCTGGCTCCGGCACGTCCTCGTCGTCGGCGACGCCGGGGAGCTCCGCGCCGGCGAGGTCTCCTTCGCGGAGCTCGCGGCGGCCGCGCCGAGCGAGCTCGAGGCGGCGCCGACCACCCGCGACGACATCGCCCTCTGGAAGTTCACGACCGGCAGCACCGGCCTCCCCAAGGCCGCCGTGCACCCGCAGCACAGCCCGCTCCTCAGCTTCGAGTGGTACGCGCGCGGCGTGCTCGATCTTCGGGAGGACGACGTCGTGCTCCCCGTGCCGAAGCTCTTCTTCGGCTACGCGCGCGACCTGACGGCGCTCTTCCCGTTCGGCGTCGGCGGCACCGGGATCGTCTTCCCCGAGCGGACGACGCCCGAGAGGATCTTCGAGCTCGTCGCCCGTCACCGGCCCAGCATCCTCGCCCAGGTACCAACGATGATGGCGGCGATGGTCGCGCATCCCGAGGCCGAGAGGCAGGACCTTTCCTGCCTGCGGCTCTGCACGTCCGCGGGCGAGGCGCTCCCACGCGAGCTCTACGAGCGCTGGCAGGCGGCGTTCGGCGTGGAGGTGCTCGACGGGATCGGCTCCTCCGAGTCCTACTTCATCTACATCTCGAACCGTCCCGGCCGCGTCCGGCCCGGCAGCGTCGGCGAGGTGGTGCCCGGCTATCGTGCCCGCGTGCTCGACGACGAGGGCCGGGAGGTGCCCGACGGCGAGGTCGGGACGCTCTGGATCGAGGGCGACACCGCCGCGCTCCTCTACTGGAACGAGCACGAGAAGTCGAAGCGGACGTTCCACGGCGACCTCGTGGACACCGGCGACCTCTTCGTCCGCGACGCCGACGGGTTCTTCTGGTACCGAGGACGGGGCGACGAGCTGATCAAGGTGGGCGGCATCTGGGTGGCGCCGTCCGAGGTGGAGCACTGCCTCGTGGCGCATGCGGACGTCGTCGAGTGCGCGGTCGTCGGCTACGAGGAGGGCGGGCTCACGCTGACCCGGGCGCACGTCGTCCTCCGCGCCGGCGTCGCAGCCTCCGACGAGCTGGCGGCGGCGCTCCAGGAGCACGTGCGGGCGCACCTCTCCCCGCACAAGTACCCGCGGGACGTCCGCTTCGTCACGGAGCTTCCCAAGACGCCGTCCGGCAAGATCGACCGCCGCGCCCTCCGCGCCGAGGTCGAGGTCGCCGCGTGACGCGCGTCGTCGTCGTCACGGGCGGCGGGAAGGGGGTCGGGAAGGCAATCGCGGAGCGCTTCGCCGGCGTCGGCGACCGGGTCGTGGCCGTCGGCCGCGACCAGGAGGCGCTGGCGGCGACGGCGGCCGAGACAGAGGTCTGCGACGTAACCGACGAGGCGGCGGTGACGGCGCTCTTCGAGCGGCTCGGCCGGGTCGACGTCCTCGTCAACAACGCCGGCGCCGCCACGAGCGCGTCGCTCGGGCGCACGACGCTCGACGACTGGCGCGCCCTCCTCGACGTCAACGCCACCGGCGCGTTCCTCTGCACGCGTGCCGTCCTCGGCGGCATGGTCGAGCGGGACGAGGGGCGGATCGTCACCGTCGCCTCGACCGCCGCCCGCGCGGGCAGCAGCTACACCGCCGCGTACACCGCCTCGAAGCACGCGGCGGTCGGCCTCATGCGCGCCGTCGCCGCCGAGGTGGCGGGCACGGGCGTGACCGCGAACGCGGTCTGCCCCAGCTACGTGCGGACGGAGATGACCGAGCGGTCGATCGCGCGCATCGTCTCGGTGACCGACCGCAGCGAGGCGGAGGCGGAGGCGGCGCTGATCGCGTCGTCGCCGCTCGGTCGGCTGCTCGAGCCCGACGAGGTCGCCTTCGCCGTCGCGTTCCTCGCCGCGCCGGAGGCAGGGGCGGTCAACGGCCAGGCGCTCGTCCTCGACGGCGGCGGGATCCAGGCGTGACGAAGTTCCGGGCGTCGGCGAAGTTCACGGAGGCGTGGGAAACCTTCGACTTCGCGGTCGAGGACGGCGTCGCGACCGTCACGCTGGCGCGGCCCGAGAAGCTGAACGCGCTCACCTTCGACGTCTACGCCGACCTGCGCGACCTGCTTGCCGAGCTGCCACACCGCGGTGACGCGCGCGTACTCGTCCTCACCGGACAAGGGCGCGGCTTCTGCTCCGGCGGCGACGTCGAGGAGATCATCGGCGAGCTCCAGGGCAGGCCGGCCCCCGACCTGCTCGAGTTCACGCGGATGGCCGGGGCCATCGTCAAGGCGATGCGCGACTGCCCGCTTCCCATCGTCGCGGGGGTCAACGGCGTCGCCGCCGGCGCCGGGTCCGTCCTCGCCCTGGCGAGCGACTTCCGCCTGCTCGCGCGGTCGGCGACCTTCGCCTTCCTCTTCTCCCGGGTCGGGCTCGCGGGCGCGGACATGGGCTCCGCGTACCTCCTGCCCCGCCTGGTCGGGGCGGGACGCGCCATGGAGCTGCTGATGCTCGGCGACGAGGTGACCGCCGAGCGCGCGCTCGACATCGGGCTGGCGACGCAGATCGTGGACGACGACGAGCTGCCGGCCGCGACCGAGGCCCTCGCACGCCGCCTCGCCGACGGGCCGGCGCTCGCGTACTCGACGACGAAGGTCCTGGTCACGCGCGAGCTCGACCTCGACCTGGCGGGCGCGATCGAGCTGGAGGCGCTCGGACAGGCGCTGATGATGCAGAGCGAGGACCACCGTGAGTTCTACGCCGCCTGGTCGGAGGGGCGCCAACCGGGCTGGACGGGGCGATGAGCGACGGGCACCGGATCGTCACGCCGCCGGAGCTTCCCGAGCCGAAGGGCTACGCGCACGCGGTCGTCGCCGCTCCGGGCCGCACCGTGTACCTCGGCGGCCAGACCGGCGCCGGGGCGACGCTCGCGGACCAGTTCGACGCCGCCGCGAGGGCGCTTGTCACGGCCCTCCGCTCCGCGGGCGGCGCCCCCGACGACCTCGTCTCGCTCGTCGTCTTCACGACCGACATGCCCGAGTACCGCGCCTCGCTGCGCGAGCTCGGCGAGGTCTGGCGGCAGCACTTCGGGCGCCGCTACCCGGCGATGGCGCTGATCGGCGCCTCCGCGCTCTTCGACCCCGAGGCCCGCGTCGAGCTGATGGGCGTCGCGGTCGTTCCGGATGAGCGTGCATAGAGGACTCTCCGAGGCCCAGGAGGCCCTCTTCGAACGGGCCCGTGCGCTCGGGCACGGCGTGCTCGCGCCGCTGGCCGACCAGGGCGAGCCAGGGCAGGTCAACCGGCCCCTCGTGCGCGCGCTCGGCGACGAGGGCCTGCTCGCGCCGGTGCTCCCGGACGAGAGCGAAGGGTCGGCCGTCGAGCTCTGCCTTCTCCGCGAGGCGCTCGCACACGGGTGCTCGGAGGCCGAGACGGCGCTCGCGCTCCAGGGGCTCGGCGGCTACCCGATCCTGCGCAACGCCCGCCAGGAGGTTCGGGAGGCCTGGGTTCCCCGCCTCGCCGCCGGCGAGGCGGTGGCCGCGTTCGCGCTGAGCGAGCCGGACGCCGGGTCCGATGCCGCAGCGCTCTCCCTGCGCGCCGACCGCGACGGCGACGGGTTCCGGCTCACCGGCACGAAGACGTGGATCTCGAACGCCCCCGAGGCCGACGTGTACACGATCTTCGCGCGGACGACGGAGGGCGCCGGCGCACGGGGCGTCACCGCCTTCGTCGTCCCGCGCGAGAGCGAAGGCGTGTCGGGCGAGGCCCTGCGGCTCCTCTCCCCCCACCCGATCGGGCGCCTCGAGCTCGACGGCGTCCACGTCCGGGGGGAGCAGGTGCTCGGCGAGGTCGACAAGGGCTTCCGCGTGGCGATGGAGACGCTCGACCTCTTCCGGCCCAGCGTCGGCGCCTTTGCAGTCGGGATGGCGCAGGCGGCGCTCGACGCGGCGGTCGCCTACGCGGCCGCGCGCGAGGCGTTCGGCAAGCCGCTCTCCGAGCTCCAGGCGGTGGCGCACCAGCTCGCCGATGTGGCGACCCGCGTGCAGGCATCGCGCCTCCTCGTCTACGACGCCGCGACGGCCTACGACGCCGGCGTTCGGCCCGTCCGCAAGGCCTCGGCGATGGCGAAGCTGTTCGCCACGGAGACCGCCCAGCAGGCGGTGGACGTCGCAGTCCAGGTGCACGGCGCGCGGGCGCTCGAGGAGGGGCACCTGCTGGAGCACCTCTACCGGGAGGTGCGCGCGCCGCGCATCTACGAGGGCGCATCCGAGGTGCAGCGCGAGATCATTGCCCGCGAGCTCTTCAAGGAGCCCGCGTGACGGAGCAGTCGAAGGCCCTCACCTACACCTCCTACCTCGCCCTCGACGAGATCCTCGGGGCGCAGCGCCCGCGCTCGGACGAGCACGACGAGATGCTGTTCATCGTCGTCCACCAGGTGTACGAGCTGTGGTTCAAGGAGCTTCTGCACGAGCTCGCACACCTGCAGCGCCTCCTCGAGGAGGGCAGCGGGTCGCAGGCGCTCGGCACCTTCAAGCGGATCCTCACGATCCTGAAGCTCGTCGTCGCGCAGCTCGACGTCATCGAGACGCTCCAGCCGACGCAGTTCCTCAGCTTCCGCGACCGGCTCGAGTCCGCGTCAGGCTTCCAGTCGGCCCAGTTCAGGGAGCTCGAGGCGGTGCTCGGCCGGCGCGAGCCGTCGGTGCTCCGCGCGTACGAGGAGGGGGGCGACGACTACCGCCGCATCGCCGCCGCCCTCGAGCGCCCGTCGCTCTACGACTCCTTCCTCGCCTACCTCGCCCGCAGCGGCTACGACGTCCCCTCCGACCGGCTCGAGCGCGACGTGACGAAGCCGGTCGAGGAATCCGCAGGAGTCCACACAGCCGTTCTGGCCGCCTACCGCGACGACGGGGAGGCGGCCATGGTCTGCGAGCGCATGGTCGACATCGACGAGGGCTTCCAGGAGTGGCGCTACCGGCACGTGAAGATGGTCGAGCGCACGATCGGGAGCAAGTCCGGCACGGGTGGCTCGCCGGGGGCGCCTTACCTGCACACGACGCTGAACAAGCCCGCCTTCCCCGACCTCTGGTCGGTCCGCAGCGAGCTGTGATCGAGCTCGAGGACCTGCAGCGGACGCCGAATGCGCTGGCGTCCGACTACTCCGCCTTCCGCGTCGCCGACCGCCTGCTCCTCACGGGCCACTCGCACCAGGCCTGGCCGGACGTGGCGCGCGATGGTCAGCTCGAGGCGTTCGAGGACGCGGCGCTCTGCGTCGACGAGAAGTGGGACCGCGCCTTCGCCAAGGCCGACGCGGTGCGGGAGGGCTTCAGGCGGCTGCTCGCCGACCCGGGCGCGGAGATCGCGCTCGGGCAGAACACGCACGAGCTCGTCCTCCGATTCCTGTCCGCCCTCGACCTGCGCCGCCGGCCTCGACTTGTCACCTCCGACGGGGAGTTCCACACGCTCCGCCGACAGCTCGCGCGCCTCGACGAGGCAGGGCTCGAGGTCGTCCGTCTCCCCGCCGCGCCCGCCGAGACCCTGGCCGAGCGGATGGCCGCCGAGGTCGACCAGAGGACGAGCGCCGTCCTGGTCTCCGCCGTCCTCTTCGAGACCGCCCGCATCGTGCCGGGGCTCGGTGAGCTGGCGGAGTCGTGCGCCAGGGCAGGGGCGGAGCTGCTCATCGACGTCTACCACGCGCTCGGAGCGCTCCCCTTCCGGGTCGCCGACGAGCGCCTGGAATCGGCCTGGATCGTCGGCGGAGGCTACAAGTACCTCCAGCTCGGAGAAGGAAACTGCTTCCTGCGACTCCCCCCGCAGACCGAGGGGATGCGGCCCGCGCTCACCGGCTGGTTCGCTGAGTTCGAACTGCTTGCGGCCGAGCGCGGCGAAGCGGCCGTCGAGTATCCGTCCGGCGGCGCGCGCTTCGCCGGCTCGACATACGACCCGACGAGCCATTACCGGGCCGCCCGGGTCCTCGACTTCTTCGCAGAGCGCGGCCTCACGCCGGAGCTTCTCCGCGCGTCGTACCTCCACCAGACCGGGTTGCTCGCCGACCGCGTCGACGCTCTCGGCACTCGGGAGGAGCTGCTGAAGCGAGACCGCTCCGCTCCGCTCGAGGACTTCGGAGGCTTCCTCGCAGTCGAGTGCCCGGAGGCGGGTGCCGTCGCCCGTCGCCTCGCCGACGACGGCGTCCTCGTCGACGCCCGCGGCCGCTTCTTCCGGCTCGGCCCCGCGCCGTACCTCGCCGACGACCAGCTCCACGCGGCGATGGACCGCCTCGAGGGCGCGGTCGCGGCGCTCGGTCTCCGTTAGGAGTATCCTCGCCCACCATGACCGATACGAAGATCACCTTGCCCGAGAGCGCCATTCCCGAGCGCTGGTACAACATCCAGGCCGACATGCCGAACCCGCCGCAGCCGGTTCTGCACCCCGGCACCGGCGAGCCTGTCGGCCCCGACGACCTCGCGCCGCTCTTCCCGATGGACATCATCCTCCAGGAGGTCTCGCAGGACGCGGAGATCCCCATCCCGGAGCCGGTCCGCAACGTCTACCGGCTCTGGCGCCCCACGCCCGTCTACCGCGCGCACCGGCTCGAGGCCGACCTCGGGACGCGCTCGAAGATCTTCTACAAGTACGAGGGCGTCAGCCCGGCCGGCAGCCACAAGCCGAACACGGCCGTCGCGCAGGCCTACTACGTCAAGGAGTCGGGCCGCACGCGGATCGCCACCGAGACCGGCGCCGGCCAGTGGGGGAGCGCGGTCGCCCTCGCGGCGCAGCTCTACGGGCTCGAGTGCAAGGTCTACATGGTCAAGGTCTCCTACGAGCAGAAGCCGTACCGCCGCTCGATGATGGAGACCTGGGGCGCGAGCGTGGTCGCCAGCCCTTCGGAGGACAC
>DATBJE010000170.1:0-5080 GCA_036556565.1 Gaiellaceae bacterium
GAGCCGAGCTCGGGCAGGCGCTTGGGCCCGAAGACGAGCAGGGCGATGACCAACACGATCGCGATCTGCCAGATGGAGAAATCCATTACACGGGATGGTACTCAGCCCGGCAGGCGCTGGATCATTGCTTCGTGAAATTGAGGTGGAAACGAGAGGGAGTCGGCTCGGCCTGACCCTGGTACTTGGAGCCCGCCTCGCCCGAGCCGTAGGGGCTCTCGACCGGGCCGTCCATGCGCATGAACGAGATCTGGCCGATCGGCATCCCGTGGTAGATCGTGATCGGCAGGTTGGCGACGTTCGAGAGCTCCAGCGTCACGTGCCCGTCCCAGCCGGGGTCGATGAAGCCGGCGGTCGAGTGGATCAGCAGGCCGAGCCGCCCGAGTGAGCTGTTGTGGGTGGGGATGAACGCACGCGTGATGAGGAACATCCCATTCGGAGACGAGACCTCGATGCACCGCACAGGGACGCTCTCGACCGGGCTGACGTCTGCAATGGCACGAAAGCGCTGGAACCTGCCCACCGTTTTCTGACGGGCGAGCTTCCGTGGAAGTCGGAACACTGGACGGTCCGGCGTGAACTGGACCTCGAATTTCGGCCCGATGTAGCGACCGTTCAGGACCGCACGCTTGCGAGTGAGCTTTGGGCGGAATCCGAGGCTGGCTATGAGCTCGCAATACCGCTCGGCGAGCGATTCGCGAACCGTCGTCAGGTCACAGCGCCCGAACTTGTCGACGTACCCGTCTGTATCCATCAAGCCGTGCAACAGGGCTTCTCGTTGCGCGATCGAGGCACGCAGGTATTCGTCCGGTATGTGCTTGTTGCCGACGAGTTCCTCGCCGCGCAGCGTGCTCGACAGCGAGTCGTTCCGTGCATAGCGGCCTGTCGCCATGTCGCGCGTGTGTCCTGTTCCGCCGATCCGATAGGTCAGAGGCCTCGTCCTTTGGGGAGCGACTCTGTGGCCGGCGAGCGCCACCTCTTCCAGGATCTCCCGGTCAGCGCATGTGATCTCGGCCTTGGTCGACGTCCCATCTCCGATCCAGACGCCCAGGACGTAAGGGTCGACAGGCAGGTCGCGCTGCGGGTACCAGACCGCCCCCGCGAGTGGGACGTGATGGTTGAGTTCCTCGTCCGCTCGAAGGGTCGATGCGATCTGTGAGGTGGTTCGAACGCGATCGATGCTTCGGCCGTAGCGGCGTCCTTTCTTGTCGATCGTGCGCCACAGATGTCCGTCGTCGGCGATGACCGACGTGCCGTCCGAAAATGTGACTTCGCTGCACGGATGTCCCGTCATCGGAGGCGTTCCGGCCAACACGACAGTTGGGAAGCCCTCTTCGTCGAACACGAGATCTCCCGGCTCGAGCTCGCCAATCGTGCGCCACCCCTGCGTCGTCGGAACGACGGTGTCGAGAGCAAGGGCCTTCCCCTCCAGCCTCGCCACCAGGTCGTCGGGCAGCCGCACCCGCTCGAGGGTCGAGCCCAGCACGAACTCGCCGGGGTGGAGGATGAACGGCTCGCCGTCGACCTGGACGAGCTCGGTCAGGTCCTCCTGCTCCTGCTTCACGTCGATGTAGGGGTAGCGCGAGTTGCGGAAGACGCGGAAGTACCGGTCGACGCGGACGTCCACGCTCGAGGGTTGGAGGAGGGCACGGTCGAACGGGTCGATCTCGATCCGCCCCTCGGCGAGCAGGCGCTCGATCGTGCGGTCGGAGAGGACCACGCCGCCGATTCTATGTTCGGCGGCGTGGTCGGAATCGGCCTCGTGCCGCCGGTCTGCCAGATCGAAGGCTGCGTGCCGAGTCCGGCTGCTCCGCTAACGTGGGAGGCATGGCGGCGACACGTTCGATCGTGCTGCGGACGGAGCTGCCGGGGCCGCGCTCGCGCTCGATCCTCGAGCGCAAGGAACGAGTCGTGGCCGACCCGCTGGCGCCGACGTTCCCGATCTTCGCCGCCGAGGCGCACGGGGCGAGGCTGACCGACGTCGACGGGAACACCTTCATCGACTTCACCGGCGGCGTCGGCTGCCTGAACGTCGGCCACTCGCACCCGAGGGTGGTCGCCGCCGCCCGGGAGCAGCTCGCCCGCTTCTCGCACACCGACTTCACGATCGTCCCGTACGAGCCCTACGTCGAGCTCGCGGAGCGGCTGCTCGAGCGGGCGCCCTTCTCCGGCCCCGCCAAGGCGGCCTTCTTCAACGCCGGCACCGAGGCGGTCGAGAACGCGGTCAAGTTCGCGCGCAGCTTCACCCGGCGCCCGGCGGTGGTCGCGTTCGAGGGGGGGTTCCACGGGCGAACGCTGCTGTCGCTGTCGCTGACCTCCAAGACCCACCCGTACAAGGCGGGGCTCGGCCCGTTCGCGCCCGAGGTCTACCGCGTGCCGTTCGCGAACGACTACCGCGGTCCCGACGCGCAGGCCGCGCTCGCCGCGCTCGAGCGCATGCTGATCACGCAGGTGGCGGCCGAGACCGTGGCGGCGATCGTGGTCGAGCCGGTCCAGGGCGAGGGCGGGTTCGTGGTCGCCCCGCCGGAGTTCCTCGAGGGGATCCGCCGCATCTGCGACGACAACGGGATCGTCATGGTCGTCGACGAGGTGCAGACCGGGTTCGGGCGCACCGGCAAGCTCTTCGCGATCGAGCACTACGACGTCGAGCCCGACCTGATCACGATCGCCAAGTCGGTCGCCGCCGGCCTCCCGCTCTCGGGCGTGCTCGGGCGCGCCGAGATCATGGACGCGCCGGGCGTCTCCGCGATCGGCGGCACGTACGTCGGCAACCCGGTCGCCCAGGCAGCCGGGCTCGCAGTGCTCGACGTGATCGACGAGGAGGGCGTCCTCGAGCGCGCCGCGGCCGTCGGCGAGACGATCCGCGGACGGATGCTCGGCTGGCAGGAGCGCCATGAGGAGGTCGGCGACGTCCGCGGACTGGGCGCGATGCTCGCGATCGAGCTCGTGCACGACCGCGACTCGAAGGATCCTGCTCCCGAGCTCGTGACGGCCGTCTGCGACGCCGCGTTCCGAGGCGGGCTGCTGCTCCTCGGCGCCGGGATCTACTCCAACGTCGTCCGCGTGCTCGTCCCGCTGACGATCGAGGACGCCGAGCTCGAGGAGGCGCTCGACGTCTGGGAGCAGGCGCTCGAGCACGTGCTCGCCGCGTAATCCCGCCGGCGTAGGGAAAATCCACGCAGATGGACGGCGACCTGATCGCTGATCGGTACGAGCTCGAGGAGCTGGTCGGCACGGGCGGGATGTCCAGCGTCCATCGCGCGCGCGACCGGCTGCTCGAGCGGCACGTCGCGATCAAGATCCTCCACGAGCACTACTCGCGCGACGAGGACTACGTCGAGCGGTTCCGACGCGAGGCCCGCGCCGCAGCGAAGCTCTCGCACCCGAACATCGTCACCGTGATCGACCGGGGCGAGGCCGACGGCCGCCAGTTCATCGTCTTCGAGTACGTGGACGGCCAGAACCTCAAGCAGCTGATCGGGAAGAGGGGGCCGTTGCCCGTGCGCGACGCGCTCGAGCTCGGGATGCAGATCGGCCGCGCGCTCGCCTTCGCGCACGCGCAGGGCCTCGTCCACCGCGACGTCAAGCCGCAGAACGTGCTGCTCGGCAACGGCGACGTGAAGGTCACGGACTTCGGCATCGCCCGGTCGCTCGACGTGAAGGCCGGCCTGACCCAGACCGGGACGGTGCTCGGGACGAGCGAGTACATCTCGCCCGAGCAGGCCGGGGGGCGCGAGGTCGACGTCCGCACCGACGTCTACTCGCTGGGCGCGGTCGTCTACGAGCTGCTCGCCGGGCAGCCGCCCTACACCGGCGACAGCTTCGTTTCGGTCGCGATGCGCCACGTCAACGACCCCGTCCCGAGCATCTCGGCGGTGCGGCCGGACGTTCGGGTCCGCGTGGACGCAGCTCTGCAGCGGGCGATGGCGAAGGATCCCGACGAGCGCTTCCAGTCGATGGACGACTTCGTCGCCGAGCTCGGCGCGTGCCTGGCGGGCCTCGGCGACCCCGACGCCGACCGGACGGTGATCGTCCCGCCGCAGGTCCAGCCGCGCGACCGCCCGCGCCGGCGACGGCGGCGGCGTTGGCCGCTCGTGCTCCTGCTGGTCGCGGGAGTCGCGCTCGCGATCGCAGCCGGCGCGTACTTCGGCACGCGCGGGTCGGGATCGGGAGGCGGCAACGACGGCTCGGGAGGAGCGCCCGTGCAGCTGGCCGCCTCCAACGCCTACGACCCGAACGGGGACGGCCGGGAGCACGACGAGGAGGTGGCGAACGCGACCGACGGCAATCCGCAGACCTTCTGGGAGACCGAGCGCTACGACAACGTCGACTTCGGCAACCTCAAGGACGGCGTCGGCATCGTCTTCGACGCCGGGCGGCCGGTGAAGCTGCGCTCGCTCACCGTCGTCTCCGACACGCCCGGATACGTCGCGAAGGTCGAGGCGGGCGCGTCTTCGGACGGTCCGTTCGCGTCCGTCTCCCCGTCGCAGACGGTCGGGGCGAGGACGACGTTCGCCCTGTCCGTCGATCCGGCGCGTCGGTACTACCTGCTCTGGATCACGCGGCTCGCGTCCGGCTATCCACGCAGCCATGTCAACGAGGTGACGGCGCGCTGAATCGGCAGTAGACTCGCGCCGATCCGATGAAATCGGACCCGAAGATCGCCGCGATGGAGAAGGTTCCGCTCTTCGCGCACTGCTCGAAGCGAGAGCTGGCGGCCGTCGCGAGCCTGGCCGACGAGGTCGACCTGCCGGCCGGGAAGGTGCTGACGCAGGAAGGCGCCCGGGGCCGTGAGTTCTTCGTCCTGCTGGAGGGAACCGCCGACGTCTCCAGCGACGGCCGGCAGATGCGATCGCTCGGCGAAGGCGACTTCTTCGGCGAGATCGCGCTCGTCACCGACAAGGCGCGAACCGCGACGGTCACCGCCACCGCGCCGATGCGGGCGCTCGTCATCACCGACCGCGCCTTCAGGGAGCTGCTCCGCAACTCGCCGGAGATCCAGGGCAAGGTGCTGGCGGCGATCGCCGACCGGCTCGCGGCGACGTTGTAGACGGAATCGGTGACAGGCTGAAGCCTGTCACCG
>DATBJE010000171.1:0-1544 GCA_036556565.1 Gaiellaceae bacterium
CGAGCGACGTCCGCTCTCCGAGGATGTTGAGGCCCGCGAGCGTCCCGATCGCGGCCCAGCGAGCCTTGCCGTGGAAGCGTTCCACGGACTTCAAGCCTAGCATGGCCCCGAGCGCATTCGATCCCGCATCCCCCAGCATCAGCCTCTCGGAGAGATCGTAGGGAAGGAGCAGGACAGCGAGTCCGGCGGGGGCCCGGAGAGGGAGGGCGGCGGCGAGGTACCCCTTCAGCGCGCGCCCCGGCCGCGTGTCCAGCTGGTTCACGAGGTTCGCCCAGAGCCCGACGAGCAAGGCGCCGCTGACGCTCCGGGTGCGCAGAAGCCCGGCGAGGGGGATGCCGACGAGCTTGAGGACGCCCGTCGTGCGGCCCGCGCCGAGGTGGGCCCGGACGCCGCGCTCGTCTCCGGCATACGCGTCGTCGAGGGCGCCGAGAGCCGCGACCGCGGCGACGCAGGCGTCCGCGCGCAGAGCGGTGGTCCACCCGACGAGCGGGAGCCGGTAGCCCCGGTGGTTGACGGCGAGCGGCCCGGCGGCGACGAGCGCGTCGAGGAGCTGGCGGGCGCGATGGGCGAACCCCGCCGCGTCCCGGCCCGTGGGCCGGTGCTCGAGCTCGATCTCGACCTCCTCGAAGGCGAGTCCGGCCCGGAGGGCGTCGATCGTCATCCGCACCTCGCACCCGAAGCCCGGCGCTGCCGGGAAGCACGCCGCGCGCGCCCGTTCGCCGAGGAATCGCTGGCCCGAGAGCGGCTCAAGCGGCGCGACGCCCGTGCGCAGCCGGACGAGCTCGCGAGCGACCCGCTTGGCGATGCCGAACCCGCCGCCCGCCCGCCGCCGGAAGGCGGCCACCGTCAGATCCGCCCCGGTGTCGGCGAGCGGGAGCAGCGACCCGCGCAGATCGGCGTCGCAGAGGATCAGCGCACCGGGCCGCGCCGCGCGCTCGCCCGCAGACAGGGCCTCGCCCTTCCCCAGCCGGTCGATCCCGACGACGGTCGCACCGGCCGCCGCGGCGCGCTCGCCCGTCCGGTCGTCGGACCGTCCGTCCGCGACGATCACCTCCGCCTCGGGGAAGTCCCGGCGCAGGCTCGCCACCGTGTCGCCGATCCGCTCCTCCTCGTTCCGAGCGGCGACGATGACCGTCAGCCGCCCGGCCCCCGCAGCGCTAGCCACCCTCGGTGGTGACCGGATCGATCGGCGGGACGACGCCGTCGGTCGCCCGGGAGCCGAGCCCGTACTGACCGGGTTGCGCGCCCGCGAGCAGGAGCGCAAGCGCCAGGCGGCCCTCCTTGGCGTCGATGTCGTCGACGCTCGAGAGGCCGCGGTTCTTGTAGAAGTCGATGACGCTGCGAGGATCGTCCGACCCGGCGACGCCGACGACGGGGACGTTCGTCTCGTCGAGGCCGCTCACGATCCCGTCCATGAGCGAGCCCGTCGACTGCGAGCTCGCGGCGGACTCGCCGTCGCTCGCCTCCGCGGGCGGCTCCCAGTTGAGGACGACGACGACCGAGTCCATCGGGTGCGAGATCGTGCCCGACCGCTCCTCGACGAG
>DATBJE010000172.1:0-8514 GCA_036556565.1 Gaiellaceae bacterium
GACGTGGGCGTGTGGGACGAGTCGCCGCTTCGCAAGTGGGACTTCACCGGCCCCGACGCGCTCGCGGCCGCCGACCGCATCTTCACGAACGACATGCTCGGGCTCGAGATCGGCCAGATCCGCTACGCGCCCTTCTGCGACCAGAACGGGACGATGGTCGGAGACGGCACCGTCTTCAAGTTCACGGACGCAAGCTGCTGGGTGATCACGGCGCTCGACTCCGACCTCGACCACATGAACAACGTCGTCGCCGGCATGGACGTCTCCATCGAGCCGATCACGGAGAAGCTCCCGCACGTCCAGCTTCAGGGGCCCCGCGCCCGCGAGGTCATCGCCGACCTCGTGGACGAGCCGGTCGAGGATCTCGGGTACTTCCGCTTCTACCCGCACCAGGTGCACGTGGGCCGCGTGCCCGCGTGGGTCTCCCGCACCGGGTACTCGGGGGAGCTCGGCTACGAGATCTTCTGCGAGCCCGACTACGCGGAGGAGCTGTGGGGCGTCCTCACCGGCGCGGGGGCCACGCCGTACGGCCTCGCCGCCGTCGAGACGGTTCGCATCGAGTCGGGGCTCATCTTCATCGGCTACGACTACTTCCAGCACGAGACGAGCCCGTACGACATGTCGCTCGACAAGGTGATCCGGCTCGACAACGGCGACTTCTGCGGGAAGGCCGCGCTCGCCGAGACCGCGAAGGCGCCGCCCCGCCGCCTCGTGACCCTGTCGGTCGAGGGCAGCGACGTCCCCGAGTACGGCGCCGCCGTGACCAAGGACGGCGAGCCGGCCGGGACGCTGACGAGCCCCTGCGAGAGCCCGACGCTCGGCAAGGTGATCGGGATGGCCGTGCTCGACACCCCGCTCGCCGTCAAGGGCGAGTCGGTCGAGGTCGCGGTCGGCGACGGCACCGCGACGGCGACCGTGGAGGACTTCCCGATCTACGATCCCGAGAAGGCGCGCCCGCGGAGCTAGCGAGCGGGCCACCAGCAAGTAACAGACTGTTACTTGTTCGGGCTAGGCGGACAGGCCGAGGAGGACGAGGCCGGCGATCACGCAGCCGACGCCGGCCCACTGGGTCGCCTTCGGGCGCTCGTGGAGCAGGACGACGCCCGCGACGATCGGGACGACGGCGTAGGGCGCCGAAGCCGTCGCGACGACGGCCGTGTCGGCGTGGCGGACGCCGAAGTTGAAGGCGACGTAGCCGATCGTGTCGACGACGGCGATGAGGGCGATGGTCGCCAGGAGGCCCGGCGAGCGGTCGGGAAACCGCCACTCGCCGCCCGGGAGCGACGCTGCGACGAGGAAGAGCGTCGAGAACCCGCGCGCGAGAAAGATGGGGACGAGCCAGCCGTAGTCCGCGCTGAAGTAGGCGACGCCGTAGACGAAGACCCCGATCAGGACCGCCGTCGCGAGCGCGAGGAGCGTCCCGAGCAGCGCGATCCGCTCGAGCGCGCGCATCTGGGCGAGGTCCGACGACGCGAGGAGGACGCCGAGCATGACGACGACGATCGCGGCGACCTCCTCGCCGCCGAGCCGCTCGCCGCCGATGACCACCGCGCAGACCACCGTCACCGCCGCGTAGGCGGAGACGATCGGGCTCACGATCGAGATCGGGCCGATGCTGAGCGCGCGGTAGAAGGCCAGGTAGGAGAGGCCGCCGAGCACGCCGGCACCCGCGAGCCAGGCGAGGTCGCCGGCCGAGACGTCCGCGAGGCCCTCCCCGGTGGCGACGAGGAGCGCGCCCAGGAGCCCCATCGCCATCAGGTGGAAGCCGAGGACGACCCGGAACGCGCCGGTGCGCCGCGAGGCGAGGGCCGCGAAGTAGTCCGCCAGGCCCCACGACAGGGCGGCCGTGAGACCGAGGACGATCCCCATCTAGCGGTTCTCGGCGGGCTCCTGCGGCTCCGTCGTCGCCATCGCCCGGACTTCTAGCAGAGCACTCGTATGACGCCCGGCGATCCATTAGAGTCGCGCCACCGCACCGCTCGGCGAAAGGAGAGCTCGATGGCCGAACGCACGGCTTCCGGTGAGTCGACGAACGGGGCCCCGGCAGAGGCGCTCGTCGAGGAGTGGCGGAACGCCGCGTACAACTGCTTCAGCTCGGGCCACAAGTTCTGCCGTGAGGTCTGCCCGGTGATGCAGGTGACCCGCGACGAGCGGCACACGCCCACCGCCTTCCACGCGAACGTCGTCGCCATGGACGAGGGCCACCTGACGATCGAGGACGTGGCGGAGGACTACGTCCACTGCACGATGTGCGGCGCCTGCGAGCTCCGGTGCCCGAACACGCTCTTCACCGGGGACTTCTACCGCTTCCGCCAGCGGACGATCGATGTCGTCCGGGCGATGCGGACGCTCGCGGTCGAGGAGGGCATCCACCAGGAGAACTGGCAGCGCTGGGCCGAGCTCACCGACCGCTGGGGCAACGAGCCCGTGCTCGGCTGGCGCACCGAGACCTCGGGGAACAAGGTCCGGGCCTGGGCGGCCGGCCTCGACATCCCGACCGGCGGGGACACGATCCTCTTCGCCGACTGCGAGGCCGCGTTCTACCGGCCGTCCGTCCCCCGCGCCGTCGCGCTCATCCTCGCCGCCGCGGGCGTCGAGTTCGGCCTCATGAACCAGCAGTGGTGCTGCGGCGGGCCGATGTGGGAGACCGGGTACGTCGACGTCGCCCACAAGATGGCCGAGCACAACATGCTCGACTGGCGCAAGACGGGAACGAAGCGGGTCGTCTGCCTCGACCCGCACGACTACATCACGATCATCGAGCACTACCCGACGCTCGACGAGAACTTCGACGAGTTCGAGATCCTCCTCGGCGTCGACCTCGTGGCCGAGCTGATCCGCGAGGGCAAGCTGAAGCTGACGACGCCGGTCGAGAAGACGGTCACGTACCACGACCCGTGCCGTCTCAACAAGCGGATGGGCGTCTGGCAGTCGCCGCGCGAGATCCTGCGCGCGATCCCCGGGCTGACCTTCGTCGACGTCGACCACGTCACGCAGTGGTCCTACTGCTCGGGCGCCGGCTCGAACCTCGCGACCGAGAAGCCGGAGATCACCGCCGAGATCAGCCGCCGACGGGTGGAGAAAGCGGCGGCGCTCGAGGGCGTCGACACGCTCGTGTCGGCGTGCCCCTGGTCGGAGCGCCCGCTCACGGAGCAGGGCAAGGCGCAGGGGATCGAGGTGTTCGACATCTTCGAGCTTGTGGCCGAAGCGGCCGGATTCGAGGTGTAGTGCCTCTCCCAGCAATGCATACCGGCCCCTGGCCCACGATCACGCGGCGCCGGAGCTCGCCCTCGCTCTTGTCAAGGCTTCCCGCCTTGCCTGCGAGCGAGTACGACCTCTGGCTTGGTGCTCGCGACCCAGACCCTCGCCAGCATCACTGGAAGGAGCACTAGATGGCCATCGCGACCCTTCCCGACACCCTGGTCGACGAGCTCGTCGCCATCTGCGGCGAGGACCACGTCTTCACGGGCCGCTCGGCGCTCTTCAACCGCGCCCGAGTTCCCTCGCCCTTCCCGAAGCACCGGTGGGAGGAGTTCATCCCGCAGGCCGTCGTCCTCCCCACCTCGGCCGAGCAGATCTCCGAGGTGGTCAAGCTCGCGAACCGGGCGAAGGTCCCCGTCGTGCCGCGCGCCGGCGCCACCGGGCTCACCGACGGCGCCGTGCCGCTCCGGCACGGGATCCTCGTCGACGTCAAGCTCATGAACAAGATCCTCGAGATCGACGTCGAGGACCGGACGGTCACCGTCCAGCCGGGGATCAACATGCTGAAGCTCTCCCAGGAGCTCCAGCCGCTCGGCTTCATCTATCCGGACAACCCGGCGTCCTACCCGTGCTCGCTCGTCGGCGGGCGGATCGGGACGAGCGGCTGGTCGCTCATCGGCGGCCGCTACGGCCACACGCGTGACCTCGTCATCAGCTTCGAGATCGTGCTTCCGACCGGCGAGATCATCCGCGTCGGCGACGGCGGCGGCAAGAAGACGCGCAAGTCGTCGTCCGGCTATCAGCTGAAGCACCTGTTCATGGGCCACCAGGGCACGCTCGGCATCGTCACCGAGGCGACGCTCGAGCTGGTCAAGCGCCCCGAGACCGAGTTCTCGGCCTTCTACGCCTACCGCTCCTACGAGGACGCCTGGCGCGCGACGGGCGAGTTCGCCCGCTCGGGCGCGGCGACCCTTGCCGGCGTCGTCCTCTTCGACGAGTGGAAGGTCAGGTACCTCCGCCGCGACGACGAGGCCTACATCCCGCAGCCCGACTGGGTCCAGGCCGTCGTCGCCGTGGCCATGTACGGCAACGACGACGAGGTGAGGGCCTCGGCGAAGCGCATGCTCAAGATCGGCAAGGCCTCCGGTGGCGAGTACCTCGGCGACGAGATCTCCCAGGGCGACTGGGCCTCCCGGCACGATCGCTACGCCACGCCGCAGCACGGGCGGACCCGGGACGGCCAGGTCGCGCTCATGAGCTGGCACTGCGAGGACGCCGCGATCCTCTACTCACAGCTCCCGGCCGTCCGCGAGAAGTGGCACGCGATCGCCGCCGACCTGCGCGAGCGCTTCGACATGTTCGACGACTGGGGCATGTTCGCCTACACGAACGGGGCCTTCAAATCGTGGGGCGACTACCTCACCGAGATCGACATCGGCATCTGGGAGATGAAATGGGACGACGAGAGCTGGGCCGCCTGGGTGGACGCGAAGCGCGAGATCGCCCGCGTCGCCATCGAGCACGGCGGCTCGATCTCGGCCTGCCACGGCTCGTGCCGCGAGGGCGAGGTCGACCTCGTCCCGCTCGAGCTGGGCGGCGGCTTCGAGGTGATGAAGACGATCAAGCGCTCGCTCGACCCGAACAACATCATGAACCCCGGCAAGTACCTGCTCGACCAGGCGTACGAGGAGGACGACGCATGATCGGCTTCAGGCTCTCCGCGCAGAAGCCCCCGGAGGCGAAGCGCATCAAGGACGACGTGATCATGCGCTTCGACCACATCTACGAGGTCGACCCCGCGCTCATGACCGAGCACACGCCCCAGCAGGACATCCCCGCCTGGGACACGCGCCGCATCGTCGACAGCCGGTGGGAGCACCTCGACTGGATGCACGACCACTTCGCCGACAGCGTCCTGTCCGGCGAGGAGCTTCTCGAGGAGATCGAGAAAGAGTCCTAAAGAGACACGAGCAGCGAAAAGGAGGAGAGGGCATGGCCACTGAGACTCACGCGCCGGCGATCGGGGCCCAAGCGGAGCTCGAGGACGACGCGGCGCAGCTCGCGGAGCTCGGCTACAAGCAGCAGCTCACGAGAAGGCTCGACCTCTTGTCGAACTTCTCGATCGGGTTCACGTACCTCTCGCCGGTCGTCGGCGTCTACACGCTCTTCGCGTACGGGCTCGCGACCGCCGGGCCGGCGTTCTTCTGGACGATCCCGATCGTCGTGGCCGGCCAGTGGTTCGTCATGCTCACCTTCGCCGAGGCCTCCTCGCAGTGGCCGATCGCCGGCGGCGTGTACCAGTGGAGCAGGCGCCTGGTCGACCACCGGTACGCGTGGTTCGCGTGGTGGTTCTACGTGTGGGCGCTCCTCGTGACGATCGCGTCGGTGACCTTCTCGTCCGCGCTCTTCATCGGACCCCTTTTCGGCTACGACGTCACGCGCCGGAGCCAGATCGCCACCGCGCTCGTTGTCCTCGTCGTCGTCACCGCCATCAACCTGAGCGGCGTCCGGAACATGGCCCTTGTCGCCAAGCTCGGATTGCTCGCCGAGGTCGTGGGCTCGGTCGTGCTCGGGGTGATCATCCTCGCCCGCATGGATCTCCACAGCCTCAGCGTCCTCTTCGACACGGCAGGTGCGGGGGCGGGGAACTACACGAGCGCGTTCCTCGCCTCGTTGCTCTTCGCCGTCTGGATCTTCTACGGCTTCGAGGCCTGCGGGGACATCGCAGAGGAGGTCAAGAGCCCTTCACGGAAGGTCCCGCGAGCGATGCAGCTCACGCTTCTCATCGGGGGCCTGGCATCGGCCTTCATCACGATCTCGTTCATCCTCGCCGTGCCCAGCTTCGGCGCGGTGATCAACGGCGAGGATGCCGACCCGATCACCACGATCTTCGCCGACGCGCTCGGCAACGCGGGCGAGAAGGTCGCGCTCGTCATGGTCATGATCGCCTTCGTCTCCTGCGCCCTCTCGCTCCAGACGGCCACGTCACGGCTCCTCTTCTCCTTCGCCCGCGACGGGATGATCGTCGGCCACCGCTTCATCGACCGCGTCTCGCCCAGGTTCCACATTCCACCGGGGGCGATTCTCATCGCGGCCCTGATCCCGGCCGCGATCGTGTTCATGCCAACCGCGACGGTCGCCCGCATCATCACGTTCGCGACCGTCGGCATCTACTTCGCCTTCCAGAGCGTCGTGCTGGCCAGCCTGATCGCGCGCTCGCGCGGCTGGAAGCCGAGCGGGCCGTTCACGCTCGGCCGGGCAGGCTGGGCCGTCAACCTGATCGCGCTCGCCTGGGGCATCTTCGCGATCGTCGTCCTCTGCATCAAGACGCCGCACGCCGAAGGTGCAAGCTTCGTCGACCGCTGGCTCGTCCCCATCTCCCTCGTCTGCGTGGGCGTGGTCGGCGCCCTGTACTACCTGATCTTCCGCCCCACGTACCGGATCGAGGACGAGGCTCGCTCGGAGGCCTCGGGAGCTGCGGAGGCCGCGGAGGGCGTGGGCGCCGCGTCGTGACCGAGACCGGAGGTCGCCTGGCGGGCAAGGCCGGGGTCGTCACCGGCACCTCGAAGGGGCTGGGACGGGAGATCCTCCTCGCCCTGACCGCCGAGGGCGCGCAGATCGTCGCGCTCTCCCGGAACGAGGAGCTCGGGCGGCAGGCGGTCGACGAGGCCGTCGCAGCCGGGGGCACGGCCGTCTTCCAGCGAGGCGACGTCACGTCCGAGGACGACGTCGTCGCTGCGATCGAGCGCTGCCGGTCGGAGCTCGGCTCGGTGGACCTCCTCGTCAACAACGCCGGCATCCTGGGCGAGGGTCGCCTCCACGAGACGACGAACGAGCAGTGGGACGAGCTCGTCGCGGTCCATCTCACGGGGACGTTCTGGGGTTGCAAGCACGCCCTGAACGCCATGCGGGCCCAGGGCTCGGGCGGCTCGATCGTCAACGTCGGCTCGATCCTCTCCTTCACGGGCGACGGCTACCTGGCCGCCTACACGGCCATGAAGGCCGGCATCCTCGGCCTGACGAAGGCGATCGCGATCGACTATGCGGCCGACGGCATCCGCTGCAACTGCGTCTGCCCCGGCGACATGGAGACGCCGATGATCGAGCAGTACTTCGAGGGCACCGACGACCCGGTCGCCGCCCGCGACGAGATGGAGGGCGCCTATCCGAGCAAGCGGATCGCAGACCCGCGCGAGGTTGCCCAGGCGGTCGTCTTCCTCTGCTCGGACGAGGCGTCCTTCGTGAGCGGCGCCCCGCTGCTCGTCGACGGGGGGCTCACCGCGAAGACCTACTAGGGAGCGCCCCGCGGCCGAACTTGCGGGCGCAGCCCGCAGGCGAGATGATCGCGCCGCGATCCAAAGGAGGAGAGAGGCGATGAAGTTCAGCTACACGACACTGCTCGACTACCCCCTCGCCGACTCGCTCGCGCACATCAAGAAGGCCGACGAGCTCGGCTACTACGCGTGCTACGCGGCCGACGAGACCTGGCACAAGGACCTGTGGCTGCTCTACGCGGCGGCGGCGGACAAGACGACGAACGTCCGCTTCGGGCCCAACCTGTCGAGCGTCTACCTCCGCGAGCCCACACTGATCTGCCAGGCGCTCGCCACCCTCGACGAGCTGACCGGCGGCCGCGCCGAAGGCGTGATCTCCTGCGGCAACTTCGGGATGCTCTCGCAGTACGGCGTCGACTGGAAGACGATCAAGCCGTTCTCGCGCACCAAGGAGGCGCACGAGATCATGCGGACGTTCCTCGACGACGGCGTGATCACGTACGAGGGGCAGTTCCATCGCTACGCGGGGCTCTTCACCTTCGCGCGCCCCGTCCAGGACCACCTGCCGCTCTACATCGGCGCCATGCGCGGCCCGAAGTCGATGCAGCTCGCGGGCGAGGTCTCCGACGGCGTTCACAGCGCGCTCGGCTACAACAAGGCCTGGTACGACTACGTCGTCGAGAACGTGAAGATCGGCGCCGAGAAAGCCGGCCGCGACTGGACGACGCTCGACATCGGCGCCTGGTGCGTCGTCACGTGCGGGCCCGACTCGGAGAAGGCGAAGGCGGCCGCGCGCGCCATCGTCACGTTCTACCTCTCCTCGCAGCCCGACGAGCAGTTCGAGGCGCACGGGATCGACCCGGACGAGGTGAAGGACATCGTCGGCGTGCTCGGCACGGGCGACCTCGAGAAGGCCTACGAGATGACGACGCCCGAGATCGCCGGAAAGCTCTCCATCGCCGGCACGCCCGAGGAGTGCGCCGCGCAGATCAAGGAGATCGAGTCGGCGGGCGTCAACCACATGATCCTCTGCATCACC
>DATBJE010000173.1:0-4866 GCA_036556565.1 Gaiellaceae bacterium
CCCGAGGAGGAACGGATCGTGCCCGGGCGGCTCCGCGGCGAGGAACGCTCGCGCGGTCTCCGGGTCGCCGTAGCCCCGCCGGGCGAGGACGCTCGCAGTCGTCTCGCTGAGGTCGAGCGCCTGGGCGAGCGCCCGGATCTCTCGGCGGGGGCACGGACGTAGCGTCCAGGTGCCCTCGTGCATTGCGCGTCCCACGCTACGACGAGGGTCGGACGGACCCGCCGACCGCGCCCCGCTGCGGCCCCGGCTATGCTCAGAGCCGGGGTGAGCGAGTCGAACTACACGTCGGGCGACGACTTCGTCGTCGAGTTCCTCGGGTACCGGTTCAGCTTCAACGGCCTCGACTTCGAGCAGCGGGTGAACGCAGCCGCCGTTCGCCTCGGCCTCATCGAGTCGGGGGAGCTCGGCGAGGAGGAGACGGCCGATCTCGTCGAGCTCACCGCGCACGGGCGCATCGACGACCCGAGGAGCGGCCTCGGCGAGTACCTCGTGCGCCACTGGGAGCGCCTCGCCCTCGTGAACGAGGAATCCCTCGTCTACTGGCTCCGGAAGCTGATCTTCCGCGGCGCCTGGCTCGACCAGCGCGTGAAGGAGAATCTCCTCGAGGTCGACTGGGACGACACGACCGCCGAGTTCGGCTACCGCGACCCGGACGGCGGCCCCGCGCTGCTCGAGCTCGCCCCCGTGCCCTCGTGGCACGAGCTCCAGTTCAGGCGCTAGCCCGACGGATCGAAGAGGGCGTCCGAAGCTGCCGCCGGCGCGCCGAGATGGGCGCGGCCGAGGCGCGTGACGATGCGCCCCCGCGGCGTGCGCTGGATGAGGCCGAGCTGGAGGAGGTAGGGCTCGTAGACGTCCTCGATCGTGTCGGGCTCCTCGCCGAGGGAGACGGCCAGCGTCGAGAGCCCGACCGGGCCGCCGTCGAACTTCTCGACGATGGCCGCGAGGAGGGCGCGGTCGACGCGCTCGAGGCCCTCTCCGTCGACCTCGAGGAGCGCGAGCGCCTCCTGCGCGACGTCGAGCGTCACCCTGCCGTCGTAGCGCACCTCGGCGACGTCGCGCACCCGGCGCAGGATCCGGTTGGCGACCCGCGGCGTGCCGCGCGCTCGGCGCGCGATCTCGGCCGCCGCCTCGTCCTCGATCTCGACGCCGAGGATGCGCGCCGAGCGGCGGACGATGCGCGCGAGGTCGTCGGCCTCGTAGTGCTCGAGCCGGTACGTCATCCCGAAGCGGTCGCGGAGCGGCGTCGTCAGGAGCCCCGTGCGCGTCGTCGCACCCACGAGCGTGAACCGCGGCAGGTCGAGCGTGAGCGTACGCGCCGCCGGGCCCTGACCGACGACGATGTCGAGCCGGAAGTCCTCGAGCGCCGGGTAGAGGATCTCCTCGACCGCCGGGCTGAGCCGGTGGATCTCGTCCACGAAGAGCACGTCGCGCTCCTCGAGCGCGGTGAGGATCGCCGCGAGGTCGCCCTTTCGCTCCAGGGCCGGCCCGGCGACCGAGCGGAGCCCGGCGCCGAGCTCCTCGCGGACGATGTACGCGAGGCTCGTCTTGCCGAGCCCGGGCGGCCCGGCGAGGAGGACGTGGTCGAGCGCCTCTCCCCTCGCCTTCGCCGCCGCGAGCGCGATGGCGAGCTGCTCCTTGACCTGTTCCTGCCCGACGAACTCCTCGAGCGTCCGCGGCCTGAGCGACCCGTCGAGGTCCTCCTCGTCGGGGGCGAGCACCGAGGCCGTGATGCGCTCGGGCGTCGCCATCAGGCGGCCCTCAACGCCTGGCGGACGCGCTCGGCCGGCGGCAGGTCGGGGTCGATGGCCGCGAGCCGCTGCTCGGCCTCGGCAGGCGAGTAGCCGAGCTCCACGAGCGCGTCGCGGGCGACAACGTGGCCGTCGCCGGCGCCGAGATGGGGCCCCTCGACGGCGGCCAGCGGCGCGATCCGCTCCTTGAGCTCGAGGACGACGCGCTGGGCCGTCTTCTTGCCGATGCCGGGAATGGTCTGGAAGAGCGCGGCGTCCTCCCGGACGATCGCGCGGGTGAGCTCTGCAGGCGAGTAGCCGGAGACGATCGCGAGCGCGACTTTCGGGCCGACGCCCGAGACGGAGAGGAGCTTCTCGAAGAGCTCGCGCTCGGCGGCATCCGCGAAGCCGTAGAGCTGAAGCGCGTCCTCGCGGACGTGCAGATGCGTCTCGACGACGACCTCGTCGGCGCCGTCCGCCTTCTGGATCGCGGAGGGCGTCGCCAGGACGCGGTAGCCCACCCCACCGACCTCGAGCACGATGCCCTCGGCGTCGCGCGCGACGGCCTTGCCGCGGAGCCGGGCGATCATCGGCGCCCTCCGGCGACGGCGGCCAGCGGAGGCGCGAGCGCGTGGCAGATCGCGACGGCGAGCGCGTCGGCCGCGTGATGGGGCCGCGGCGTCTCGGCGAGCCCGAGGATGGCGCGGACCATGCGCTGGATCTGCGCCTTGTCAGCCCGCCCGTACCCGCACACGGCGTGCTTCACCGTCGCCGGCGGATACTCCGCGCACTCGACCCCGGCGACGGCGCAGGCGACGAGCGCCGCGCCGCGCGCCTGACCGACGGAGAGCGCGATGCGGGCGTCGGCGCCGACGTAGGACTCCTCGATGGCGACCGAGTCGGGGCCGTGTGACTCGATGAGCTCGGCAACCTGGTCGTGGATCCGCTTGAGCCGAACGGCCGCCGCGTCGCGCGGCGACGTCTCCCACCAGCCGTACTCCACCGCCCTGAGGCGGCCGCCGCTTGTGTGGACGATGCCGAATCCGCAGGCTGCCGTGCCCGGGTCGATGCCGAGGACCTTCACGGGTCGAGGTTAGGCGCCGGCCCGGACGTTCCTGCCGGCCGGCCGCGGCCGCGCTACGCGAGGAAGTTCGCCTTGACGCCCGGGTTGACGGCGCACCAATCGCGCAGATGGCCGAAGAGCTTCGCCCGCACCTCTGCGTCGGACAGCGGGGCCTCGGGCGACCAGAGGACGCGGACCTCGACCACCTCGTTGCTCCGCAGCTCGCTCGGGCAGCCCTGGCGCTGGAGGTACGCGCGGAAGGATTCCATGTAGGCGGGATCGGTGATCTCGATCTCCATCGTCACTCGTCGACAGATATCGGCTGCGCAAACGGACGCCATGAGCGCTCCGTCACGGTCCGGGTGACGGGGCGCCCGCTTACGCGGCGACGGCCTCGAGGATCCCCTCGGGGATGTCGAAGTTCGCGTAGACGGCCTGAACGTCGTCGTTGTCCTCGAGCCCGTCCATCAGACGGACGAGCTTCCGGGCCGTCGACTCGTCCTCGACCGCGACCGTCGTCTTGGGCAGCATCGTGAGCTCCGACGACTCGTAGCCAACCCCGGCGCTCTCGAGCATGGCCCGGACGGCTGCGAGGTCGTCCGGTGCCGAGATGACCTGGAAGCTCGAGCCGTCGCGCTCGACGTCCTCGGCCCCTCCCTCGGCCGCGGCGAGCACCAGCTCGTCCTCGTCGACCGCGTCGGCGGGGACGACGAGGACGCCCTTCCGCTCGAAGAGCCAGGCGACCGCTCCGCTCGTGCCCAGGTTCCCGTCGTTCTTGGCGAAGACGTGCCGGATCTCGGCGGCGGTCCGGTTCCGGTTGTCGGTCAGCACCTCGACGAACACCGCAACCCCGCCCGGGCCATAGCCCTCGTACGCGACCGACTCGAAGGACTCGCCGTCGGCCGTCGCGCCCGAGCCCCGGGCGACGGCCCGCTCGATGTTGTCCTTCGGCATCGAGCTGTCGCGGGCCTTCTGGATCGCCGTGGCGAGCGCGGCGTTCGCGTCCGGGTCCGGCCCACCCTCGCGCGCGGCGACGATGATCGCCCGCGAGAGCTTCGAGAAGAGCTTGCCCCGCTTCGCGTCCGCCGCCCCCTTGCGGTGCTTGATGCTCGACCACTTGCTATGCCCGGACACCTTGCACCTCCCGCACCATCTCGAGGAAGCGGCCGTGGACACGGGTGTCGTCGGTCAGCTCGGGGTGGAACGACGCCGCGATGACCCGCCCCTCCCGCACGAGGACGGGATCGCCGTGAAGCCGTCCGAGCACCTCGACACCGGGGCCAATCGCACCAACGCGAGGCGCCCTGATGAAGATCCCTCGCAGCGGCGTCTCCTCACCCTCGAGCTCGACGTCCGCCTCGAAGCTCGCCACCTGACGCCCGTAGGCGTTTCGCTCGACGCTGAGGTCGATGAGCCCGAGGTGGTCGCGGTCGAAGAGGATCATCCCCGCGCACGTCCCGAAAAGCGGGCCCTCGAACGTCGAGATGGGCTCCTCGAGGTCGTACCACCGGATCAGGCGCGAGATGGCGGTCGACTCTCCGCCGGGCACGACGAGGCCGTCCAGCCCCTCGAGCTGGGCGGGAACGCGAACCTCGACCACCTCGGCGCCGAGGCGGCGGAGCATCGCCGCGTGTTCGCGAAAGTTCCCCTGAACGGCGAGAACGCCGATCCGAACGGCATCCGACATCTCCACAGAAACTCTACCCCCGGGGCCTTCGGCCCCTGGCCCCCGCTTTCGAGGGTAGCGGCGGAATCGTGACGCGTGGGTGACGTGGCCGTGCCGAAACCCGCACGCCCCGGGGACCGGCCGCCGGCGCGAGCGCGGGCTACCAGCCGCGCGTCTCGAGCAGCTCTTCCGGCGCGAGCGCGGCGGCGTCGAGCCCCCGCATCGGCTCGCCGAGGCCGGTCGAGACCCGCGCGAGGATCTCGGGGTCCGAGAAGTGCGTCGTCGCCTCGACGATCGCCTTGGCGCGCGCCATCGGATCCGACGACTTGAAGATCCCCGAGCCGACGAACACGCCGTCGGCGCCGAGCTGCATGCAGAGTGCGGCGTCCGCCGGGGTGGCGATCCCGCCC
>DATBJE010000174.1:0-7826 GCA_036556565.1 Gaiellaceae bacterium
CGCGGCCGGTAGGAGCCGGAGCATGGCAGGCTCCTCCCGCTGGCACGACCCGCCCCGCCTGCGCTCGTTGGAGGACGAGGACGGGAGCGAGCGGCACGCGACCTGGCTCGAGCTCTTCTTCGACCTCGTCTTCGTCGTCGCCATCGCCCAGCTGGCCGACGGCCTCTCGGAGGAGCCGACGCTCCGCGGCTTCTTGATCTTCGCCGGGCTCTTCGTGGCCGTCTGGTGGGCGTGGGTCGGCTACACGTTCTACGCCGACCGCTTCGACACGGACGATCCTCCCCACCGCGTCCTGATGCTCTCCGGGATGTTCTCGGTGGCGGTGCTCGCCTCGGTCATCCCGGAGGCCTTCCACGGCGATACCGCGAGCTTCGCGCTCGCGTACGCGGCCGTCCGGGGAGTCGTCGTCGTCCTCAACGCCCGCGCTTGGTGGCACGTCCCCATGGCCCGCCCCCTCCTCGAGCTCTACATCCCCGTCTTCACCGGGACCGTCGTCCTCTTCCTCGTCTCGGCGGCCGTGGAGCCGCCCCTGCGTTACTGGCTGTGGGCGGTCGCGCTCGCGATCGACCTCGCCACTCCGCTCGTGAGCCGCGACCGGATCGAGCAGGCGCCGATCCACGCCTCGCACATCCCCGAGCGCGTCGGCCTCTTCACGATCATCGTCTTCGGCGAGAGCGTCCTCGCGGTCGTCCTCGGGACGACGAGCGTGAGCTGGGGGCTGGAGTCGGGCGCCGCGGCCGTTCTCGCGTTCGTCGTCGCGGCCGCGCTCTGGTGGATCTACTTCGACTACGTCGACTCGTCGATCGTCGGGAGGACGATTCGCGCCGGGCAGATCTGGCTGTACGCCCACCTGCCGCTGCTCACCGGCCTCGCCGCGCTCGGCGCCGGGGTCAAGCTGGCGATCCAGGCGACGGAGGACGCGGGCCTCACCACCGAGGTCTCGTGGATCGTCGCCGGAGGCGTGGCCCTCTTCATGGCGTCCGTCTCCGTCCTCCACCTCGTCACCACGCGCTCGCGCCGCGACGTCGACTTCTGGCTCCGGCTCGGGACGGCCGGGCTCGCGCTGGCCCTGGGCGCGCTCGGTCCCGAGCTCGGGATCGTGCCCATGCTCGCCGTGCTCGCGGGCGCGCTCGTCGCCCAGGTCGGTCTCGAGCTCGCCTCCCACGAGCGCCACGCCCACCCGGACGCGGGCCGCATGAGGATCGGCTGAGTCCTAGACGTCGAGCTCGACCGGGACCAGCTCGAGCTCGAGCCGGACGCCGTCGCGGACGATCGACGTCGTCACCCGCTCGCCGATGAGCTCGCCGACCATGAGCCGCTGCAGGTCGTCGACGCCCTCGACGGGCGTGCCGTCCACCGCGACGATCAGGTCTTCCGCGCGCAGGCCGGCCCGGGCCGCGGGGCTGCCCTCGACGACCTCCACGACCTCCACGCAGTCGCGGCGGTCGAGCTCGCGCGCGAGGCGGGGTGGGAGCGGGCGCGAGCCGCCGGCGATGCCGATGTACGCGCGGGTGAAGCGCCCCTCGCGCATGAGCGCGCCGACGATCTTCCGCGTCGTCTCGTTGATGGGCACCGCGAGCCCGAGCCCGACGCCGGCCACCGCCGTGTTGATGCCGACGACGCAGCCGCGACCGTCCGCGAGCGCGCCGCCGGAGTTTCCCGGGTTGAGGGCCGCGTCCGTCTGGATGACGTTCTCGACGATCCGCCCGGCCGAGCGCGAACGCACCGGCAGCGAGCGCCCGAGCGCGGAGACGACGCCGGCCGTGACGGAGCCCGCGAAGCCGTTCGGGTTGCCGATGGCGACGACGAGCTGGCCGACGCGCAGCGCCTCCGCGTCGCCGAGCTCGGCGGGGACGAGGTCTGAGGCCTGCGAGCGGAGCACGGCGAGATCGGAGAGCGGGTCGGCGCCGACGACCTCGGCCGAGATCTCGCGCCCGTCGACGAACGAGGCCTCGACGGCTCCCTTCGAGCCGGCGACCACGTGCGCCGAGGTGAGCATGAAGCCGTCCGGCGTGATCACGACGCCGCTGCCGCCGCCGGTGGCGACGCGGCCGCCGCGGACCTTGCGCGACACGCGGAGGTTCGCGACGGAGGGAGAGAGCCGCTCGGCGACGGCGATCACGGCATGCGAGTAGGCATCGAGCGCCTCGGCCCCGGTGACCTCCTCGGAGGAGATGAACGTAAGATCGGCCATCGCGTTCACGCTAGCGGACACGTCGAGGTCTACCGAGGACGGACATGCCTGAGGTCGAGACGACCCGCGACGGTTCGGTCCTGACCGTCGTCCTCGATCGGCCGGACAAGCTCAACGCCTTCGACGCCGCGATGCACGAGGCGTTCGCGGCGGCGCTCAGGGAGGCATCCGATCAGGGCGTGCGCGCCGTCGTCCTGACCGGAGCCGGCCGCGGCTTCTGCGTCGGGCAGGACCTCGCGGAGCTGCGCGGGGGAGACCGCGATGTCGCAGCGCTCCTGCGCGAGCGCTGGAACCGCCACGCGCTCGGCCTCCGCCGGCTCGAGAAGCCCGTCCTGGCGGCGGTCAACGGCGCCGCGGCGGGCGCCGGCGTCTCGCTCGCGTGCGCCTGCGACCTGAGGGTCGCCGCCGAGGGGGCCGTGTTCGTCCCCGCCTTCGTCAAGGTCGGCCTCGTTCCCGACACGGGCGGGTCGTGGCTCGTGCCGCGCCTCGTCGGCTACGCGAGGGCGTTCGACTGGTTCTGCTCGGGGAGGCGACTCGCCGCCGACGAGGCGCTCGCCTGGGGGCTCGTCTCGGAGGTGGTTCCCGCGGACGGGGCCCTCGCGCGGACGCAGGAGCGCGCCGCCGAGCTCGCCGCGCTGCCGACCCGTGCGATCGGGATGACCAAGCGGCTCCTCGAGGGCGCCGCCGGCACCCGGCTCGAGGCCCAGCTCGAGCGCGAGGCGCAGCTCCAGCTCGCGGCGACGGGCACCGACGACTTCGCCGAGGGCGTCGCGGCGTTCCTCGAGAAGCGCGACGCCCGTTTCACGGGGCAGTAAGGCCGCCCCAGAGAAACGGCCGGCTTGGAGCCGGCCGTGCCTCGGCGTTCGGGCCGCCGTGCTTCTCAGAGTGGTCGAGGTTCGCATGGATGGGAAGGGGGAGGCGTATGAGCCGCGTATGGAAGCTCGCGTCTCGGACGAGCGGGATGGACGGGCCCGCCTAGAACCCCTTTCGAAATGAAGCACTGAGCCGCATTCCGAAATGGGGTTCTTACAGGGAGCAGAGGGCGTAGGCGGTGACCGTCATGGTCTGGCCACCGCCGAGCGCGGCAATGGAGACGACGCCGATCGTCGTCCAGGTGCCGGCCGCGCTCGGGTACGAGGAGACGAGCTGGGCGCGCTCCTTCTGGGCCGCCGTCGTCGTCACGAGGGCACCGCCGCCCAGCACCACCTTCCCCACGGCACAGGACGCGGTTGCGGTGACCGTCGTGTTCCGCGGCGCGTTCGCCGCCGAGGTGACGGGCGTGCCCGTGACGAGCGTGGCGCCCGCCGGCCCCGGATCGCCCTGGAGGCCCTGCGGCCCCGGATCGCCTTGCGGCCCGGGATCGCCTTGCGGGCCGGGATCGCCCTGCGGACCCGGGTCGCCCTGAAGACCCTGGAGACCCTGCGGCCCCTGTGGGCCGGGATCGCCCTGCGGGCCCTGAGCGCCCGGATCGCCCTGAGCGCCCGGATCGCCCTGCAGGCCCTGCGCCCCCTGTGGCCCGGCGGCACCCACCGCTCCCTGTGGCCCGGCGGGCCCGCGCGGGCCTCTGCGGTTCCACTTGATCGGCTTCATGCCCTCGGGGCAGCGCCCGCGCCGCAGCTTGATGTCCAGTCGGGTCAGGAACCCGCCCTGGGTCTCGACGCAGCCGTGAATCGTCTTGTTGGCCGGCGCCGCCGCACCGCCGGCGGTCACGACGAGCGCGGCCACAGCTGCGAGGAGGGCCAGGCGGAGAATCCTCGAGCGACCTCGAGCTCCGAGAGCCGGCAGGCGCTCGCTACCCGGCATCCGAACAGGCTAGTGAGCCGCGCGGACGCCGTCGGGCGGCGGACGCTAGATCGTCTTGAACTGCTCGAAGGGCTGGCGGCAGGTCGCGCAGTAGCGGATCGAGCGGCACGGGGTCGGCCCGAAGATGTTCTCGAGCCGCGTGTCGGTCGAGCCGCAGTAGGGGCAGCGGAACGCGTGCCGCTCGAGCTGGACGAGCGTCGGCGGGGCGCTGCCGCGGGCCTCGGGCGGCGCGAAGCCGGACTCGTGAAGCTTGCGACGGCCGGCCTCGGTGATCCGATCCGTCGACCAGTCCTCGTCGACCACGACCTCGACCTGCGGCTCGGCGCCGAGCGCGCGCACGGCCTCCGCCGCCTGGCTCCTCATCACCTCGAGGGCCGGGCAGCCGAGGAAGGTGGGGAGGAGCCGCACGCGGACGCGGTCCCCCGCCACGTCGACGTCGTGCACGACGCCGAGGTCGACGAGCGAGACGACGGGGATCTCGGGGTCGGGGACGGCGGCGAGCGCGTCCCAGACCTGCTCGGCGCTCACCATGTCGCCCCCGGGACGGAGCGCCGCACCATCGTCATCTCCTCCCAGAGCGGCTGCAGCTCCTCGGTGTGCCCACCGCGGTCGACCGGCTCGACCGGCTCGCGCCCGAGATCCTCGCAGAGGGGGCCGCGCAGCTCGTCGTCGAGGAGCCCCAGGGCGTACGGCCAGAGCTCGTCGGCCGCCGCCTCGAACCGGGGGCGCTCGGCCGAGGCCCGCAGGCGGTCGGCCCACATCTGCGCGTGCATGCGGTGGTAGGCCTCCTCCCGCTCGATGCGCCCGGCGAGGCCGGCGACCTCGGGGTCGGGCGCGGCCTTCAGCCTCGCAATGCGCAGCGCGTCGGCGGTCTCGTAGAGCCAGTGGCGCGCGATCGTCGCCGCCCAGTCGTGCACGAGCCGGAGCTCGACGAGCGGGTGGCACCGGTACTCGTCCGGGTCGCGGTCGAACGCGAGCGCGTCGGCATCGGTCCCGAGCTCGCGCGCGGCCAGCTCGTAGAGCGCGCGGGCATGGCCGATCTCGCCCTGCGCGATCGACGAGAAGGCGACGTCCTCCTCGAGGTACGGTGCGATCCCGGTCCACTCGGAGTCGCGCCAGCCGAGGACGAGCTCGTCATCCGCCAGGTCGAGCAGCGTCTGCGCGCTCACGGGCCTCCCTGAGCTTGACCTTGAGCGAGTAGCCGTCGACGCGCCGGTAGTCGCGGTCGAAGACGTCCGCCACGTACGGGTCCTCGATCTCGACCACGGCCTCGCGCGGCACGACCCAGAGAGCGACGGACTCGTTCCGTCGGCCGTAGAACTCGATCGCGTAGGCCTCCGCGAACTCGCGGTTCGGCGCCTCGAGGGAGCCGCCGTGCTGGAGCGGCTGCCCGTCCCGCTCCTGCCTGAACACCTCGAAGATCACGCTGCGTCCGCCAGGATCGCGCGCCGGACCCAGGCCGTCTCGTCGCGGGAGGCCCGGCGAAACCCGAGCCGCCGCTCGGTCTCCGGCCCGTGGCCGGTCACGACCCACCGGAGCTCCTCCCAGTCGGGCTCGGTGTAGCGCCACCGGCCCGTCTTCTCGTCCTTCGCGAGGGCCGGGTCCGGAACCGTGAGGCCGAGCTCGCGGATCTGGGGCACGTAGCCGTCGAGGAACTGCTGGCGCGCGTCCTCGTTGGCCTGGCTCTTGATGCGCCACTGCACCATCGGGTCGTCCTCGGCCGGCGTCGGGTTGCCGTGGAACTGCATGAGCGGCCCCCACCAGCGGTCGAGGGCCTCCTGCACGAGCCCGCGCTGCTCCTCGGCGCCGGTCATCATCGTCAGGACGACGTCGCGGCCGTGGAGGATGTGGAACGACTCCTCCCAGCAGATCTTCTTCATGATCCGGGCGTACGGGGCGTAGGAGCACTTGAGGAGCGCCTTCTGGGAGATGATCGCCGCCGCGTCCACGAGCCAGGCGATGACGCCGACGTCGCCCCAGGTCCGCGTGGGGTAGTGGAAGACGTTGTGGAACTTCGTCCGGCCGGCGACGAGGTCGTCGAGGCAGGCCTCACGCGGCTTGCCGAGGTCCTCGACGACGCGGTAGATGAGCTGGGCGTGGCCGACCTCGTCCTGCACCTTGGCCGTGAGGGCGAGCTTGCGCTGGAGCGTCGGCGCGCGGAGGATCCACTCGCGCTCCGGCAGGACGCCCATGAGCTCCGAGTTCCCGTGCATCTCGATGAACTTGATGAGCGCCTGTCGGTAGGCGCCCGGCATCTCGTCGCCCGTCTCCACCAGACCGCCATCCTGCACGTAGGCGCGGAACTCGTCCTCGTCTCGGCGGTCTCGCACGGCGCCTCCCAACCAAACGATCGTTAGGATTCAGCCTACCATGGGCCGTCGCGACGAGCTCTCCCGCGAGGCCGCCCGCCTCTTCGCCGAGAAGGGCTACCACGGCACCTCCATCGGCGCGCTCGCGGATGCCATCGGCGTCCAGAAGGGCTCGCTCTACGCCCACATCTCCGGCAAGCAGGACCTCCTCTACGAGATCATGCGCGAGGGCGCCGACGCGTTCCACGTGGCGCTCGACGCGATCCCCGAGGAGCTGCCGCCGACCGAGAAGCTGCGGCTCGCGCTGCGCGGGCACCTCCGCGTCGTCGCGGAGCAGCTCGAGCTCGCGACCGTCTTCGTGCGCGAGTGGCGCTACCTCGAGGGCGAGCGGCGCGACGAGATCGTGGCGGAGCGGCGCCGGTACGAGGAGCGGGTGCGCGCGCTCTTCCGCGAGGGCCGCGACCTCGGCGAGCTCCGCTCCGACCTGGACGAGGGCGTCGCGGCGCTCCTTCTCCTCTCCGCGGCGAACTGGGCCTTCACGTGGCTCCGCCCGGGGACCGACACGGACGCGGTCGCCGACGCCTTCTACGCGCTCCTGGTCGACGGGATGCGCGGCTACTCGACCCCGGTCTGAGTACAGTGAGGGCGCCTTGGCGAGCGCGGCGCTGATCGTCAACCCGCGGGCGACTCTCGTCACGCCCGAGCTCACGGTCGAGGTGGAACGGGCTCTTCGCGCCGGCGGCGAGAGCGTCGAGACGATGCTCACGGAGCGGGCGAGGCACGCGGCCGAGCTCGCAGCCGAGGCGTCGGGGAGCTCCGAGCGGATCTACGTCTTCGGCGGCGACGGCGCCTACAACGAGGTCGTCAACGGGCTCGAGGACGACGTCGCCGTCGGCTTCCTTCCCGGCGGGGCGTCGAGCGTCCTGCCGCGGGCGCTGGGCCTCCCGCGCGACCCCCTCGAGTGCGCCCGCGCGCTCGCAGGCTCGAACGCCGAGCGGCGGATCTCCCTCGGCCGGGTCAACGGTCGCCGCTTCACGTTCGCCGCGGGCGTGGGGCTCGACGCCGAGCTCGTCCGCGGGGTCGACGAGCTCGGGCGCCACGACGACAAGAGGCCGGGGGACGTGGCCTACGCGCGGGCGCTCGCGGGGATCCTCTCCCGCCGTCGGGGGCGCCTGGAGCCGGCGATGACCGTGCTCGGCCGCGACCGGGTCGCCTTCGCCCTCGTCGCCAACTGCGACCCGTACACGTACGTCGGCGCGCTGCCCGTGCACGCGGCGCCGGAGGCGCGCTTCGAGCTCGGGCTCGACCTCGTCGCCCCACGCGCGATCGCCCCGTGGCACCTGCCGCGGCTCGCCGTGTGGGCGCTCACGGGCCGGGGGCAGGTCGGCTCGCCCCGGACGCTCTACCTCCACGATCTCGACGAGGTCGAGATCGAGTGCGACGTCGCCACGCCGCTCCAGGCGGACGGCGAGGACCTGGGCGACGTCACCTCGGTGCGTTTCGAGGCCGAGCGGGACGCG
>DATBJE010000175.1:0-4532 GCA_036556565.1 Gaiellaceae bacterium
CCTGGACGAGCGGGACGTCCTCGACGCGCGTGCGGGAGCGCGGCATCAGCCTTGCCCGGGCTCGCGCCGGCCGCCCAGCCCGTTCAGCGCGCGGAAGACCTCGTAGACCACCGAGAAATCGTACTGCTCGAGACCCATGCCGCGCGCGGCCGTCAGGAGCTCGTTCGCCGCCGAGGACGTGGGAAGCGGCGTTGCCAGCCGCTTCCCGGTCGCGAGCCCGAGGCTCATGTCCTTCTGCTGGAGGTTCACGTTCGACCAGGCCTCGGCCGGCATGTTCCCCTCGAGGACGAACGGCCCCCGGTAGGCGAGCATCGGCGAGGAGACGACGCTCTGGAGCAGCGCCTCGACCGCCACCTCGCGCTTCACCCCGCCCTTTTCGGCCATGGCCACGTTCTCGCAGAAGGCGACCATCTCGGCGACGAGCGTGTTGTTGATGGCGAGCTTCACGATCAACGCCTGGCCGTTGTCCCCGATCCGCATCACCTTCGGCCCGATCTGGAGGAGGAACGGCCGGACGCGCTCGTAGGCCGCCTCGTCCCCGCCGACCATGATCGAGAGCTGCCCCGCTTCGAGCGTGGCGAGGCTCCCCGACACGGGCGCGTCCAGCAGGAACCCGCCGGCCGCGGCCACGTCCGCGGCGAGCGCGGCGCTCGCGGCCGGGTCGATCGTGCTCATCTCGACGATGACGGCGCCGGGCCGCAGCCCTTCCAGCAGTCCGCCGGGCCCCGCGACGATCTCCTGCACGGCCGCCGTGTCCGTGACCATGGAGAAGACCACGTCCGAGGCGCGGGCGACGTCTGCGGCCGACCCTTGTTCGACGAGCTCGCCGGTCATCTTGCCGGGTGTCCGGTTCCAGGCGTGCACCTCGTTGCCCGCGGCCACGAGCCGCGCGGCGATGCGGCTCCCCATGGAGCCGAGGCCGACGAAGCCGAGCGGGACCGCGCTACCCGACGGCGTCGACAATCTCGGCCGTGAGGCTCTCGAAGCTGGAGAGGAACTCGCGCCGCTCGCGATGGAGGCGATCGACCTGCGCGGCGTACTCGTCGCCGCGCCCCTGAGACTCGTAGAGCTCGCGCGGCCGCAGCACCGCCTCGTCCTCGGCGTCGATCCCGGGAACGTGGCGCGCGACCTTGTAGCCGAAGTCGGGGTCGTGCTCCCACTCGATCGTCCCCTCGGCGATGCCCTTGACGATCGCCGAGGAGTGGGGGATCCGCACCTTGCGGGAGCGCTCGTCGGCGACGGGGCCGCCCACGCTGCCCGTGTTCATGAGATAGACCTCGAGCTGGTGCTCCGCGAGGAGCTCGAGGAAGCGGTTCCCCTGGTAGTCGTGCGGGAGCGGGAAGAAGGGGTTCGTGCCGGGCACGCGCAGGAACTTGCCCTCCTCCGCGGCGCCCCCGGCGGCCGTGCCGGTCGTCTCGCCCAGCATGAAGAAGGCCGCTGCCAGCGGCCCCTCGAGCTTCGCGACTGCCGGGATGATGCCCTCGTTCCGGTTGAGGACGAGCAGGAAGTCGGCCTGGTCGATCGGGCGCGTGGCCGCGGACTCGATCACGTCGAACGGGAACGTGGCGCGCCCGTTCTTCGTGTAGGTCTCGTCGTAGAAGTCGACCTCGTCGCCGGTCTGCGAGACGTTCTCCAGGTAGGAGCGCGGCTGCGTGACCGCGCCGTGGATGGCCGGCTCGTCCTCGGGGTTCAGGGCGAACGTCTTGGCGAAGCAGCCGTTCTCGGTCGCGTAGACGCGGCCGTCGGGCATCCAGGCGACGAAGTCGTCCTGCACGGGGAGGGAGCCGTTCTGGCGCGTGAAGGTCGTGGTCGTCTTGCCCGTCCCCGAGAGCCCGACGATCATGGCGACGCGCTCCCCGCGGTCGGTGGGGATCACCTTGCAACCCGCGTGGAGCGGGATGCCGCCGCGGTCGTAGACGAGCTTGTTCCACATCCGCAGGATCCCCTTCTTCGACTCGCCGAAGTAGTCGGAGTTGAAGACCCGGTTCACGCCCTGGTCGAGGTCGACGAGGATGAGCCGGTCGTCGGGCCAGCCCTCGGCGACGAGGTTCGGCGTGTAGACGACGGTGAGCTCCGGCTCGAAGCTGTCAGGGTCGTCGACGGGGAACCAGAGCTGCCGTTGCATTCCCGCGATGTTTGCGTTCGCGGCCTCGATGTAGAGCCGAACGGGGATGCGGAACTCGGGCTGCGCGCCGAGCCAGCCGTCGAGCAGGATCATCTCCTGCTCGGCGATGTAGGCGTCCTGGATCTGCACCCACTCGGCCGCGTGCTCGCGCGAGACCGAGTTGGTGATCCCCGGCTCGGGGTGGTCGGTGACGATGAACGTCGAGGGTGTCGAGCGGGCGAGAACCTCCGTCTGGACGTTGACGTTCCCGTACCTCGTCCACTGCGCCGTCGGCATCCTCGCGGTGAGCTGCTGGAGCTCCTCCTCGCTCGGGTTCTCGATCAGTTTCGCCGCCCGGGGCAGCTGGAACGCCATCTTGGCCATCGCGGGGAAATCCTAACGGAGCCCGACGCGCTCCCGCGGGCGTTTCGTATAGCTTCCCTGGCGGTGGAA
Organism: Gaiellaceae bacterium; assembly: GCA_036556565.1. GTDB lineage: Bacteria > Actinomycetota > Thermoleophilia > Gaiellales > Gaiellaceae > JAIBJN01. The sequence goes on from DATBJE010000175.1 coordinate 2,558, forward strand.
GCGAAGCACGACGTCCTCATCGTCGGTGCCGGTTGCGCCGGCATGCGCGCGGCCATCGAGGCCTTCGACGCGGGCGCCGACGTCGCCCTCATCTCGAAGATCCATCCCGTCCGCAGCCACTCGGGAGCGGCCGAGGGCGGGATCAACGCCGCGCTCGGGAACGCATCGGAGGACGATCCCGAGAAGCACGCGTTCGACACGGTCAAGGGGTCGGACTACCTGGGCGACCAGGACGCGATCCAGGTCCTCTGCGACGAGGCGCCCGGCGACGTGTACCAGCTCGAGCACTGGGGCGCGGTCTTCTCGCGCACCGAGGACGGGCGCATCGCGCAGCGTCCCTTCGGCGCCGCGGGCGAGCCGCGGACGGCCTACGCCGCGGACATCACCGGACACGTGCTCATCCACGTGCTCTACGAGCAGGTGATGAAGCGCGACCTCACCGTCTACGAGGAGTGGTTCGCCTGGAGGCTCGTCGAGGACGACGGGCGCTGCCAGGGCGTCATCTGCTGGGACCTCCTCGAGGGCGGGCTCAAGCTTGTCGGCGCCAAGACCGTCATCCTCGCGACCGGGGGCGCGGGCCGCCTCTACACGGGCACGACGAACGCCTACGCGTGCACCGGCGACGGGATGGCGATGGCGCTCGAGCTCGGCGTGCCGCTCGAGGACATGGAGATGATGCAGTTCCACCCGACGACGCTCTCGCCTTCGGGCGTGCTGATCACGGAGGGCTGCCGCGGCGAGGGCGCCTACCTGCTGAACGCGGACGGCGAGCGCTTCCTCGAGCGCTACGCGCCGAACGCCATGGAGCTCGCGAGCCGCGACGTCATCTCGCGCGCCGAGCAGACCGAGATCGACGAGGGCCGCGGCGTCGACGGGAACGTCCTCCTCGACCTCCGCCACCTCGGCGCCGATCGCATCATCGAGCGGCTGCACGGGACGAGGGAGCTCTCCATGGTCTTCGCGGGCGTCGACCCGATCCACGAGCCGATCCCGGTGCGGCCGGGCTCCCACTACCACATGGGCGGCGTGGACACCGACGTCGACGGCAAGACCGTCCTCGCGGGGCTCTACGCGGCGGGCGAGTGCGCGTGCGTCTCGGTGCACGGGGCGAACCGCCTGGGCGGGAACGCGCTCATGGAGACGATCACCTTCGGAAAGCGCTCCGGGCGCGCGGCCGCCGAGTGGGCGCTCTCCCACACCGTCGTCGCGCCGCCGGCCTCTGCGCTCGCCGACGCCGAGCGCGACGTGCAGCGGCTCCTCGACCGCAGCGAGGGCGAGCGGCCGCACGCGATCCGCGACGAGATGGCGACGACGATGCACGAGAACTTCGGCGTCTTCCGGCGCGAGGAGCAGATGCAGCGCCAGGGCGAGATCATCGCCGGCCTGCGGGAGCGCTACGAGCGCGTCGTCGTCGACGACAAGGGGCCGGTCTTCAACAACGACCTCACGCAGGCGCTCGAGCTCGGCTTCCTGCTGCCCCTGGCGGCGTGCATGGTCGAGGCCGGCCTCGCGCGCAAGGAGAGCCGCGGCGCGCACGCGCGCCCGTACGACTACCCCGAGCGCGACGACGAGAGCTTCATGCAGCACACGCTCACGACGTGGGTGGACGGGCGGCCGCAGCTCACCTGGGAGCCCGTGCGCGTGACCAAGTGGGAGCCCATGGAGCGCACGTATTGAGAGCGCGAATCGAAATGAGACCTTGTGCCGCCGCGTCGACGAATGTTCATTCCGATTCGAACTCTAAGGAGACCGTGTGGACGTAGCCCTCAAGATCTGGAGGTTCGATCCCGAGTCGGGCGAGCGGAAGCTCGAGCACTTCGAGGTCGAGGCGCCCGAATGGGCCTGCCTCCTCGACGTGCTCGACATCGTCAAGGACCAGGTCGACGGGACGCTCTCGTACCGCAAGAGCTGCCGCATGATGATCTGCGGCTCGTGCGGGATGCGGATGGACGGGCGCGCCGTCCTCGCGTGCAAG
>DATBJE010000176.1:0-2739 GCA_036556565.1 Gaiellaceae bacterium
GCCCACCACGGGCTCCGGAGGGCGCCGACCGCGGCGATGCCGACGGCGACGCCGAGGCCCAGCACGACGCCGAGCAGGTACCAGTCGAGGGGACCGTCCACGGTCGTGAGTCTAGCCGCGTGCCTCCGTATCCTCGGCGCATCGACCTCGGCGCCGTCCTCGCCATCGGGATCATCGTCCTGCTCGTCGTTCCCGTCCTCTCGCGGCGGGCGCTCCAAGCGCGGCGCGGCCGTGCGCTCCGGGCGCTCGAGCGCGCGCGCGGCGGCACGCGCCTCATCGCCCTGATCCACCGGCAGGAGACGGTCGGCGTCCTCGGCGTGCCCTTCTACCGCTTCATCGACATCGAGGACTCCGAGGCCGTCCTCCGGATCGTGCGCCAGACGCCCGACGCGGCCCCGCTCGACCTGCTCCTCCACACACCCGGTGGGCTCGTTCTCGCCTCGGAGCAGATCGCCTACGCGCTCAAGGCCCACACGGGCAAGGTCACCGTCCTCGTTCCCCACTACGCGATGTCGGGGGGAACGCTCCTCGCGCTCGCGGCCGACGAGATCCGCATGGACGAGGCGGCCGTCCTCGGCCCGGTCGACCCGCAGCTCGGCGACGTGCCCGCGGCCGCGCTCGTCCGCGTCGTCGGCACGAAGCCGATCGAGCAGCTCGACGATCGCACGCTCCTCATGGCCGACGTCGCGGAGAAGGCACTCCGCCACATGAAGCAGGTGGTCACGGGCCTCGTGGTCGACCGGATGGGCGCCGACGGGGCCGAGACCCTGGCCGAGGAGCTCGCCGGCGGGCACTACACGCACGACGACCCGATCACCGTGAAGGAGGCGCAGGCCCTCGGGCTCCCCGTCGAGGTCGGCCTCCCCCAGGAGGCCTACGACCTCATGGAGCTCTTCCCCCAGGAAGGACGCCGGCGTCCGAGCGTCCAGTTCGTCCCGCTGCCGGGCAATCCGGAACGCGGGCGCTCGGCGTAGACCTCACCGAGGAGGGAAACGAGGGGGAGGTAGGCACATGCACATGCGCATTCGCTTCGCAGCGCTGGGAATCGCCGTTCTCGCGGCCGGGCTCCTGGTCGCGTCCCTGGCGGGCGCCAGCGGGGGAAAGAGCAAGGCCTTCGCGGCCAAGCTCAAGGGCTTCAGGGAGGCGCCGTCGATCTCGACGGGCGCCTCCGGAAGCGTGAAGCTCCGGGTCGACGAGGACGACCAGGTGATCACGTTCAGGCTGAGGTTCCGCGACCTGAGCACGCCGAGCCTGTTCGCGCACATCCACCTCGGCCAGAAGGACGTGAACGGCGGCGTCTCCGCGTTCTTCTGCGGCGGAGGCGGGAAGCCGGCGTGCCCGGCCGGCAACGACGGCGAGGCGATGGTCACCGGCACGATCGTCCCGGCGGACATCGTGGGCCCGGCCGGCCAGGGGATCGCCGCGGGCGAGTTCGACGAGCTCGTGCGCGCGATCAAGGCCGGCGTGACCTACGCGAACGTCCACTCGGAGATGTTCCCCGGCGGCGAGATCCGCGGCCAGCTCGGGCGGGGCTAGGCTGGGGTCAGGACGAGGAGCCCGGGGGCTTCGCGCCGCCGGGCTCCTCGAGCCTGCGCACGACCTCGAGGAGGAAGGCGCTCGCCCGGGCGCCGTCGACGACGCGGTGGTCGAACGTGCAGGAGAGCCAGCCGATCTCGCGGGCGACGATCTCCCCGCCGACGACCGCGGGCCGCGAGGAGATGCGGTGGAGGCCGAGGATGCCGACCTCGGGGTAGTTGACGAGCGGCGTCGCGAAGAGCCCCGCGAGCCGCCCGGCGCTCGTGACCGTGAACGTCGAGCCCTTGAGCTCGGCCGGCTCGAGGGTGCCCGCCCGCGCGCCCTCGGCCAGGCGACGCGCCTCGGCCTCGAGCTCGTCCAGGCCCAGCCCGTCGGCGTTCCGCAGCACGGGGACGACGAGGCCTTCCTCGGTTTGGACCGCGAGCCCGATGTCGAACCGCTCCCAGTAGACGATCTCGTCGCGGTCGAGCGTCGCGTTCAGCTCCGGGACCTCCCGCAGCCCCGCGACCGCAGCCTGGACGAGGTACGGCAGGTAGGAGCGCTCGCCGCGCTCCGCCGAGAGCGTCGTCACGTCGCACTCCTCGACGACGGTGACGGCGGGGACCTCGCGGTGCGAGGTGGCGAGGTGCCGCGCGATCAGCCGCCGCACGCCGCGGAGCTTGACGCGCCGCCCTTCCTCGCCTGCGCCGGTCGAGCCTGCGGCGGCCCGGACGTCCTCCTGGGTCACGCTGCCGCCGGCCCCCGTCGGCGTGATCGCCGCGAGGTCGACCCCGAGCTCGGCGGCGATGCGGCGGACGAGAGGCGTCGCGCGCGCCTGTGCGGCCGACCGTGCCGGCGCCGGCGCCTCCGGCGCCTCGCCCTCGCCGATGAGGACGAGGGGGGTGCCGACGGGGACGAGGTCGCCCTCGGCGACCAGGATGCGCGAGACGGTGCCGGCCCGCGGCGACGGGATCTCGACGGTCGTCTTGTCGGTCTGGATCTCGACGAGCGGGTCGTCCTCCTCGACGTGCTGGCCGACCTGGACGAGCCAGCGCGCGATCTCGCCCTCGGCGACGCCCTCGCCCAGATCCGGAAGGGTCAGCTCGTAGGGCATGGCTAGAACGCGAGGACCCGGCGCGCGGCTGCGGCCACCCGCTCCGGCGAGGGCAGGTACTCGTGCTCGATCGACCAGTAGGGGAAGGGGACGTCGTAGCCGGTGACGCG
>DATBJE010000177.1:0-3472 GCA_036556565.1 Gaiellaceae bacterium
CCTCCGCCACGCCGACGCCTCGGGCCTCGCGCGCGAGGAGTCGTGGGCCGCGGGCACGTCCTTCCGCGCGCCCGGGCTCCGGACCGTGGGCAGACGGCCCGTGTCCGAGCCCGTGGCAACGGCGCTCGCGAAGGTCCGCGACGGGGTCGAGCTCGACGAGGACGACGTGACCGCGCTCTTCGAGGCCCGCGGCGCCGACCTGGGCGCGGTGATCCCGGCCGCCGACGAGCTCCGCCGCGAGGTCTGCGGCGACGCCGTCACCTACGTCGTCACCCGCAACGTCAACTACACGAACGTGTGCTACTTCCGCTGCGGGTTCTGCGCGTTCTCCAAGGGCAAGCTCGCGGAGAACCTCCGCGGGAAGCCGTACCTCGTCCCGCTCGAGGAGATCGTGCGGCGCGCGCGCGAGGCCTGGGACCGCGGCGCCGTCGAGATCTGCCTGCAGGGCGGCATCCATCCCGCCTTCACCGGCCAGACGTACCTCGACATCTGCACGGCGGTCAAGGACGAGCTCCCCGACCTCCACGTGCACGCGTTCTCGGCGCTCGAGGTCTGGCAGGGGGCGGCGACGCTCGAGCTGCCGCTGGCGGACTACCTCGAGCGGCTGCGCGACGTCGGGCTCGCGTCCCTCCCCGGCACGGCGGCCGAGATCCTCGACGACGAGGTCAGGCAGGTGCTCTGCCCGGACAAGGTGACCACCGACCAGTGGCTGGACGTGCACGACACGGCGCACCGGGCCGGGCTGCGCTCGACGACCACGATCATGTTCGGCGCCGTCGAGGGCCCGCGGAGCTGGGCGCGGCATGTCCTCGCCCTGCGGGAGCAGCAGCAGCGGACGGGCGGCTTCACCGAGTTCGTGCCGCTGCCCTTCGTCCACATGGAGGCGCCGATCTTCCTCCACGGGCGGGCGCGGCCCGGGCCGACCTTCCGCGAGGCGGTGCTCATGCACGCCGTGCCGCGGCTCGCCCTCCATCCGTGGATCACGAACGTCCAGGCGTCCTGGGTGAAGCTCGGGCTCGACGGCGCCCGGGCGGCGCTCCGCGCGGGCGCCAACGACCTCGGCGGGACGCTCATGAACGAGTCGATCTCGCGGGCGGCCGGCGCCACGCACGGGCAGGAGATGCCGCCCGAGCGCATGGAGGACGCGATCCGCGGAGCCGGCCGCGCCCCGCGGCAGCGGACGACGCTCTACGGGACGCCTGCCCCCGAGCGCACGCGGCGCTCCTACGACGCGCCTCCGCTCGCCGAGCCGGTCAACCCGAGCGTGAACGACGCCGGCCTCGAGCGGCCGGCCCGCCTCGTCCGCCCGGGCCTGCCTGTTTGAGCGTTCCCGAGAGCCTCGGGTGGTGGCGCGGCCGCCCGGGAGGAGCGGACTGGCTCGACCGGCTTCCCGGCATCGTCGAGGCGTGTGCGGCGCGGTGGTCCCTCGACGTCGGCCGGCCGTTCGGAGGCCACATCTCGTGGGTCGCTCCCGCGCGGCTCCCGGACGGTCGCCACGCCGTCCTGAAGGTCAATTTCCCCGAGGCGGAGAGCGAGCACGAGGCCGACGCCCTCGGGCTCTGGGACGGCTCCGGGGCCGTGCGGCTCCTCGAGTCCGATTCGGACCTGCGCGCGCTGCTCGTCGAGCGGTGCGCCCCGGGGACGACCCTCTGGGAGATCGCGGACGAGGACGAGGCGAACCGGATCGCCGCCGGCGTCCTCCGGCTCCTCTGGCGACCCGCCCCGGCCCAGCACCCGTTCCGGCTGCTCGCGGACGAGGCGGCGCGCTGGGCCGACGAGCTGCCGGCGCGCTGGGAGCGAGCCGGCCGGCCGTGCGGGCGCTGGCTCCTCGACGAGGCCGTCACGTTCCTGCAGGCGGCCGGGCCGGAGCAGGGCGAGCCGGTCGTCGTCCACCAGGACTTCCACGGCGGCAACGTCCTTCGCGCCGACCGCGAGCCGTGGCTCGCGATCGACCCGAAGCCGCTCGTGGGGGAGCGGGAGCTCGACGTCGCCTCGCTCCTCCGCGACCGCCGGGGCGAGCTCGCGCGCGATCCAGCGCCGGCGCGCCGCGTCCGGCGCCGCCTCGACCTGCTCGCGGCCGAGCTCGGGCTCGACCGCGAGCGCATGCGCGGCTGGGGAGTCGCCCACGCGCTCGCCTGGGGCCTCGACGACGACGGCCACGACGAGGCGATCCTCGCCTGCGCCACCTGGCTCCGCACCGCCTAGCACCAGCCCTAGACGGCGACCTCGCGAAGAGGCTCCCCGATGACCTTGTGTTCCACGAACCTGTACGGAAAGCGCCCCCTGAACAGGTCCGCGAGGAGCACGTCCAGAAGGTCCGCGTTCTCCTGTTTGCGCTCCCGCTCGGCGATCAGGATGCGCCGGAAGCTCGAGTAGCTCGGCCGCGGGACGCCGAGCCGCGCGGAAACGGGCCGAAGCAGCCGCCAGGCCTCGGCGTAGGGCATGCCGAACGCGTCGAGAACGCGGAGCGCGAGCACGAACTCCGGGTGCACCGGCGGGTGGAAGGCCACCCGCCGAGGGTGGCGGAAAGAAGCTTGTGCGTGTGAAACACAAGCTGCACGAGGGCGTGACGCTTGGAGAGCCGCGCGTCAGCGCTGCGTCAGTACCACTTGCCGCGGGCGAAGCCGCCGAAGGCGACGAGGCCGATCAGGGCCACGATCAGCCCGAGCCAGAAGCTCCAGACGAGCGCCACCACGATGCCGACGATGACGAGGATCCCGCCGACGGAGATGCCGAACATCGCGCCTCCTCCCTACGCTGCCGCGCCGGCGGCGGCCGTGAGGGGCTCGCCGAACCGCGCGCGCTTGACGAAACGGCCGTCCCCGGGCTGCCCGACGAGCTCGCCGCCGTCGACGATCACCTTCCCGCGGACGAGCACGGTCTCCGGCGCGCCGGTCACCTCGGTGCCCTCGTAGAGGTTGTAGTCGACCCGTGAGTGGCTTCGCTCCGCGGAGATCGTCACGCGCCTGTCGGGGTCGAAGACGACGACGTCCGCGTCGGAGCCGACGGCGATCCTGCCCTTGCGCGGGTAGAGGCCGAAGAACTTCGCCGGGTTCGTGGCCAGCAGCTCGACCATGCGGTTGAGGGAGATCCGCCCGGCGCGGACGCCGAACTCGTGCACCATCATCAGCCGGTCCTCGATGCCGGGCCCGCCGTTGGGGATCTTCGAGAAGTCGTCCTTGCCGAGCGCCTTCTGGTCGGCCCAGCGGAACGGGCAGTGATCCGTGGAGATGACCGAGAGGATGTCCGTGGAGACGGCGTGCCACAGGTGCTCCTGGTTCTCCTTCGCCCGCGGCGGCGGCGTGTAGACGTACTTCCCGCCCTCGAAGCTCGGCCGCTCGAGGAACGTCTCGTCGACGAAGAAGTACTGCGTGCAGGTCTCGCCGTAGGCGTTCCAGCCGAGCTCCTTCGCGCGCGCGAGCGGGTCGATCGCCTCCTTGCAGGAGACATGGACGACGTAGAGGTTGCAGCC
>DATBJE010000178.1:0-6509 GCA_036556565.1 Gaiellaceae bacterium
CGGCTTCATGGACGTCCTCGTTCTCATCGACAAGCTCGACGACCTCGTGCACAACGCGAAGGCCGTGCCGCTCACGGACCAGGTGCGCATCGACCGCGAGGAGATCTACGACATCCTCGACCAGATGCGCGCGACGATCCCCGAGGAGATCAAGCAGGCCCGCTGGATCGTCAAGGAGCGTCAGGAGATGCTCGCGGAGGCCAAGCGCGAGGCCGACCGCATCCTCGGAGAGGCGCGTGAGCAGGCCGTTCGCGAGGCCTCGCAGACCGAGATCGTCAAGCTCGCCGAGCGCCAGGCGCAGGAGATCGTCGAGGAGGCCCGCCGCCAGGCGCGCGAGACCCGCCTCGAGATGGAGGACTGGGCCGACTCGATCCTCTCGACCCTCGAGGTCAACCTCGACAAGTTCCTCGGCGCCGTCCGCCGTGGGCGCGAGCGCCTGCACGAGCGCTCGCAGGAGTCGGTCGTCGCCGGTGTGACGACCGACGAGCAGCAGCCCGTCTAACACCGCCGGGGAGTCCTCCCCGCCTTCGCTACGGTGAGGCCGTGACGGTGTTCAACGTCCGCACGGTGAAGCTGCGCCCGGGCGAGCAGTTCCGGGACGTGCGCAGCGTGGACCTCGAGCCGCTCGAGCTCGGCGGTCAGCGCTACGTGCCGGTCCCGGAGGGCCCGGAGGCCGTGCTCACCCTCGGCCAGACGAGCTCGGGTCTCGTGCTCGAGCTCGAGCTCGACGCGCGCGTCGTCGGGCCGTGCATGCGCTGCCTGGCCGACGCCGGCGTCACGGTTCACGTCGCGAGCCGCGAGTATCAGGCGACGAGCCCGGGGGAGTCCGACGAGCTCACGACGCCCTATCTCGTCGAGGGCAAGCTCGACCTCTCGGCGTGGGCCCGCGACGCCCTCGCGCTCGCGCTTCCGGACAAGATCCTGTGCCGCGAGGACTGCGCGGGGCTCTGTCCCGTCTGCGGGCGCGACCTGAACCGCGAGCCACACGCGCACGGGGAGCAGGAGGGCGACCCCCGCTGGGCCGCCCTCTCCGACCTGCGCGACCGCCTGTAAGAACTCCCTACCCCACGCAGCTCGGCGCGCGGCTGAGCGAGCTCGCTTGTGTTCCACCGCACAAGCCCGATCCCGCCCCGCCGGTTGCGGCATCGCCTGCGGAAAGGGCATGGCCGAAACCGGTGTGCGCGTGGAACACAAGCCAGGCTCGGCGCACCCGGGGGCCCCCGCCGTTGTCGGTATACTCAGCCGCCGCGATGGCCGTTCCGAAGCGAAAGACGTCGAAGTCGCGCCGCGACAAGCGGCGGGCGACGCACACCCTGTCGCTCCCTGCGCTCGTCGAGTGCCCGCAGTGCCATCAGCCGAAGCGACCCCACCACGTTTGCCCGACGTGCGGCACCTACCGGGGCCGCGAGGTCGAGCCGCTCCGGGCTTCCGCTCCATAGGTCAGTGACCCACACGTGACCGTCCGGGTCGCCGTCGACGCCATGGGCGGCGATCGGGCTCCCGAGGAGATCGTCGCGGGCGCTCTGGCGGCCGCGTCCGCCGAGGTCGAGCCCATCCTCTTCGGCCCGCGCGCGGTTCTCGAGCCGCTCGCGGGAAACCTCGAGATCGTCCACGCCGAGCAGGTCGTGGCGATGGACGAGAAGCCGTCCGACGCCGTGCGCGAGAAGCGCGAGAGCTCGCTCTTCCTCGCGTGCCGCGCGGTCGGGCAGGGGGAGGCCGAAGCGCTGGTCTCGGCGGGGAACACCGGCGCCACCCTCGCCGCCGGGCTCATCGAGATCAGGCGGCTCCCGAACGTCCACCGGCCGGCGATCGCGGTGCCGATTCCCGCGCTCGACGGGCCGTCGATCCTCGTCGACGCGGGCGCGAACGCCGACGCGCGGCCCGAGCACCTCGTCCAGTTCGCCCACATGGGCGCCGTCTTCGCCGAGGACGTCGCCGGCATCCGCAACCCGACCATCGCGCTCCTCTCCATCGGCGAGGAGCCCGAGAAGGGGAACCGCCTCGTCCGCGAGGCGCACGAGGAGCTCGCCGCCGCCGGCCTGAAGTTCGTCGGCAACGTCGAGAGCCGCGATCTCCTGCGTAGGGCTGCCGACGTCGTCGTCTGCGACGGTTTCACGGGGAACATCGCCCTCAAGCTCCTCGAGGGCACGATCAAGACGACGCTCGACACGTTCCGCGAGGAGGTGACCGCGTCGGCGCGCGGGAAGCTCGGCGGCCTCCTGATCCGCCCCGCCGCCCGGGCGATGCGCACCCGCCTCGACCCCGACACCTACGGCGGCGCGTACCTCCTCGGCCTCCGCGGGCTGGTCGTCATCGCCCACGGCAACTCCTCCGGGACGGCGATCGCGAACGCGATCCGCTATGCGGCGCGGGGCGTCGTCGGCGGTGTCGTCGAGCAGGTGGCGGCACGGCTCGAGACCCGCGTCGGCGAGGCGGCGACGCGGTAAGAACCCATTTCGCGAGGTTCTAAACCCGGGGCGCGATGCGTGGTAGCATCCGGCGCCGCCCCGCTGGGCACCCCACGACCAGAGAAAGGCAGGAGAGGACACTGATGGCAGCTTCGCGCGAGGAGATTTACGAGCGGGTGAAGTCCGTGCTGGTGGATCAGCTCGGGACGGACGAAGGCGAGATCAGGGAGGAAGCCTCGTTCCAGGAGGATCTCGACGCCGACTCGCTCGACCTCGTCGAGCTGATCATGGAGCTCGAAGACCAGTTCGGGATCAAGATCTCGGACGAGGATGCCCAGCAGATCCAAACCGTCGGCCAGGCAGTCGACTACATCTCCTCCCACCAGTAGGGACGGCGCGGAGCAGCTCCTCGCCCTGATCGAGGGGCTCGGCGCCGAGCACCTGCGGCAGGCGTTCACGCACGCATCCTGGGCGCACAGCCGCGCCGACTCGTACGAGCGGCTCGAGTTCCTGGGCGACAGCGTCCTCGGCCTGGCGATCGCGCAGGAGCTCTACGACCGCTTCCCCGAGTACGCCGAGGGGAGGCTGGCGAAGATCCGGGCACACGTCGTCTCCCGCCAGAGCTGCGCGGTGGTTGGCAAGAGCCTCGGGCTCGGCGAGCTCTTCGCGCGGAACGCCGGCGACGTCGACCCGCAGGAGGTCAAGCGGCTTGCGACCAACCGCAACGTCCTCGCCGCCCTCGTCGAGGCGTGCCTCGGCGTGCTCTACCTCGAGCACGGGTTCGAGGCGATCCGCGGGGCCGTCGTCGCCGCCTTCCGCGAGCGGATCGACTACGCGCTCGAGGGCCACGTCGACTACAAGACGGAGCTCCAGGAGGAGCTCGCCCGCCGCGGCCACTCCGTCGTCTACACGGTCGTCGAGGTCGACGGGCCGCCGCACGACCGCCGGTTCACCTGCGCCGCGAACGTCGAGGGAAAGGTCGTCGGCACCGGCCACGGCGCTTCGAAGAAGGCCGCCGAGCAGGCGGCCGCGCGCGAGGCGCTCGAGGCGCTCGAGCCCCCGGGCTCCTAGACCGAGCTTCGGGGCAGGGCGATGAGCGTCGCGCCGATCGCGCCGCCGAGGTCGCCGAGCCCGGCGGGAAGCACGGCCGGCGGCCGCTCCGAGACGAACAGGTGGGGCTGCATGGCCGCGGCTATGCGCTCGACGTACGGCTCCCCGAGCCGGGTGCCGAGGCCGCCGCCGATCACGACCGCCTCGATGTCGAGGAGGTTGACCGCCGAGGCGATGCCCGCGCCGAGCGCGCGGATCGCGCGGTCGATGAGCGCGGTGGCCATGTCGTCGCCGTGATCGAGCGCGCGGGCCCAGACGCCGCTCGTGAGCCTCGTGCGCCCGTGCTTCTCCATGATGTCGAAGAGCTCCGTCTTGCGCCCTCGCTCGACGAGGTGGCGGGCGCGGGCCTCCATCGCGCCGCGGCCCGCGTAGGCCTCGAGGCACCCGCGCCGCCCGCACGGGCATTGCGCGCCGCCGGTCTTGACGACGACGTGCCCGATCTCGCCGGCCGCTCCGCGCCCGACCCAGGGCTTGCCGTCGAGGATCAGGCCGCCTCCGACCCCGGTTCCCCACCAGACGCCGAGCAGGGAGGAGTACGGGCGCCCGGCGCCCAGCTCGAACTCGCCGATGACGGCCACCTGCACGTCGTTCTCGACGGCGACGGGCGCGCCGACGGAGGCCGCGAGTGCGTCCGCGAGCGGGAACGTCCCCTCCCAGTCGGGCAGGTTGCGCGCCTGTGCGACCGTCCCGGCGGCCTGGTCGATCGCGCCGGGAGAGCCGACTCCGACCCGATCGAGCGAGCTCGTCGCGAGGTTTGCCGCCTCCGCCGCGCCGCGCAGCGTGTCGGCGATCGCGGCCACGACCGCGGTCGGCCCGCCCGAGGTCGGCGTCGGGCTGCGCTCCTGGCCGGCCACCGCGTGGCTCTCGTCGACGACGACCGCCTGGATCTTCGTGCCCCCGAGGTCGACGCCGCCCCGCATCCCGCTACCGCCGCAGTCTGATCGCGTTCAGGTCGTCGGCGACGATCGCATCCGCCCTGCGCTCGAGGTCGGCGACGTCGTCATGCTCGGCGTGGATGTACCGGCCGGAGAGCGCGTCGAGCCGGCCCGCCGCGAGGGCGCGCACGAGACGCGGAGCGAGCTCCGGCGGCGTCCACGGGGCGTCGTCGGCGAACGTTCCCGCGGTCATCGCCGTCCGAACGAGACCCGGGCTGATCGAGAAGACCGGGATGCCGTGCGGCGCCAGCTGGCCCGCGAGGTTCTCGCTGAAGCGGTGGACGGCCGCCTTGCTGGCGCTGTACGCCGTGTCCCGGAGACCGGGGAGGTACGCCGCGCCGCTCGCGACGTTGACGATCCGGCCGCCGCCGTGGGCGAGCATCCGCGGGATCGCTGCCCGACAGCAGAGGTAGACGCCGAGCACGTTGACCTCGAAGACGCGCCACCAGTCCTCCGGCGCGACGGTCCAGGCCTCGCCGCTCTCGTGCAGCATCGTCCCCGCGTTGCAGACGAGGACGTCCAGCGGGCCGAGCTCGCTCTCGGTGCGCTCCACCATGCGCTCGACGGCGTCCCGGTCGGCCATGTCGGTCTGGATGGCGATGCCGCCGACCTCCGCCGCAGTCTCCTCGATCTCGCCGGGGCTTCGGGCTGCGACGGCCACGCGCGCCCCCGCGCCCGCGAGCTCGAGCGCGATGCCGCGGCCGATGCCGCGCCCGCCGCCGGTGACGAGGGCGACGCGGCCCGCGAGCTCGGTGCCTGAAGCCATCCTCGGCGGATCCTACGCGAGCGTCGTCTCCGCGCCGGGTCGTCGCTGGGTATACGGTTCGGCCGTGGCGTTCGTCACCAGGGGCTTCCGGGGGCGCCGACGCGAGGGAGACGACGGCGGGCGCGTCCCGCCGGGCCAGTACCTGACCGACGACTTCCCGGTGCTCTCCGCCGGGCCGACGCCCCACACGCCGCTTGACCGGTGGAGCTTCACGATCGGCTCGACGACCGGCGAGGAGCTCGCGCGATGGAGCTGGGACGAGTTCCGGGCCCTCCCGCGCGAGACGGTGAGCGTGGACGTCCACTGCGTCACGAAGTGGTCGAAGCTCGACACGACGTGGGAGGGCGTGTCCGTCGACACGCTCCTCGAGGACCTCGACGGGGAGGGGGCGTACGTCACGGCGTGGAGCGACGGGGGCTACACGACGAACCTCCCGCTCGAGGACGTCACCGACGGGAAGGCCTGGGTCGCCTTCGACTACGGCGGCGAGCCGCTCGATCCCGAGCACGGCGGGCCGGCCCGGCTGCTCGTCCCGCACCTCTACTTCTGGAAGAGCGCCAAGTGGGTGCGGGGGCTGCGCCTCATGGACGACGACGAGCCCGGCTTCTGGGAGTCCCTCGGCTACCACCTCTACGGCGACCCGTGGCGGGAACAGCGGTACTGGGGCGACTGAGGGCGCCCCTCGCCTGGCGGCTGGCGGAGCTCGTCGAGCACGTTCCCGAGGCAGCCGGCGTGAAGACGCTCGTGCTCGACGTCCCGGACTGGCCCGGCCACGCCGCCGGTCAGCACGTGGACGTCCGCCTGACCGCGGAGGACGGCTACCAGGCGCAGCGGAGCTACTCGATCGCCTCGTCGCCCGGGAGCGAGCGCCTCGAGCTCACCGTCGAGCGCCTCGAGGACGGCGAGGTGTCGCCCTTCCTCACCGACGTCCTGGAGCCGGGCGACCGCTTCGAGCTGCGGGGGCCGGTCGGGGGCTACTTCGTGTGGGACCCGGCCTCACCGGGGCCGCTCCACCTGGTCGGGGGCGGGTCGGGCGTCGTGCCGCTGATGGCGATGCTGCGCCACCGGCGGCGCGCCATGCCCGAGCTCGACATGCGTCTCATCTACTCCGTCCGCTCCGCGGACGACGTCATCTTCGCCGGCGAGCTCGGCCCGGAGACGCTGCTGACCTACACGCGCCGGCCGCCCGCGGACTGGGACGGCCACACCGGGCGCCTGGACGCCGCGCTCGTGGCGGCCGCGGGCCCGCTGCCGGCGACCGCCTTCGTCTGCGGCTCGCACGGCTTCGTC
>DATBJE010000179.1:0-7981 GCA_036556565.1 Gaiellaceae bacterium
CGGCGGGGCCGATGCCTCGAGCCCGTACGAGATGGACTACACCTGGGGCGCGGCGACCGCCGCCACCGGCAACCACAACGTCACCGCCACGAACAACGCCGGGCTTGCGAGCGCCAACGGGCCGTTCACGCTCACGCAGGACGGCAGCGTCCCCTCGACCAGCGACGACACCGCCTCCATCGGCTCCGCCTGGATGACGACGAGCCAGGTCGTCACGCTCACGGCCGGCGACGGCGCAGGCTCGGGGGTCGCGGCCACCTACTACACGACCGACGGCTCGACCCCGACGATCTCCTCCGCGCAGGGAACGACGATCAGCCTGACCGCGGACGGGATCTACACGATCAAGTACTTCTCGGTCGACAACGTCGGCAACGAGGAGCCGGTCCGCACGGCCTCGACGCTGATCCACATCGACGCGACCGACCCGAGCTCGGCGACGCTCGACGCTCTTCCCGGCGCGATCCGCAACGGCCAGGCGCTCACGGGGTCCGGCGCCGACGCGGGCTCGGGCGTCGACTCGATCACCTACCTCTACTGCTCGGGCGCGTCCTGCACCCCCGCGACGTCGATCGGCTCGAGCACGACCGGCCCCGACTACAGCGTCACCTGGTCGAGCATGCCGGCCGACGGGGACGTCCGCGTCCTCGCGCGCGTCACCGACGTCGCCGGCAACACGCTCGACTCGGCGGTCCAGGACGTCGTCGTCGACAACACGAACCCGACGGGGTCGCTGACCGCTCCGGCGGACGCGTCCTTCGTGTCCGGGTCGGTCACGGTCTCCTCCAACTCGGCCGACTCCGGCTCGGGCGTCGCCTCCGCCCAGTTCGAGCGCCGGCCGGCGGGCGGCGGTTCCTGGACGTCGATCGGGACGGACTCGTCCTCGCCGTACTCGGTGAGCTGGGACACGACCTCCCTGAGCGACGGCGACTACGACCTGCGGGTCGTGACGAGCGACCAGGCGGGCAACGCGTTCACGTCGTCCACGGGCACGGTCACCGTGGACAACGCGTCGCCGAGCGTCACGATCGTGGCGCCCACCGGCTTCGTCAACGGCGGCTCCGCCGATCCGTTCACGATGAGCGCGACGACCCCCGACGGGGACGTGGACCAGGTCGAGTTCTTCCGCTGCTCGAACGCGAGCGCCGCGTGCGGCAGCGGGACGTGGGTGTCGCTCGGCACCGACACGTCGGCCCCGTACTCCGCCTCGTGGCCGATCGACCCCGACGGGAACCGCGCGCTCCGCGCGGTCGCCACCGATCCCGCCTCGAACACCGGCGCCGACGTCGTCGAGGTCACCATCGACCGCACCGACCCGACCGGGTCCCTCAGCGCCCCCGCCGACGGCGCGTTCCTCGTCGGCACCGTCGCCGTCTCCTCCAACTCGGCCGACTCCGGCTCGGGCGTCGCCTCCGCCCAGTTCGAGCGCCGGCCGGCGGGCGGCGGTTCCTGGACGTCGATCGCGACGGATTCGACCTCGCCGTACTCGGTGAGCTGGGACACGACCTCCCTGAGCGACGGCGACTACGACCTGCGGGTCGTGACGAGCGACCAGGCGGGCAACGCGTTCACGTCGTCCACGCGCACGGTCACCGTGGACAACACCGCCCCCTCGGCCCCCGTGATCACGCTCTCGGAGTCGAGCCCGTATGCCTTCGTCTCCGGCAGCGAGATCTTCGTCAACACGAACGAGTTCGACGGCTACGACGTGGCGGCCACGAGCTCGGACGGGGCCTCCGGGATCGCCACGGTCACCTTCCCCGGCGGCATCGACGATGCCTCCCCGCCCTACCAGACGAGCTACGGCTTCCTCGATCTCTTCGGCACGCAGACGGTGACGGCCACGAACGGCGCCGGGCTCAGCGCCTCGTCCACCTTCGACGTGAGCGAGGACGTCGATGCGCCTTCGACGAGCGACGACACCTCGTCGATCGGCAGCGGATGGCAGACCTCTCCGGTGGCCGTGACGCTGACCCCGAGCGATGCCGGCGCGGGCGTCGCCGCCACCTACTACACGACCGACGGAAGCCTGCCGACGACGAGCTCCGCGCAGGGCACGACGATCAACCTGAGCGCGGACGGCGTCTACGTCATCCGCTACTTCTCCGTCGACCGGGTGGGGAACGTCGAGCCCGTGCGGACCGCCTTCGACACCATCCGGATCGACAAGACCGACCCGGCAGCGCCGACGATCACGCTCTCGGAGTCGAGCCCGTACGCCTTCGTCTCCGGCAGCGAGATCTTCGTCAACACGGCCCAGTCGGGGACCTACGACGTCGAGGCGACGAGCTCCGACGCGACCGCGGGCATCGAGCGGATCGCATTCCCCGGCGGGGTGGACGACTTCACGAGCCCCTACGCCGCGAGCTACGCCCTCGGCGACCTCTCGGGGCTGCAGACCGTCACCGCCCACGACTACGCGGGGAACTCCGCGAGCGACACGTTCACGGCCACGCCCGATACCGCGGCACCCGCAGGCGGTTTCGTCGACTACGCCGACGGCTACGACGCCGACGGGCAGGTGCCGGTGACGGTCGATGCCGGCACGGATGCGGGCTCGGGCATCGCCGCCGGCACGGGCGTCCTCGAGCGGCGCACCTCCGCGCTTGCGGGCAACGCCTGCGCTGCCTTCTCCGGGGCCTGGTCGGCGGTGACGAGCCCGGACACGGTCGCCTCCGGTCTTTGCGCCCAGTACCGCTACCGCGTCTTTGACCACGTCGGAAACGAGGCCACGTACACGTCCGCCAACGTGGTGAAGGTCGACCTCGACGGGCCGCAGACGACCATCGACGCGGCTCCGAGCGACCCGAGCTCCGACACGTCCCCCTCCTTCGCATTCTCGTCCAACGAGCCCGGCGCCACGTTCGAGTGCCGCCTCGAAGCGGGCAGCTGGACGGCGTGCACGAGCCCCGAGCCCGTCGGGCCGCTCGCCGACGGCAGCCACGCCTTCGAGGTGCGGGCCACCGACGGCGCCGGCAACACCGACCCGACCCCCGCCTCGCACACGTGGACGGTGGACACGGTCGCGCCGCAGACGACGATCGTCCTCGTCCCGGCGAATCCGTCCAACGACGACGCTCCCACATTCGAGTTCCAGTCCGACGAGCCGGGCGCGACCTTCGAGTGCAGCGTCGACGCCGGCCCCTGGACGCCGTGCACGAGCCCGGAGGTCGCCGGCCTGCTCGCAGACGGCAGCCACACCTTCCAGGTGCGCTCGATCGACGGCGCCGGCAACACGGATCCGAGCCCCGCCTCCTACACGTGGATGGTGGACACCGCCGCGCCCGACACGACGTTCACGACCGTCCCCGGCAGCCCCTCCAACAACGCCTCCCCGTCGCTCGAGTTCGACTCGAGCGAAGCGGGATCGACCTTCGAGTGCCGCCTCGACGGCGGCCTCGACTGGGATCCGTGCGCGAGCCCCGCCTCCGTCGGTCCGCTCGCCGACGGCAGCCACACGTTCGAGGTGCGCGCGACCGACCCCGCCGGCAACACCGATCCCAGCCCGGCCTCGCACACGTGGACGGTCGACACGGGCGCGCCGCCGGTCACGATCACGCAGCCCTCCGGCTTCGTGAACGCCTCCGACGCCGATCCGTACACGGTGCGCGCGACGAGCCCCGACGCCGACGTCGCGAGCGTCGAGTTCTTCAGCTGCTCGAACGCCTCCGCGGGCTGCGGGAGCGGAAGCTGGATCTCCCTGGGCACCGACTCGACCGCCCCGTTCGAGGCCTCGTGGCCCGTCGACCCCGACGGCAACCGCGCCCTCCGTGCGGACGCGACCGACACCGCGTCCAACGTCGGCAGCGCCGTCGTCGACGTGACGATCGACCGCACCGTGCCCGACACGACGATCGACTCGGCACCGAGCGACCCGAGCGCCGATGTCTCGCCGTCGTTCGACTTCTCGTCGAACGAGCCGGGCGCGAGCTTCGAGTGCCGCCTCGACGCCGGTGCCTGGACCGCGTGCACGAGCCCCGAGAGCTACTCGGGCCTCGCCGACGGCAGCCATACGTTCCGGGCACGGGCGACCGACAACGCGGGCAACACGGACGCGACCCCCGCCGTCTACTCCTGGACAGTGGACACGGCCGCCCCGCAGACGACCATCGACTCGAGCCCGAGCAACCCGAGCTCGAGCGCGGCCCCGTCCTTCGACGTCTCCTCCAGCGAGCCCGGCTCGACCTTCGAGTGCCGCCTCGACGCCGGTGCCTGGACGGCGTGCACGAGCCCCGAGAGCTACTCGGGCCTCGCCGACGGCAGCCACACGTTCGACGTGCGCGCGACCGACGCCGCCGGGAACACCGACCCGACTCCGGCGTCGTACACGTGGACGATCGACGCCACGCCGCCCGGCGGGGGGCTCGCCGATCCCGGTCAGTACCTGCGCGGGTCGGTCGCCCTCAGCGCGTCCCCGAGCGACACGGGCGTGGGCGTGCAGAGCGTCGACTTCCAGGTCTCCCCCGCGAACGCGGGGTCCTGGAGCTCCATCGACGTCGACACGACCTCCCCCTACGGCGCCGCGTGGAACACGACGCTCGTGGCGGACGGCCTCTACGACCTCCGCGTCGTTGTCACCGACAACGCGGGCAACTCGACCGCCTCGGCCGTCGTCGAGGACCGGATGGTGGACAACACGGCTCCCAGCGCGACCATGAACGATCCGGGCGCCTACCTCCGCGCCACGGTCGGGCTGACCTCGAACGTCAGCGACGCGGGCTCGGGCGTTGCCAGCGTCACCTACCAGCGCTCGCCCGCGAACGCCGGCACGTGGACCTCGGTCCCTGCCTCGTGGAACACGACGAGCGTCGCCGACGGCCTCTACGACCTCCGCGTCGTGGTCACCGACAACGCCGGCAACTCGACCACCTCGGCCGTCGTCGAGGACCGCACCGTGGACAACACGAAACCCGGGCTCTCGACCTCCGACCCGTTCGACGGGACGACGCTTGCGTCGGCAGGGACGCTGCAGGTCGTCGCCAGCGAGGACGTCTCCGGCATCGTCGGCGCCACGATCGACGGCGCAGGCACACCCGCCCCATCAGTCTCCGGCGACACCGTCACCTACACGCAGAGCTTCGCCATCGGCCCGCACACGCTCGCCGGCGAGATCGAGGACCTGGCCGGGAACCGGCAGCCGATCCGCGTCCACTTCACGGTCTGGTCGGGCACCGCTAGCGACTACCCGTACGTCGAGAAGAACTCGTTCGCCGCCTCGACCATGTCGCTCGCCGCGACCAACGGCGCCTCGACGCTGACCGTGCCGGCGAGCGCCTGGTCGGGCGCGCCCGCGGGCGACTGGCTCGTCCTCCGCCTCGACCCGCAGCCCTCGACCGGCGCGTCGGGCGGCTTCCAGCCGGCCGGCGACGTCCTCGACGTCATGGCCTACTGGGCCCTCGCGGGCACCGGCGTGACCTCGTTCTCCACCCCGCTCGAGCTCGAGATCGACAACACGCTGGCCCAGGTCGTCCCGGCGACGTTCGAGAGCGGCGCGTGGCGGACGATCGCCGCCGTCCCGGGCGCCGGCCTCCCCGGATCCTGGCAGGACGGCTTCGAGCGCGACGGGACGAACGTCCGCATCTTCACGCGCCACCTCTCCCGCTTCACGCTCCTGCAGGACGTGCAGGCGCCCAGCGTCCCCGGTGGGTTCAAGGGCTCCGTCAAGAAGACGAAGTTCTCGCTCTCGTGGAAGGCCGCCACCGACAACTCGGGCCTCGTCGCCGGCTACCGCGTGTACGCGAACAACGCGGCCGTGAAGGCCGTCGGCGGGAGCACCCTCAGCGCCGCCATGGGCGCCTTCAAGACGACCGACAAGAAGGCGTACACCGTGGCCGCCGTCGACCAGGCCGGCAACGTCGGCTCGCGCACCTACGCGCTCAAGGTCGTCCCGAAGGTCGCCAAGCTGACGCTCTCCTCGGCGAAGAAGTCGCTGAAGAAGCGCGGCTTCAAGCCGGGAAGCGTCACCTACAAGGCCTCGGCGAAGGTGCCGCAGGGCAAGGTCATCAAGGCGAGCGCCGCCGGTCTGCGCCGCTCCGGCACGAAGATCGGGCTGATGGTCTCGAAGGGCGGCGGGGCCGCGCACCGGCCCGTGCCGTACACCCCCTACACGCCGTACCCGCCGTACCCGCCGACCTACACCCCGCCGCCGACGGGCTCCACCACCCCGCCGCCGCCCGCCCCGGCGTCCCCGGAGACGGCCGCGCCCGACCCGACGGAGACCGGCACGGGCACGGCGACGCCCCGAAACGCCCGCCTGGCCCCGCACGAGCTTCTCCTCGCCGAGTCGGACGGCGACTTCGACAACCTCCGCCGCGAGCTCGGGTTCGGGCTCATGGCCGCCGCGTTCACCTTCGCGTTCCTCGCGGGTCTGCGTGCCCGCCGCCCGCGCGAGGAGACCGAGGGCGGCGACCCGGAGCTCCTCTGGGACTCCCGGGCGCTCCAGAGCGTCGGCCGCGCGCTGCGGCGCCTCACCGGCCGCCCGTAGAGCCTCCCGGCTAGACTGCCGCCGCGACCGCGATCGCCGCGGCGACGGCGAGGAGCGTCACGCCGATGAGCTTGCGCAGGGCAGGCTCGGAGACGCGACCGGTCGCGCGCGCGCCGAGCCAGCCCCCGGGCACCGCTCCAACCAGGCTCACCGCGAGCACGAGCCATTCGACCTCGAGCCTGACGAGATGGCCGAGGAACCCCGCCACCCCGAGGAAGAAGCCGACGATGAGGTTCGTGCCGACCGCGGCGTGCGCCGGCAGCCCGACGCTTCGCATCAGGGCGGGGAGCCGGAGCGTCCCCAGGATCAGCCCGACGGCGCCTCCCAGGACCCCGATCACCCCGCCCGAGACCGCGGCAGCGAGCCGCGGTCGGTGCGATGTCGGCGCTGCCCGCAGCTCGAGCAGGAGGTCGAGCCCGCTCCACCCGATGACGGCGGCGATCAGTGCGAGCAGAAGGTCGCCCGGGACGAGGTGGCCGAAGAGCCCGCCGGCGAACGCGCCCGCGACCGAGAAGGGCGCCATCCAGGCGACGATCCGCCAGCTGACGCGCCCCGCCCGCGCGTGGACGACCCCGCCCGAGAGCGCGGCGGCCGCGCTCACCGCGATGTTCGTCCCGGCGGCGGCGGCCGGGCTCCCCGAAGCCAGGAGGACGGCGGGAAGCCGGAGGCTCCCGAGGACGAGCCCGACCATCGAGCCGAGGAAGCCCGCGACGAACGAGCCTGCGGCGGCTAGGAGGAGCTCCCAGGCCTCCACAGGGGCTCGGACGAGCCGGCGTCCGCGTTGGCCGCGCGGGCGAGGATGAAGAGGAGGTCGCTGAGACGGTTGAGGTACGCGAGCGCGGTCGGGCTCACGGACTGGCTCTCCGAGAGCGAGACGGCCAGCCGCTCCGCGCGACGGCACACGGCCCGCGCGACGTGGAGGCGTGCATCGGCCTCCGAGCCGCCGGGGAGCACGAAGCTCTTGAGCGGCTCGAGCCGGGCGTTCACGAGGTCGCAGAGCTCCTCGAGGCGCTCGACCTGCGCCTGGGTCACCCGCAGGCGCTCGCGCTTCTCGTCCTCGAGCGGGACGGCGAGGTCGGCGCCGAGGTCGAAGAGGTCGTTCTGCGCCTGCTCCAGCCACGGCCGGAACTCCGCCGGGAGGTCGCCCGCGAGGACGAGACCGAGGAACGAGTTGAGCTCGTCGACGGTCCCGTACGCCTCGATGCGGAGGTCTGCCTTCGAGACGCGGGTCCCGTCGCCGAGGCTCGTCTCGCCTGCGTCTCCGGCCCGCGTGTAGATGCGTGTGAGGCGGACGGGCTCGTCCCGGCGGCGCACGCGGCGAGTATAGAGCCGGGCTCGCGGGTGTTAGCCGCCCGGGTGCGGGATCGCCACGGGCTCGTCGACGTTCGTGATCGCGAAGTCGAAGTGCATCTCGGCGCTCTCGCCGCCCTGCTCGAAGCTCATGTCGACGAGCGTCCGGAGCGGGAGGTGGCTCGTCTCCGAGACGTAGAGCACGAC
>DATBJE010000180.1:0-8242 GCA_036556565.1 Gaiellaceae bacterium
TCATCCCGCGGTTCCGGCTGATCGCGCGCTCCTCGCGCGGGACGGTCCTCGAGGACCTCTGCAACCGGCTCACGATCGACGACGGCATCCACCACGGGTCGGGCATGGCCTACGAGCGCGTCCTCCTCGACGGCGCGCCGAGGAAGACGAAGCAGCGGCTCGTGGCGGCCGGGAACCGGATGCTGCCGATCTTCGTCGACCACGCCCTCTGGCGGCCCCCCGCACGCGCCTGGATCGGGCCTGCCATGCACGACCGCGACGTGCAGCGCCTCCAGGAGGACCTCGAGGACGGCATCCGCCTCGCGGCCTCGCTCGGCATCGACGTCAGCGACGTCGAGCTGCCGCGCCCGTAGCGAGCGCCGCCTGCGCCGCGCGCGCCGCCGCCGCCGAGACGCGGTTTCCCTTCAGCTCGTAGAGCTCGACGGCGTCGGCCACTGCGACTGCCGCATCGGCCGCGCGGTCGTCGAGGCGGAGGACCTCCCCGAGGTCCATCAGCACCTGGCCGCGCATGTTGAGGAAGTCGGTCGGCTCGGCGAGCGCGAGCGCCTTCCGGGCCAGGGCCTCGCCCTCCGCTGGCTCGCCCCTGCGCGCGAGGAGCTTCGCCCGCGCCGCGAGCCAGTAGACGTTCGCCGACCGGTCCTCCTCGGGCGCGGACTCCTCGCTGATCTCGGTGAAGCGGTACGCCTCGTCGTGGCGGCCCTGGGCCTCCACCGCGTGGGCGAGCATCGCCGCGAGCGTCGAGAGCCCGCTCTTCTCCCCCATCGCCTCGAGAATCGCGTAGCCCTCGAGGAGCCTGCGCTCGGCCGCCGCCGGCTCGCCGGCCAGCATCTCGACGATTCCCCAGATCTCCGAGGCGACGGCGGCGGTCACCCGCAGCCCCATGTCCTCGATGATCGCCCGGTCGAGCTCGAGGAGCTCGCGCGCCTCGTCGAACCTCCCTTCCATCGCCGCGAGGCCTGCGAGCGCCCTGTACGCCGAGGCCTTGACGCGCTGCTGGCGGGGAGGAAGCGCGAGGATCTCCTCGGAGCGCCGAACGGCCTCGGGAACGGGGACCGGGCCGAAGAGCCAGGAGCCGAGGAGGAGGTTGAGGCTGTAGCCCTCGGCGCGCTCGTCGCCCGCCCGCCGCGCGTGCTCGGCCCCCCGGAGAAGCGCCTGCTCGGCCGCCAACGCATCGCACTGGAGCCAGGGGAACCACGCCCGGACCGGCCAGGCCTTGGCGAGCCCGCGCTCGTCGCCCGCGCGCTCGAGCACCTCGATCGCGCGGTCGGTCGCCTCGAGGAGCTCCGGCGCCGCGAAGTTCGCCTCGGTCTGCATCTGGATGCGGAGCCGAACGACGAAGGCGCGCGCCTCGAGCGCCGGCTCGTCGAGCGCCGAGGCGCCGGCGATCGCCTCTCCGAGCACGTCCTCCGCGTCCCGGAACTCGCCGCTCTCGCGGAGCGCCTCGCCCAGGTCGACGAGGAGATCGAGGCGCGGACGGCTCTCGGACGCGAGCAGCGCGGCCGCGCGCGAGAGCAGGTTCGCGGCTGCCGGCCCGTCTCCGCGCTCGTAGGCGCGCTCGCCCACCGTCGCCAGATGGCCGGCCGCGCGCTCCGCCAGCGCGAGCGCGTCGTCGTCCACGGGCCCGAGCTCGGCGCGGTACAGATAGGCCTGCTCGAGGTGGTAGCCGATGATCTCCTCGAGCTCGCCCGGCCGGCGGTCGGCTCTTCCCTCCAGCCACGTGGCGAAGCGCTCGTGGAGGACCGCCCGCAGACGCTTCGGGATCGTGCCGTACGCGGTCTCGCGGATGAGGCTGTGCCGGAAGCGGAAGATCTCGCCGCGGTCCGACTGCCCCGGCCGGAGGAGATCCCTGCGCACGAGCCGGTCGAGAGCCCGGGCGGCCGCCGTCTCGTCCACGTCCGCGTCGGCGAGAGCCGCGAGCGCCGCCCGGACGAACTCCTTGCCGATGACCGACGCGCGCTCGATGACCGCGCGCTCGTCCGGGTCCAGCCGGTCGAGCCGGGCGGCGAGAAGGGCCTGGATCGTCGGCGGGAGACCGTGGTCGTCCTCGGCGAGATCGTGCTCGGCGAGCATCGCGAGCATCTGCTCCAGGAACAGCGGGTTGCCGTCCGCCGCCTCCGCGACGCGCGCCCGCGTCGAGCTCGCAAGCTCGCGCCCGCCGAGCACCTGGGAGATGAGCGCGTCGGACTCCTCGCCGGAGAGGCCGCCGAGGAGCATCGACACGGCGTTCACCTTCCCCCCGCCCCAGCTCGGGCGGTCCTCGAGGAGCTCGGGGCGCGCGAGGCACAGCACCATGACGGGCGCGTCCTTCGTCAGGTCGGCGAGCGAGTCGAGCAGGTCGAGGAGCGTGGGCTCGGCCCACTGGAGGTCGTCGAAGACGAGGACGAGCGGGCGCTCGCGCGCGAGCGCCTCGAGCAGCTTGCGGATCGCCCAGAACGTCTCGTCGCTCGCCGCCTCGGCGTCGGGGCTCCCGACCGCGGCGGCCACGCGACGGGCGATGAGCGCCGCGTCGGGAAGGTCGCCTATGGCCGCCGCGATGGCGTCCGTCGTGGTCGCACCGGCCGCGGCGCGCACGATCTCCGCGAGCGGCCAGAAGGTGATCCCCTTGCCGTAGGGCAGGCAGCGGCCGCCGAGCACCGTTGCGCGGCCCTCGACGAGCGCACCGAGCTCGGCGGCCAGCCGCGACTTGCCGATGCCGGCGGGGCCGAGGAGCGTGACGAGCATCGGATCGCGCTCGCCGGCGACCTGCTCGAAGAGCTGCTCGAGCCGGGCGAGCTCCCGCTCCCGTCCGACGAGGGGGAGCTCGCGACGCACGATCGGCGTCGTCGCGGCCTCGGAGACGGAGACGAGCCGGAACGCCTGCCCCGACGGCTCGAACGACACGACGTCGCGCAGGAGCTCGCGGGCGCCCCCGCCGACGAGGATCTCGCCCGCCGCGGCGCCCTCCTGCAGACGAGCGGCCGCCGCGACCGCCTCGCCCGTGACCGAGGCCCCGGCCACCACCTCGCCCGTGTCGATGCCGGCGCGCATGGCGAGCCGGATGTCGCGATCCTGCACGAGCTCGGCACGTTGCTCGTCGATCGCGTCCCGGACGTCCGCGGCCCCGCGGACGGCCCGGAGCGAGTCGTCCTCGCGCACGGTCGGGACGCCGAACACGACCAGCAGGCGCCCGGCGGGGAGCTCTGTCACCGTTCCGCCGTGCGCCTCGAGAGCACCGTTCGCGCGCTCCAGCGCCTCGTCCAGGAGCGTGGCGCGCGCCTCCGGGTCGAGCTGCTCGCCGTCGCACGACACCTCGAGGAAGAGAACCGTGACGGTCTTCCGCGTCTCCCGTGGAGGCGAGGGAGCCTCGGGCGGAGGCGCGGCCTCGCCGGCGGGCTCCGGCTCGAGGGCCGGATCCTGGCGGAGGATCGCCGTCTCCAGGCGCTGAAGGCTCGGCGAGGGCTCGATCCCGAGCTCCTCGACGAGGAGGCGGCGCGTCTCCTGGTAGAGCTCGAGGGCCTCCGCCTGCCTGCCGGCGCGGTAGAGCGCGAGCATCAGCTGGCCGCGCAGGCGCTCGCGCAGCGGGTGCTCGGCGACGAGCGCCTCGAGGTCGGCCACGAGGTCGGCCCCGCGCCCCAGGGCCAGGCGCGCCTCGAAGTCCTCCTCGAGCGCCGTCAGCCTGAGCTCCTCCAGCCGGTTGATCGGCGCTTGCGCGAAGGGCTCGTAGACGAACTCGGCCAGCGGCGCCCCCTGCCAGAGCGCCAGCGCCTCCTCGAGGCCGGCGAGCGCGGCCTCCGGCCTTCCGTCCGCGAGGGCTTCCCGGGCCTCCTCCACGAGCCGTGAGAAACGCAGGGCATCCACGCGATCGGGCTCGACCTGGAGCTGGTAGCCCGGCGCGCGGGTGACGACGGCCTCGCGCCCGAGCAGCTTCCGCAGGCGCGAGACGTAGACCTGGAGGGCGTTGGCCGCCGTGCTCGGCGGCGAGCCGCTCCAGAGGTCGTCGATCAGCCGGTCGCTGGGGACGACGTCGTTCGCGTGCAGGAGGAGGAGCACGAGAAGCGCCCGCGCCTTCGCGCCTTCGACCTCGACGAGCTGCTCGCCGTCGCGCACCTCGAGAGGCCCGAGGATCCGGAAGTCGATCGAGGGGGCGGGCGACAGGGTGGGTCGAACCTACCACGCCTTAAGGCGGGCTTAAGCGCCCCTTCAGCGCGGTCCGGCCTACTGGCGTCGTCGTGAGCACCTGGGGACTACTGGAAGTTCACATACGAACCGGGGATGACGGCCCCGTTCCCCCGCTCACGGCGTTGACCGGTCACCGCGACTGCGAAGGAGGTATCGCCCGTGAAGGTGAAGGTCCTCATTACCCTCACCACGCTTGCCGCGTTCCTCGCGGGGCCCGGCTCGGCACTCGCCGGGCACTTCGACGGGCGCTAGAGGGCTCGACCCGGCTCTCGCCGGACGGGACGTACGGACCTCGCCCAGGCGCCCTGGGGTAGAACGGGCGAGGCGGCCCCGAGCGCCTGCGCCGGGGGGCGCAGGCGCTCGGCTCGCGCGTCGCCTCTTGGTCGCGAAGAGCGCGGATCGTATGCTTCGGCGCACGCATGGATGCGGACGGCGTGTCGATGGACGCCGACCGGCCCTCGACTGCGGAGCCCGAGGGTGACGTCCGCACGTTCCTGATCGCCGACGTCCGCGGCTACACGTCGTTCACGCAGGCGTTCGGAGACGAGGAGGCGGGCAAGCTCGCCGCGAGGTTCGCCGAGCTCGCCCGCGAGGCCGTCGTCGGCGCAGGCGGAGAGGTGGTCGAGCTTCGGGGCGACGAGGCGCTCTGCGTCTTCCGGTCCGCGCGACAGGCGCTGCGCGCCGCCGTCGAGCTCCAGGCTCGCTTCCGGGCACGGGAGGACGATCGGCCGGTCTTCCCGCTCGGGATCGGCATCGGTCTCGACGCCGGCGAGGCGGTGCCGGTCGAAGGCGGGTACCGGGGCGGTGCCCTCAACCTCGCGGCGCGGCTCTGCAGCATCGCGAAACCAGGCCAGATCCTCGCCAGCGAGACGGTGACGAGCCTCTCGCGGACGCTCGAGGGAGTTCGCTTCGTCGACCGGCGCCGCGCGGTGCGCGTGAAGGGGTTGGAAAAGAAGGTCCGCGTCATCGAGGTCGTGCCCGAGATCGACCTCCCGCCCGTGCCCGACGCGCTGGCAGGACGCACACGGCGACGCCGGCGCGGGCTCCTTCTGATAGCGGCAGGGATCGTCGTTCTCGCCGCCGCCGTGGCGGGCCTCTACCTGGGCCTGGGGGACAGTGACGCAGACGCGGAGGCGATCACGGCCAGCGGCGTCGGGCAGCTCGACCCGACGACCGGCGACCTCCTCGGCACGGTGCCCCTCGGGACGGCTCCCTCGAGGGTGACCGTCGGGGAGGGGGCCGTCTGGGTGATCGACGCCAACGACCAGACCGTCGCACGGATCGACGCGAGCGAGCCCGGCGACCCGCAGACGTTCAGCACCGGGTCGACGCCGGCCGACCTCGCCGTCGGCGCGGGCGCGGTCTGGGTCGCCAATCTCGGCGCGGGCCCGTTCCCGGAGAGCGTCACCCGGCTCGACCCCGAATCCCGAGCCGTCGTCGCGACGATCGACCTCCTTCCGCGCAAGCCCCCGGGGTTTGTACCCGGCTTCGGCTTCACCTTCCAGCAAATCGCCGTGACGCGCGACGGGGTCTGGGCGATCAATCCGGACCTGACGGTCTCTCGCATCGATCCGCGCACGAATCGAGTGGTCGCGAGGATCGGCGGCTTCAGGGCGGAGAGTATCGCCGCAGGGGACGGCGGCGTGTGGATCGTCGACGAGGAGGGGATCGCCGAGATCGATCCGCGGACGAACGCCGTCGCACGGAAGATCGACGTCGACGCCGAGAGCCTTGCGGGGCTGGCGGTCGGCGCGGGCGCAGTCTGGGTCACCGACCCCGAGGGCGGCACCGTCACGAGAATCGACCCGGCCCCGGATCCGCACGACGTCATCCAGCGCTCGATCCCGCTCGACCAGTGGGTGGGCGGGATCGCCTACGGCGACGGGGCCGTGTGGGCGACGAACGAGATCGCCGACAGCGTCTACCGGATCGATCCGGACACGAACACGGCCGAGGCTGTCAACGGGCTGACCGCACCGCGCGGCATCGCCGTCGGGGAGGGAGCGACGTGGGTGACGACGGCGGGATCGCCTTCCCCGGACGCTGCCCTTCCCGCCTCGTCGTGCAGCGGCGTCTTCTACGGTCGCGAAGGCAAGCCGGACGTCCTGCTCGTCTCCGACCTCCCGTTGCGCGGCGAGAGCGCCGACTTCACCCGCGCGATGGTGGAGGGGATCAGGTTCGCCCTCGAGCAGCGCGGCTTCGCGGCCGGGCGCTACTCGGTCGGCTACCAGTCCTGCGACCCGTCGACCGCCCAGGGCGGGGTGGCCGACGAGTACCGGTGCATGCGCAATGCGAAGGCCTACGCCCGCAACCTCGACGTCCTGGGCGTGATCGGCGCCTGGAACTCTTTTTGCACCTACCTGCAGCTCCCGTTCGCAAACGAGGCCCCAGAGGGGCCGCTCGGCATGATCAGCCCGGCGAATACGGGTACCCCGCTCACGCGCCCGTATCCCGGCTGGCCTCAGAGCGAAGTCGACGCCCTCTATCCGACGGGCGAGCGGAACTACGTCCGAATCGCGGCCGCCAATCATCTCCAGGCCGTCGCGATGATGCAGCTCGCGAAGGAGCTGGGGGCGAAGCGCGTCTTCCTCCTCGGCGACAACGAGTGGGACGGCATGCCGGCCGACGCCCGGAAGGCCGCCCGAAGCCTCGGGCTCCGCGTCGCCGGGCAAGCTCCCTGGAACTCCGAGGCGCAAGACTTCGACGGTCTCGCACGGAGGATCGCCCGCTCCCGCCCGGGGGCGGTCGCGATCTTCGGACTCTACGAGCAGAACGAGGGCGCTCTGATCGGCGATCTCCGGGACGCCCTCGGCCCCGACGTGCCGCTCATCGCCGGCGACGGCTTCATGCCCCCGGAGGGACTGGTCAGGCTCGCCGGGCCGGCCGCCGAGGGGATGTACCTCGCGTTGTACGGCCTGCCCGACGACGAGCTCCCGCCGACGGGGAAGCGATTCCTCGAAGAGTTCGAGGCGACCTACGGGGGGCCGACCCCCTGGTACATGGCGACGTACGGCGCCCAGGCGCTCGAGATCCTCCTCGACGCGATCGCCCGCTCCGACGGCACCCGCCCGTCGGTGAACACGGAGCTCCGCCGGACCATCGTCGAGGACGGCATTCTCGGCGACATCCGCTTCGACGAGAACGGCGACCTCGTCGAGGGGCCGGTGACCTTCTTCCGCGCCGTCGGGCCGCGCGAGCCGAGCACGAACGAGGTGGTAGGGAGCAAAGGCCTCGCCTTCGACCGGGTGATCATGGCGCGCGCCGAGCTCCTGGACTGACGTCGGCAGCACGGCCCGCCGCGACTCGGTAGGTTGCGGTCATGGCCTCCGACATCGAGCTCGGCCCAGAGGAGGTCGTGGCCGGGAAGCCGTTCTCCGACCCCGCGCGCACACGCGAGGACGAGGAGGCGCTGCGCCACCTGCTCCACCACGAGCGTGAGCGCGCGAAGGCCTGGGAGGAGGACTCCGAGAGCCGAACCGGGGTCGTCATCCGCGAGATCGACCCGGAGGGCCACCGGCACCTCCTCGTCGTCCCCGACACGCGCGCGCTCCTCGAGACGCAGAGCCCGACCATCGTCGGCTTCTTCGGACGGCCCCGGGAGGACGTCGACGTCGCGGTCCTGTTCGACCTCGAGGAAGAGCTGATCGCGACGATGACCGACCACATCGGGGACGGACTCCTCAGCTACTACGACGTGGAGCTCGTGAAGGGCAAGTACGGCAACCTCATCCTCTTCGCCACGCCCGAGGGGCCGACGCGCTGGCGCGAGAACGCCGTCCACACGAGAGCGGTCGACATCTCGCCCGGGAACTACCACGAGATCAGGCTGCACCAGGGCACGCTCGCCGGGCGCCTCCTCGAGGACGGCGAGCTGCACGTCATGCGCACCCGCTACCTCGACTATGACGAGCCCGGCGGCTGGCGCGCCCTTCGCAGGTTCGCGGAGCCAGGCGCCGGCAAGTAGCCGTGGCGGGCCGGGTCGACGAGCGCGTCCTCACGACCTGCCCGCGGGACTGCTACGACGCCTGCGGGATCCTCGTCGTCAAGCGCGACGGCGCGATCCGGCACGTGCGCGGCGACCCCG
>DATBJE010000181.1:0-1512 GCA_036556565.1 Gaiellaceae bacterium
CTTTCCCTCGAGCACGAGCTCCTCCGCGTCGACGTCGGTCAGCGGCGCGAGGCGAAACGAGGCTTCGCCCACGAGCTCCGCGAGCACGCCGCCGGGCCCGAAGGCGACGATCGGCCCGAACACGGGGTCCTGCACGATTCCCGCCAGGAGCTCGACGCCGCCCGTGACCATCGGCTGGACGACCAGCGGCCCGCCGATCCGCTCGGCGGCCTCGGAAACGGCCTCCTCCGACCCGAGGCCCAGCGCGACGCCTCCGTGCTCGGTCTTGTGGGCGCCTGGCGCGGCCGTCTTCACCGCGACGGGCAGGCCGAGGTCGAGGGCCGCGGCGACCGCGGCGGTCGCATCGTCGACCACGCGCTCGGGGACGAGCGGGATGCCGTATGCGGTGAGGAGCGCGCGAACCTGCTCCGGCTCGAGCCAGAGGTCGTCGCCCGCGGCGAGTGCCGAGGCTGCGAGGCCGGAGGCTGCGTCGGCGTCCACGGGCGGTCGCGGCGGAACGGAGCCGGCCGGCCGCCGGAGCCAGCCGGCCCGCTCGACCGCGCGGCCGAGCGCCCGGGCGGCGGACTCCGGGTAGGCGAACGTGCCGCCGGGCCGGTCCTGGGCGACGACGACCGGGATCACGGGCTTGCCGCGCTCGGGCACGCGGTCGAGCTCGCGGAGGACGTCGTCGGTCAGCGTCGTCCCGGCGGGCACGAAGAGCACGAGGACCGCGTCGACGGCCGGGTCGGCGACCAGCGGGCCGAGCGACTCGGCGTAGCTCTCGGCGCCGGCGGAGCCGAGGACGTCGACGGGGTTCCCGACGCTCGCGGCCGGCGGAAGGGCCGCCCGGAGCGCGGCCGTCGTCTCCTCGCCCAGCGACGCGAGCTCGAGCCCGGCGCCCTCGCAGGCATCGGCGCAGAGGATCCCCAGGCCGCCCGCGTTCGTGAGGACGGCGACGCGCGGGCCACGCGGCAGGGGGAAGCGGGAGAGGAGCATCGCCGCGTCGGCGAGCTCTTCGAGACTGGAGGCGCGGATCACGCCCGTCTGGCGGAAGAGCGCGTCGGCGGCGGCCTCCGAGCCGGCGAGAGCGGCGGTGTGGGAGGAGGCCGCCCGCGCTCCGGCGCGGCTGACGCCGCTCTTCATCGCGAGCACGGGTTTGCGCCGGGCGAGACGTCGCGCGATGCGGGCGAACTTCCGCGGGTTGCCGAACGACTCGACGTACAGGAGGACGACCTCCGTCCCGGGGTCGTCCTCCCAGTGCTCGAGGAGGTCGTTCGACGAGACGTCCATCTTGTTCCCGATCGAGACGAAGGCCGAGAACCCGAGCCGGCGGGACGCGGCCTCCTCGAGCAGCGCGAGGCCGAGGGCGCCGCTCTGGGAGGAGAAGCCGATCGGCCCCGGCGGGAAGGGGTGGGGCGCGAAGGTCGCGTTCAGGCGCGCGGCGGCGACGGCGAGCCCGAGGCAGTTCGGTCCGATGGCGCGCGCGCCGTGCGCGCGCACGAGCTCCAGGAGCCGGCGCTCGCGCTCGGCGCC
>DATBJE010000182.1:0-10204 GCA_036556565.1 Gaiellaceae bacterium
CCTCGGCGTCGACGACCCCGACCGCCCGCACACGCTCGAGGCGATCATCGAGGCGTGCGGCGGCGAGGCGGTCGACTACCCGGCGAAGGTCAAGTGCTGCGGGTTCCCGATCATCCAGGCCCGCGAGGAGACCGCGCTCGCCGAGCTCATCCAGCCGATCGCCCAGTCGATCGAGGCCGGAGCGGACGCGATGGTGACGCCGTGCCCGCTGTGCCATCTCTCCCTCGACGCGTGGCAGTCGAAGCTCGAGGCACAGACCGGCCAGCGGCTCCAGATGCCGATCCTCCACCTCTCCCAGCTCGTCGGCGTCGCCGCCGGGCTCGAGGAGTCCGAGCTCATGTTCAAGCGGCACGTCGTCCCGCTCGACCCGGTGCTCGCGAAGGTCGAAGCGCCGTAGCGTGAGTTCCCCGCTGGTCCCCGCCGCGGCCGCGATCGCCGCGGGCGGCCTCGGCTGGGGGCTCTTCGAGTCGCAGTGGGTCGAGCTCCGCGAGCTCGACGTGCCGGTCGACGGCCTGCCGCCGGAGCTCGACGGCTTCCGCGTCCTCCACATCTCGGACTTCCACCTGGGCACCGTCTCGCTCAACGGCCGGTCGCTCGGGAAGGCGCTGGACTGGGCGGCGGGCCGCGATCTCGACCTCGTGGCGATCACCGGCGACCTCGTCAGCCACCGGCGGGGCGAGCGGGCTCTCGGAGAGGCGCTCGCCCGGCTGGAGGCCCGCCACGGCGTCTACGCGGTGCTCGGCAACCACGACATCGCGGAGACGCGCGATCCGTTCAGCCGTCCTGCCGACCTCTCCGACCTGGGTGAGGGCGCGCGCCTCCTCGAGCACGCCTCGGTCACGCTCACGGTCGCGGGCCGGAGCGTGCAGGTCGCGGGCGCCGACCCGCGCCGCTTCCGCGAGCCGCTGGGCGGGCTCGCCGACCCGGCCGCCGACCTCCGCATCCTCCTCGTGCACTTCCCGGACGCCGTTTCGGGCCTCGAGCCGGGCGACTTCCACCTGACCCTCGCCGGGCACCTGCACGGCGGGCAGATCTGCATCCCGAGGCCCGGAGGGAAGGTGCGCCTCGAGCACCTGCGGGCGCCGTACTGGGAGGGGCTCTTCCAGCTGCCGACCGGCCCCCTCCACGTCTCGAGGGGGCTGGGCACGAGCTTCGTCCCCTTCCGGTTCCTCGCGCGACCGGACGCGACGGTGCTCACGCTGAGACCACGGGAGTAGACTCGCCCGGGCGATGGCGTACCGCCTGGAGCCGGCGACCGGCGCGTCGATCGGGAGCGCGCCGCCGGTCTGCGTCGACTGCATCTTCTGGCAGTCCCGGAGCGGCCGGGCCGTCGACAAGGCGCGGTGGGCCGAGCGCGTCGAGGATGAGTGGGGCCCGTGGGGGACGATCTACCGGGCCGACGGCGAGCGGCTCCTCGGATTCGTGCAGTACGGGCCCTCGGGGGCCTTCCCGCGGGCGTTCGACCTCCCGGCGGGCCCGCCGACCGAGGACGCCGTCCTCGTCACGTGTGCGTACCTCGTCGACCTGGCGATGCCGTGGGTGCTCCAGAGCCTCTTCCTCGCGGTCATCGGGGAGGCGCGGGACAAGGGCGCGAGAGCGATCGAGACGTTCGGGTACCGCTACGCGGAGGGCGAGTCGAGCTACGAGCGCTTCCTCGTTCATCGCACGGTCTTCCCCTCGGACTTCCTCGCCGACTTCGGCTTCCGGGCCGTCCGCTGGGAAGGGGACGTCTGCCTCGCGCGCCTCGAGCTCGGCGGCCTCCAGCCCGTCGAGGAAGGGCCGACCCACCGCGCCTGGCGAAAGGTCAAGGAGGCCTTCGCGCCCGCCCCGGTACCGCAGCGTCCGTAGTACTCTTGGACGACGCGACCGAGGGAGGTTGGGCGATGCCGACGACGCTGCGAGACCGGGACCGGACCGACGACATCCAGGCGCTCGAGGAGCTCTGGCAGGCGCCGGCGGCTGTCGAGCCCGACGAGAGCCCTCCCGCTTCCGCGCGAGCGTCGCGGTGGGCGCTGCCCCTCGTGCCGGCCATGCTCCTCGTCGGCGGCTGGATCGCCTTCTTCACCATCGCGCTCACGCTCGAGCCCGCCCCCGAGCCGGGCGCCACGCCCGCGGGGTGGGCGGTGGCGGTCTGGACGGCGAACCTCGTGCTCCTCCTCGGCGCGGCCGGCCTCGGCCCGGTCTTCTCGCGCTTCGGGTTCGGGGCCGCGGCCGTCGCGGGCGCCTTCGCGATGGCGGGCTCCGTCTCGTGCCGCGCGACCGAGCACCACCTGGGGAACTGGTGGCTGCTCGAGCTGGGCGCGACGGCAGCCCTCACGGGCCTCGCCGTCGTCGGGCTCGCCCAGCGGCTACGCCGCTAGCAAGTTCCGCGCGAGCAGGAGCTCGGCGATCTGGACGGCGTTCAGCGCCGCGCCCTTGCGCAGGTTGTCGCAGACGACCCACAGGGCGAGGCCCTCGCCAGCCGTGTCGCGGCGGACGCGTCCGACGAGGACGGTGTCCCGCCCGGCCGCATCGCCAGGTGTCGGGAAGTCCGCGACCTCGACGTGCGGCGCTGCCGCGAGCGCCTCGAGCGCCTCCTCGGGCGAGAGCGGGCGCTCGGTCTCGACCCAGACCGCCTGCGCGTGACCGACGAGCACGGGGACGCGCACGCACGTCGCGTGCAGCGGCAGGCCCGGCAGCTCGAGGATCTTCCGGGTCTCCGCCCGGAGCTTGGACTCCTCCGAGAACTCCGCGCCCTCGAGGTCCCAGTCCATGGCGAGGTTCCCCTCCGCCGGGGCGACCGCGCGCAGGCGCTCGATGCCGGCGTCTCCCGCCCCGGAGGCGGACTGGTATGTCGCCAGGCGGACGCGCGCCAGGCCGGCGGCGTCGGCGAGCGGCTTGAGCGCGCAGGCGAGCTGCATCGCGGAGCAGTTCGGGTTGGCCACGATCGGGTCGCCGTCGAGGACGTGGTCGTTGACGCCGGCGACCACCAACGGGATGCCCTCGGTCAGCCGGTAGGCGTCGGACTTGTCGATGACGACCGCGCCGCCGTCCACTGCCGGGCGAACGAGCTCGAGGCTCGCCGCCGTGCCCACCGAGAAGAAGACGAGGTCGAGGCCGCCCGCCGCGAGCGTCTCGGGGGTCGCCTCCTCGACCACGAGCTCGCCCTCCCCGTAGCGCACGGTGGCGCCGGCCGAGCGGGCGGAGGCGAAGGCGCGGACGTCGCCGAGGCCGCGCTCGGCGAGGAGCTCGAGCGTCACCGTGCCGACCGCCCCGGTCGCGCCGACGACGCCGATGCGGGTCGCGGAATCAGTCATGCTCAGTCATGGTGGCGCTCGGCCTGGGCCGAGCCGAGCTCGAAGGCGTCGTGGAGCGCGCGGACGGTGCGCTCGACGGCCTCGTGCGGGAGATAGAACGCGATCTTGATCGGGGACGTGGCCACGAGCGTCGGCTCGACGCCGAGCTCCTGCAGGGTGGCGAAGGTCCGGGCGGCGACGCCCGGGTGGCTCTTCATCCCGGCGCCGACGACGCTCACCTTCCCCAGCCCGTCGCGCTCCTCGTAGCGGGCGCCGAGGCCGGCGAGCGTGGCCTCCGCGTGGGCCCGGTCCTCGACCGGGGCGGAGAAGACGATGCGCGAGTCCATCTGGATGATCGTGTCGACGTTCACCTCCGCGGCGGCGAGCGCGGAGAAAAGATCGGCCGGCGAGACGCCGTCGACCTCGAAGACCAGCTCCTCGACCGTGTGCGTCACGCCCGAGATGAGCGCTTTCTCCAGCATCCGCTCGTCCTCCTTCCTGATCCAGGTTCCCGGCTCGTAGGTGAACGTCGAGCGGACGTGGATCATCACGCCGTGGTTGCGCGCGAACTCGACCGAGCGTAACGCAAGCACCTTTGCCCCCGAGGCCGCCATCTCGAGCATCTCCTCGTAGCTGACCGCGTGGAGCTTCTGCGCCTCCGGGACGATCCGCGGATCGGCAGTGAAGACGCCGTCGACGTCGGTGTAGATCTCGCAGGCGTCCGCCCCGAGGGCGGCGACGAGGGCGACGGCGGTGGTGTCCGAGCCGCCGCGCCCGAGGGTGGTCACGTCGTAGTCGGTCGAGACGCCCTGGAACCCGGCGACGAGCACGATCCGGTCGTCGTCGAGCGCCTGGTGGATGCGGTGGGCCTTGACCTCGACGATCTTGGCCTTGCCGTGCACGGTGTCGGTGACGATCCCCGCCTGCGAGCCCGTCAGCGAGATCGCGTCGAGGCCGAGGTCGGAGATGGCCATCGCGACGAGCGCGCAGGAGATGCGTTCGCCGACGGAGGTGAGCATGTCGAGCTCACGCGGCTTCGGGGTCGGCGAGACCTCGTGCGCGAGCGCGAGGAGCTCGTCCGTGTGCTGGCCCATCGCCGAGATGACGGCGACGACGCGGAAGCCCGAGCGCTTGGTCGCCACGAGGCGCTCGGCGACGCGGCGGATCTTCTCCGGGTCGGCGACGGACGTGCCGCCGAACTTCATGACGATCGTCCCCGTGCCCGCCTTCGGCTCGGCCGGCTCGACCTCGGGGAGCGTCTCGTACTCCGTCTCGGTCATGCCGCCGATTGTACGGACCGGGGTGGCGGCTACCAGATGCCCGGCACGAGCCGGGCGGTCCGCGCCTCGTAGCGGCGATACGGCTCGCCGAGCTGCCGCTCCAGCTCGTGCTCCTCGACCCGGATCCTGGGCAGATGGCCGAGGAACGAGACGACCACGAGCGCGGCGATGCCGAGCCAGTTGGCGAGGGCGATGCCGACGCCGAGGGCGACGAGGAGGTTTCCGGCGTAGGCGGGGTGGCGGAT
Organism: Gaiellaceae bacterium; assembly: GCA_036556565.1. Classification (GTDB taxonomy): domain Bacteria; phylum Actinomycetota; class Thermoleophilia; order Gaiellales; family Gaiellaceae; genus JAIBJN01. Next base: position 4,801 of record DATBJE010000182.1, read on the forward strand.
GCGTTGGTAGGGGCCGTCCTCGACGACGACGTGACCCTCCTGGACGACGACGTCGCGCCGGAAGAAGCGGCCGAGCACGGCCACCGCCCAGACGCGCAGCGCCAGGCCCGCCGCGCAGAGCGCGACTCCGAGGACGACCCAGACCCAGCCGTCTCCGGGCAGCGTGAGACCGGGGAAGCTGCGCGCTGCGAGCACCGCGAGCAGGAAGCCCGCGAGCATCCCCACGACGAGGATCGTCTTCGTGCGGCGGTCCTCCTCCGCCTTCCCCCGCGTCCGCGTGGTCGCCACCTCGACGAGGGCGTGCGCCGCGACGCGGGCGCGCGACGACGATCGGGCACCCTCGCCGAGCTCGGTCTCGATGCGCTCGTGCGCGGTGACCGCCCATTCGGCCACGAGGCCGCCGAGGAGGGTGGCGACGAGGAGGCCCGTCGCGGCTCCGTGCTCCTCGAGGAACGGCTTCACGGAAAGGCGTCCTTAAGACGTTGAACCGGCCGACCCGAAGGCCGCCCGGTTCAACGCGAGCACTCTATACGCACCCCGTCGAAAAATGCAAGTCACATGTCCCGGCGGCCCGAAAGGGCGCGTCCGAGGGTCACCTCGTCGGCGTACTCGAGGTCGCCGCCGACGGGGAGCCCGCTCGCGAGTCGCGTCACGCGCGTCTGCCCGCGCAGCCGGTCGGCGATGTAGGCGGCGGTGGCCTCGCCCGTCATGTTTGGGTTCGTCGCGAGGACGACCTCCTCGACCCCGTTCGTGCCGACACGGGTGAGGAGCTCGTCGATGCGCAGGTGCTGCGGCTCGACGCCGTCGAGCGGCGAAAGCGCCCCGCCGAGCACGTGGTAGACGCCGCGGTACTCGTGCGTGCGCTCCAGCGAGAGCACGTCGACCGGCTGCTCGACGACGCAGATCAGCGTCTTGTCGCGGCGCGCGTCGAGGCAGATCACGCAGAGCTCCTCCTCCGTGAGGTTCCCGCACTCGCGGCAGAAGCCGATCCGCGCCTTCACCTCGCGGATCGCGTCGGCCAGGGCCAGGGCCTCCTCGTCCGAGACCCGCAGGAGGTGGAACGCGAGCCGCTGCGCCGTGCGAGTGCCGATGCCGGGCAGGCGCGACAGCTGGGCGATCAGGTTCTCGACGATGGGGCTGAACACTAGTGCCTCGCCCGGCAACGACGGGCGCGCCTCTGCGCGGCTGCAGAGCGTCGCCATGCTTCGTCCTCGGTCGCCCACGTGCTACCAGCACGCGGGCTCCCTGCGTCCTTGCCTTGCTCGCTCTTCGCGCGCCAGAGACGCGGCGCCGTCACCGGGCGAAGCACCACGCCGCGCATTGTGCCTACATGCCCGGTAGGCCCAGGCCCTTGAGGCCGCCGGTGAGGCCGCCGAGCTTCGACTGGGCCAGCTCCTGGGCGTTGCGGAGGGCCTCGTTGACCCCGGCGAGGACGAGGTCCTCGAGCGTCTCGGGATCGTCGGGGTCGATCGCCTCGGGGGAGATCTTCACGCCGACGATCTCGCCGGACCCGCTCGCCGTGACGGTGACCATCCCGCCGCCGACGGACGCCTCCACGCGCTCGTTGGCGAGCTCGGCCTGCGCCTTCACCATCTCCTCCTGCATCTGCTGGACCTGCTGGAGCATCTTGTTCATGTCCATGGACACGGGCTACTCGCCTTCCTTCCCGGTTGGGACGCTCAGGTTACGCAAGATCGGACGCCGCCCGGGCCGGCCGGTAGCTTGCGAGCGCGAGCAGCGCGCCCGCGACCAGGATCGCCGCGGCGAGCACGAAGAACCAGCCGTCGTCCGCGGTCGGCTTCACCACCATGTCGAGGACGACGGCGAAGAGCACGGCGAGCTCGAAGCGCGAGACGGCGAGGATGCGCCGGATGCGGGCGAGCACGGCGACGTCCGCGGGCCCGCGCTCCTCGATGAGCTTCGCGATCCGGCCCGACTCGGGGCTGAGGAAGAGGATCCCGACGAAGAAGGAGAAGAGGTAGCCGACGAGCCCGAGCGTGATCCAGAGCTGGTCGAAGCTCCACGGCCCGTCGAAGACGAGCAGGAGTCCCACGATCAGGACGACGAGGGACGACGGCACGAACAGCCTCATGGCCAGCCACTCGGCGTCCCTCACGACCCGGTGCATCTCCATCGGGTCGGCTGCGCGGCTGGCGCGCACGGCGAAGTACTGCACCGCCGTCGCGCTGCCGAGCCAGACGATCGCCGCCATGACGTGGATGAAGAGGAGGAGCTCGTAGCGCGTCACTCGTCGCGCTCCTTCTCGACCTTCGTCGTGTCGAACGTCGTCTGCGCCGGCGCGATGATCTCCTCCTCGGTCGCGGGCTCGTCGTCGGCCTCGGTCGTCTCCGTCGTGGAGCACGGCGGCGAGGACGTCGGCCTTCTTCGGCTCCTCGGCGAGGCCGACCCTCGTAGGTTACGGAATATCGTCGGGGCCAGACGATACGCTCGAACCCGCGTGCGACGCGTGAGCATCGACTTCCACCGGCCTGGGCAATGACCGACGATCCCAACGGGGAAGAGGCCAAGGTCGCCTTCTTCAAGACGCTGCCCGGCATCCTGACGGGTGTCGCGGCCGTGCTCACCGCCGCCGCGACGCTCACGGGCGTGCTCGTCACCCGCGGCGGAGGGGACGGCGACTCGGACACGGCGACGACGACCGGCGAGGCGGCCACGACGACGACGCCCGAGGAGTCGGCTGCCGAGGGACGGATCGCCTTCGTCAGCGACGTCGGCGCCGGCGGCGGCGCCATCTTCACCGCCAACGCCCACGGAGGCGACGTGATGCCGATCACCGGCGGCAACGGCTCGGACGCGAAGCCGGCCTGGTCGCCCGACGGAATGAAGATCGCGTTCGCGCGCTCGTTCGGGGGCGGCCTGGACATCTGCGTCGTCAACGCCGACGGCGGGGGATTCAGACGGCTGACGCGGAGCAGGGGCGACGACACGAAGCCGACGTGGTCGCGCGGTGGGAGCGAGATCGCGTTCAGGTCGAACCGGGAGGGCAACGACGAGATCTACGTGATGAACGCCGACGGGACGGGGCAGCGTCCGTTGACGCGGGGCCGGGCCACGAACGCCGCCCCCGCGTGGTCGCCGACCGAGGATCTGATCGCCTTCCAGTCGGACGTGGGCGGCAACATGGACGTCTACGTCATGAGCGCCGACGGCGGGCGCGCCCAGCGGCTCACCTTCAACGCCGTCGAGGAGGGGTCGCCGGCCTGGTCGCCCGACGGCAGGCGAATCGTCTACGTGCGGCGCACGGGCCGCGACTGGGAGCTCTGGATGATCCGCGCCGACGGCGGGCGCGCCCAGCAGCTCACCTTCACCCCGGACGCGGCCGACAAGGCGCCGGCCTGGGCTCCGGCCGACCTGATCGCGTTCGAGACCGACCGCGACGGCGACTGGGACATCTGGACGGTCGAGGACGACGGCGGCAACGAGCAGCCGCTGGTCGCGGGCGAGGGCGTGGACGACTCGGAGCCCGCGTGGGCGCCGCCCCCGTAGCTCCTACTCTGGCTCCTTCTCGACCTTCGTCGTGTCGAACGTCGTCTGCACGAGCGCGATGATCTCCTCCTCGGTCGCGGGCTCGTCGTCGGCCTCGGTCGTCTCCTCGACTGCTCCCTCGCCCAGCTCGAAGGCGAGGACCAGCCGCCTGCCGGTGACGTCGTGGAGCACGCTGGCGAGGACGTCGGCGTTCTTCGGCTCCTCGGCGAGGCCGCGGTGGAACGAGGCCGAGGGCGGGAACTCGAGCACGAGCCGGCCTGCGTCGAGCGCGACCGGCCGCGCCTCCGTGAGCACCGAGTAGGTCGGGATCGAGCGCTCGGAGACCGCCTGGAGGATCGTGGGCTTCCACGCCGCCTGGATGTCGTCGAGCGCCAGCGGCGGGCCCTCCTCGACCGGCGCGGCTACGGGCGCTGCGGTGGCGGCCGGCGGCGCGTCGGCGGGCGGCTCGGGCTCTGCCGCCGGCGGCGGCCGCTGCGTCTCCGCGGGCCTGTGGGGCTCGCCGCGGACGCGGCTCTCGAGCTGCTCGAGCCGGTAGGCCGTCGACTCGCGGGAGAGGTCGGCGCCGGGACGGGTCACCTTGACGAGGGCGAGCTCGAGCGGAAGCCGCGGGTCGCCGCCCTGTCGGACGTCGTCCACGGCGACGTGGAGCAGGTCGATGAGCCGGAGCACCTCCGGCTCGGCCAGCTGGTTCGCCTGGGAGCGAAGCCGCTCCCGCGTCTCCGGCGTCACCGGAAGCGAGTCGGGCACCTCGCCCATGTGCTGGACGAGGAGGAGGTGGCGGAGGTGCTCGAGGAGGTCCGTGACGAGCCTCGCGAGGTCCTGGCCCTGGTCGGCGAGCTCCTCGACGAAGGCGAGGAGCTCGGCTGTGTCGCGGTCGACGATCAGGTCGCAGAGGCGGAAGAGCGCCTCCTCCTCGACGGCGCCGAGGAGCTGGAGCACCGCCTGCACCGTGACCGTGCCGTCTGTCGCCGCCGAGAGCTGGTCGAGCGTCGAGACCGCGTCGCGGAAGCTCCCCCGGGCGCTCCGGGCGATCAGCGAGAGCGCCGCGTCGGGCGCCTCGATCCCCTCGCCGTCCGCGACCGTGCGCAGGAGCTTCGCCAGCTCGGCGAGGCGCGGCCGCGCGAAGAGGAAGGTCTGGCAGCGCGAGCGGACCGTGGGGAGCATCTTCCCGAGGTCGGTGGTGCAGAAGATGAAGACGAGGTGGGGCGGGGGCTCCTCGATCAGCTTCAGGAGCGCGTTGAACGCGGCGTCCGTGAGCTGGTGCGCCTCGTCGAGGATGTAGACCTTGAAGCGGCCCTCGACCGGCTGGAGGACGACGTGCTCGCGGATCTCGCGGACGTCGTCGATCCCGCGCTGGCTGGCCGCGTCCATCTCGACGACGTCGAGCGACGTTCCCCCGGCGATCGTGACGCACGAGTTGCAGGTCTTGTCGGGCGTCGCGGTCGGCCCCTTCTCGCAGTTGAGCGCCTTCGCGAGGATGCGCGCGAGCGACGTCTTCCCGGTGCCGCGCGGGCCCGCGAAGAGGTAGGCCTGGCGCACCTGGTCGTGCGCGATCGCGTTGCGGAGCGTGCGAACGACCGCCTCCTGCCCGACCACCTCGTCGAAGTCCTGCGGTCGGTATTTGCGGTAGAGAGCGGTCACGTGGGAGGGGCGCGCAGCGCTGCCGTAAGCACTAACAGAAAGCGCCCGGTCGCGCACCCTCCGTCGAGGACGTTCTCGAAGCGGTGCCAACGACGCTCGCTCGAGCCAGGTTGCCCCGCGGCACCCGGGAAAGACCACTTAGCGCTGCTTCCTCCCGGATCTGACGCGGTTCGTAGGTTCCCGGTGCGCGGAACCTGGCCGTCAACGCTCGCGTGCGCGAGCCCTTGCTTCGATCGCCACCCCCTCGGGAAAGGAG
>DATBJE010000183.1:0-3558 GCA_036556565.1 Gaiellaceae bacterium
GCGGCTCTTCATCAGCCAGGAGACGGTCAAGAGCCACGTCCGGCACATCCTCGCCAAGCTTGAGGCGGACACGCGCACCCATGCCGTCGCGATCGCGCTGCGCGAATCGATCATCGACTGACCTCCTGACCCGGCGATGACCGCCGGCGGTCGCCTCTCCCGGAACGCTCGGGGAATCCTCGTGGGCTGCACCGTCGGCGCGGCCCTCATCGGCGCGCTCGGGCTCGCGTTCGACGAGCCGGCCGTCGCCGCCGCCGGCCTGGTCGCCTCGACGGCCTTCTTCGGCGGCTTCGCCCTCTACCTCATCGTCGCCGAGCGCCGGCGCCACGAGTACGCAGAGGACGAGCTTCAAGCGCAGGCGGCGTTCCTCGAGTCGCTGGTCGACTCGATCGCCGCCGTGTCCTCGACGCTCGACGCGACGGAGATCCTCGAGCGGACGTGCGACGAGGCGAAACGCCTGTTCGACGCGCCGAGCGCCCGGGTCCTGCCGCCGGGCCGGGCGGTCGACGGAGCGAGCCCGGGCGGCGAGCGGCTCGTCGTCCCGCTCGCGGTCCGCGGCGAGCGCCTGGGCGATCTCGAGCTCACGCGGCAGGAGCCCTTCCACCGCTGGGACCACATGCGCGCCACCGTCCTCGCCGACTTCGCCGCGCGCGCGGTCGAGAACTCCCGCCTCCTCGAGGAGGCGCGGGACCGCGAGAGCGAGCGCGAGCGCCTCACCGAGCGCCTGATCACCGCCGAGCAGGACGAGCGCCGGCGCCTCTCCCTCTTCCTCCACGACGGGCCGCTCCAGTCGATGTCCGGGATCGCGCTCATGCACGACGCAGCGCTCGCGGCGCTCGACGACGGCCGCGTCGGGGACGCGAAGAAGGTCATGGAGAACTCGCTCGAGAAGGAGCGCGACACGATCCGCGTGCTCCGCGACCTCTCGTTCGCCATCGAGCCGCTCGTCCTGCGCGACCAGGGCTTCCACGCCGCCGTCCGCGCCCTCGCCGACCAGGTCGAGGAGACGCACCGGATCACCGTGCGGACGGATGTCGCCGCCGGCGAGCGCCTGGGCGAGAAGACGCAGGTCGCCCTCTACCAGATCATCCGCGAGTCCTTGAACCAGGCGGTGCGCCGCCGCCCGCTTCGCATCGACGTGGCCGTCCTCGAGCGCGAGGACGGCGGCTTCGAGGCCGAGATCGGCGACGACGGCGTCGAGGAGCGCCGCCGCGCCTCCATCGAGGCGATCGACGAGCGCGTGAAGATCCTCAACGGGCGCCTCTCGGTCGACAGCGGAGCGAACGGCGGCACGCTCGTCCGCGTCGTCGTCCCGCCCTACGTGGCGGCCGCGGGGGGCGAGTAGTCGCGCGCGATGGCAGCCGAGGGGAAGTACCTGCTCTTCGTCTCCAAGCCGTCCGGCTACGAGCTCGTCGAGCGGGACGGCGAGCCGCCCGAGGTCGGCGCCGAGATCGAGCTCGACGCGGGTCTGCGCCTGAGGGTGGCGAAGGTCGCCTCCTCCCCGCTCCCGCAGGACCCCCGTCCCTGCGTGTTCCTCCAGAGCTAGGCGGACGCGCGGCCCACGGCGTCCTCGGCCGCCGCGCGCCCGAGGACGAGCGCCGAGGCGAGCGAGCTCGCCCAGCCGCCGGTCGAGATGCCGCCGACGTCGGCGCCCGCCGCCCAGAGGCAGTCCGCGGCCCGGGCGCGCCGGTCCACCCGGATGCCGCCCAGGGTGGCGGTGATGCCGGCGACGACGCCGATCCTCGTGCCGCCGTCGACGCGCTCGACCGGGGCGCCGGCGCGGCCCGCGAGCTCGACGATGTCACGGATCCTGCGCTCGCGCACCGGCGCGTCGAGATCCTCGTCCGCGACGGTGTACCAGGCACGCGCGCCCGGCTGGCGCGCCGTCCACTGGACGACGTCGATCTCCGACCACGTCCGCGCCTCGTAGCGCTCGCCCAGCTCGTTCTCGACGGTCGCGTGGCGGGCGTAGACCTGCGCCAGCGGGACGAAGTCCGCCGGCCCGATCCGCGGCGCGGCGGCCAGATTCCGCCCGTAGAACTCGTCCAGGCCGGCGGAGAGCGACGCGCCGCGCCCGAGGGCGAGCCTGAGCCCGTCGCCCGCGCTCCAGGGATTGGCGCGGATGACGAGCGCGTCGGCCTCCGGCGTGACGTGCTCGCGGACGAGCGCGCGGTCGCCCTGGAAGCCGCCGGTCGCGAGGACCACCGGCACGCCCTCCGGCACCTCCTCGAACGGCTCGCCCAGGCGGATCTCTCCTGCCAGCGCGGCGAGGGCTCCGGTCAGGCCCGGCGGATCGAACCGGACGCCGGTCGTGAGCGGATTCCCCGTCTCTCGCTCGACGACCGGCGCGCCCAGCGTCTCGAGCCACGCGACCGCGTCGTCGAGGCCCTCCCACACGGCTCGCTGGAGATCGGGGTCGCCCCCCGGGCACTCGCCGCGGAACGTCTCCCACTCCCGGTAGCGCCAGACGATGCCGCTCGAGAGGAGCATCGAGCCCCCGGCCCGCTCGCCCTTCTCGTGGACGACCACGTCGGCGCCCAGCTCCCGCGCCCTCGCCGCCGCCGCGAGCCCCGCCATCCCCGCCCCCGCGACGACGAGGTCAGCCACGCGCCCGCGCCTCCCACGTTCCCCGTTGCTTGTGTTCCACGGTCACGAAGTCTGTCAGGGCCGTTTCGGACGCCGGGCGGGTGGGTCGCAGTGACCGGCTCACGCCCGGTCAGCGGAGATCACGAGCTTGTGCGCGTGGAACACAAGCATCGTCCGACGAGCACGGGGAGTCGGTGCGCCGCGCCGCTGGGGAAGGCGCCTAGGTGAGCGAGAAGGTCGGCTTGTGCTCGACGTACTCGAGCTTGATCCGGTCGGGGCCCCAGACGAACACCGCGTACGTGTTCGCAGCGTCGACCACGTCGGCGATCTCGAGGCCGCGCTGCTCCGCTTCCTCGAGGTGGAGGTCGGCCGACTCGACGCGGAGGCCGAGGTGGTTGAGGAGCGGCCGCTCGCTCTCGCCCGGGTCCCCCGGCTCGAGGAGAATCTCGGCGTCGCCCGCGCGCAGGCGCCCGTTCTCGACGACGAACCCGAGCTCGGCCAGCCGGGCGAACGTGACACCGGGGTCGTGGACGCGGAACGCGACGTGCGCGAGGTCGTAGGCGACTCCGTCGTCCGCCTCGACGAAGGCGAGCCGCAAGCCTTCCGGCGCGTCGAAGGAGGTTGCGCCGCCGTCCTCCCGCTCCACGGCGAGCCCGGCCGGCAGGGCCGCGAGCGCCTCGTCGAGATCGTGGACGCGAAGGCCGATCCGCGCGAGCGCGCCCGGATCACGTTCCCCCTCGGCCGCGAAGAGCGTCAGCTTGCCGCGCCGCGCGTCCGAGCCGACGAGCGTGAACCGGTCGGTCCGCTCGATGACGTGCATCCCGGCGTGGGCGGTCAGGAAGTCGGCGAGCCGATCGCGGTCGTTCACCCAGAGGGCCACGTGGTCGAGGGTCTCGATCTGCATCGCTCGGTGGGTACCCACCTGTCCTTCGTGTCGAAACGCCGGATGGTTCTTACCCATTCCAGTCACCC
>DATBJE010000184.1:0-8692 GCA_036556565.1 Gaiellaceae bacterium
GAGAAGTGCGTCGTCGCCTCGACGATCGCCTTGGCGCGCGCCATCGGATCCGACGACTTGAAGATCCCCGAGCCGACGAACACGCCGTCGGCGCCGAGCTGCATGCAGAGTGCGGCGTCCGCCGGGGTGGCGATCCCGCCCGCGGTGAACGTCACGACCGGAAGCCGCCCGTTCTCGGCCACCCAGCGCACGAGCTCCACCGGGGCCTGGAGTTCCTTCGCCTCCGAGTAGAGCTCCTCCTCGGCCAGGGTCCGCAGGCGCCGGATCTCCCCGAAGACCGAGCGCATGTGCCGCACGGCGTTGACGATGTCGCCGGTGCCGGCCTCGCCCTTCGTGCGGATCATCGCCGCGCCCTCGCTGAGCCGCCGCAGCGCCTCGCCCAGGTTCCGGCACCCGCAGACGAACGGGACGTTGAAGCTCCACTTGTCGATGTGGTTGTCCTCGTCGGCCGGCGTGAGCACCTCGCTCTCGTCGACGTAGTCGACCTCGAGCGCCTCGAGGACCTGCGCCTCGACGAAGTGCCCGATCCGCGCCTTGGCCATGACCGGGACGGTCACCGCCGCCTGGATCTCCTTGATCTTCGTCGGGTCGGCCATGCGCGCGACGCCGCCCTCCGCGCGGATGTCCGCGGGGACGCGCTCGAGCGCCATGACGGCCACGGCGCCCGCCTCCTCGGCGATCTGCGCCTGGTCGGCCGTCGTGACGTCCATGATCACGCCGCCCTTCAGCATCTCGGCGAGACCGCTCTTGACCCGCATCGTGCCCAGCTCTGCCATTGCATCGATTCTACCGTGCCGCTCGCCCCCGTAACCCCCGCGGCCGCGCCGGTGGACTGAGCGCCACCGGCCGAGTACCTTTTGCCACAAGTTCGACGCGGGCTCGAGGCGAGGATGGCCGACCTCCCCAAAGGAACCGTCACCTTCCTCTTTACTGACATCGAGGGATCGACCCGCCTGCTCAAGCAGCTGCGAGACCGCTACGCCGACGTGCTGGCCGAGCACCAGCGCATCGTGCGCTCGGCGGTCGCCGAGGCCGGCGGCCAGGAGGTGGACACGCAGGGCGACGCGTTCTTCGTCGCCTTCGCCAGCGCGAAGGACGCCGTGTCCGCCGCGGTGACAGCCCAGCGAGCGCTGGCGGACCACGAGTGGCCGGACGGTCTACCGGTGCGCGTCCGCATGGGCGTCCACACGGGCGAGCCGACCGTCGGCGAGGACCGCTACGTCGGGATGGGGGTGCACCGCGCGGCACGGATCTGCTCGGCGGGCCACGGCGGCCAGGTCCTGCTCTCGAACGCGACCCGGGAGCTGATCGAGGACGAGCTGCCGGCCGACGTCCGCCTGCTCGACCTCGGCGAGGAGCGACTGAAGGACATCGACCGCCCCGAGCGGCTCTTCCAGCTCGTGGTCGAGGGCCTTCCGTCCGAGTTCCCGCGGCTTCGTACGCTGGACGCCGAGCCCGCGGAGACGCCCTTCGCGGGTCGCGAGGACGAGCTGGCCAGGGCCGCGGAGGCGGCCGTCGCTCGTCCGCGTCTGTCGCGGCGGCGCGCGCTTCTCATCGGTGCGCTCGCGGGGGCGATCGCGGCCGCGGTCTCCATTCCCCTCTTCGCCCTCGGCGGCGAGTCCGGAAGCGACGACCCCGCGACGCAGACGAAGAGCCAGGCTCCCTCCGTCCCCGTGAGCCCCAACTCGGTCGTTGTCATCGATCCCGCGACGGACGCCGTCGTCGACTCGATTCCAGTGGGCTCGGGGCCGGGCCCGATCGCCGTCGGCGAGGGCTCGGTGTGGGTGGCGAACGTCAACGATCAGACGGTGACGAGGATCGACCCGACCACACGTGAGGTCGTGAGGGTGATCGGGCTCGGCGTCGAGCCGACGGACCTCGCCGTCGGAGACGGGGCAGTCTGGGTCGCGGCCGGCTTCGACCACAGGCTCCTCCGCATCGACACCGCCGACAACCTCGTCCGGGTCAGGCTTAGGGTTCCCGAGAAGATCGGCCCCTTGCCCGAAGGCTACGAAGCGGGCTGGAGTGGCGTGGCCGTCGGCGAAGGCGCCGTCTGGCTCGCCCACGGGGAAGAGGTGTCGCGGATCGACCCGGTCACGAACGAGGTCGTCGCCACCATGCCGGCCGGTGGGACCTGGACGACGGGGATCGAGGCCGGCGAGGGCGCCGTCTGGGTCCAGGAGGACGGAACGTCCTTGGTTCGGCAAGAGCGCTCTGACAGTCCGGACGGCATCGTGCGAATCGATCCCCGGACGGACTCCGTCGAGACGAAGATCCCGGTGGAAGGCGTCGCATCGATAGACGTCGGCCAGGGCTCGGTCTGGGCTCTGTCCTATACGTTCGGGCTCCTCTGGCGGATCGACACCCGTTTCCAATCTGGCCGAGCAGTCGATCTCCGGGATCGGACAGTCGCCTACCGTCCTGACGCTCGGGGAGCCCGACGTCTGGGTCCTGGATGGGTTCGAATTGCGGCGCATCGACCCGTTCTCCAACCAGGTCGTGGCGACGATCGCGGTCAGCCGCAACGTTGAGACCATCGCCGCCGGGGAAGGCGCCCTCTGGGGGACGGTCCACCGCTGACGGCCGGGCCGGCTACGAGCCGAGGAGCTCGAGCGCCGCGTCGGGCTCCTTGAATGGAGGGATGACGTAGACGCCCGCGGCACGGGCCCGCGCCGCCTCGATCAGCTCCCGTGCCAGCTCGAACCCGACCGCCCGCGCGGCGGGGCCCGCGGCCACGAGCCTCTCCTGGATGCGGTCGGGGATCGTGATCCCGGGAACCTCGTTGTGGAGCCGGAACGCAAGCTGGGCACTCGTCAGCGGCCAGATCCCGACCAGCAGAGGAATCGGCGAGCCTCCGAGCTCGTCGAGCATGCGGTCGAGGTACGCGATGTCGAACAGCGCCTGAGTCATCGCGAACCGCGCTCCGGCGTCGAGCTTGCGCCGGAAGCGCTCGAGCTCGGTCTGCGGGTCGTCCGCGGACGGATTGACCGCCACGCCGACGTAGAACGACGTCGGGGCGTCGATCGCCTTGCCCGAGAAGTCCTCGCCCTCGTTCAGCCGCGAGAGCAGCGCGGCGAGGCCGATCGAGTCGACCTCGTAGACGCCGCTCGAGCCGGGGTAGTCGCCGACGTGCGGCGGGTCGCCGGTGACCGCGAGAATGTTGCGGATGCCGGCGGCGTGGGCGCCGAGAAGCTGCGACTGGAGGCCCATGACGGACGCGTCGCGCGGGGTCACGTGCGGAATCGTCTCGAGCCCGACGGTCGTCTCGATCACGACCGCGGCCATGAGCGCCGAGAGCCGGGCCCGCGCCATCGGGTTGTCGTTGATGTCGGTCTCGTGCACCCGGCCGGACGCCTTCAGGCGCTCGGCGACGCGGAGCATGCTCTGCATGTTCGTCCCCTTGGGCGGGTCGAGCTCGACGGAGACCACCCACTCCCCCGCGTCCAGTCGCTGCTGGAGAAGCGTCTGCTCGCGCCGTTCGGTCGCCGGCGTCACGAGCTCTCGCTCGACGGCGACGAACGGCAGCCGGGGCTCGCGCTGCTCCTCGACCGCGCCGCAGATCGCCGCGATCTGCGCGGGGGTCGTCCCGCAGCAACCGCCGATGATGCGGGCGCCGAGGCTGCGCGCCTGGGCGGCGAACTCCGCGAAGTAGTCCGGCGTCGCGTGTGGGTAGACGATCCGGCCTCCCGAGCGGCTCGGCAGACCGACGTTCGGCTGCGCCGAGAGCGCGACGCCGTTGGCGTTCCCGGCCATCTCCGAGAGCGCCGCGAGAGCCGCCTGCGGCCCCAGGCCGCAGTTCGCTCCGACGGCCACGACGCCGAGGACGCTGAGGCGCTCCACGGCTTCCTTGGCGGAGACGCCCGCGAGGGTCTGCGCGTCCTCGTCGAAGGTGAGCTGCGCGACGATCGGGAGCATCGAGACGTCCCTGACGGCGGCCAGCGCGGTCTCCAGCTCGTCGAGCTCGAAGAACGTCTCGACCATGAACAGGTCGACGCCCCTCCCCTCGAGGAGCCGGGCCTGCTCGTGGAACACTGCGTAGGCGTCCTCGGCGCCCGTCGTCCCCTCGAGGTCGCCCAGCGGCCCGATCGATCCGGCCACGAGGGTCTCCGCGCCGGCGACCTCCCGCGCCTCGCGCGCCAGCTTCACGCCTCGCTCGACGATCTCCTCGAGCCGGTCGTCGAGGTAGAGAGCCGAGAGCTTGCGCCGGTTGGCGCCGAACGTGTTCGCCTCGATGAGCTCCGCCCCGGCGCGGATGAACCCCGTATGGACGGCGATCACGGCCTCTGGGTCGCGGAGGTTCGCCTCCTCGGGACACCGCAGCCGGGCCACAGCGCCGGAGAGAAGCGCGCCGGTGCCGCCGTCCGCGACCAGGACGCCGCCGGCGGCCAGACGCTCGAGAAACCGGCTCACGCCGCTGAGACTACCGGCGGGCCGACAGGCCTACTCGGCGCGGGTCGGATCACAACAGGGCTACTCGGCAAGCCCCGACCGGCCGATAAGAGCCACATGGACCAAGCCGATTTCCCCTGGCGCCCGCTCGGTGCGCTCCTCGTCGACGAGGGCCTGCTCGCCGAGGCCGAGCTTGAGAGCGCGCTGGCCGAGCAGCAGCGGATGGGCGGTCAGCTCGGGCAGATTCTCGTCCGGCGCGGAGCCGTGACGGGCGGTGCCCTTGCGCGCGTGCTCGCACGACAGCACGGCGTCGACGTGGGTTCGCCGCCCCCGGTCGGGGAGCGCACGGGCGAGCCGAAGGCCGGTGAGCCCACCGCGTCCGCCCCGAGCTCGGAGACCGGCCCCTGGCGGTCGCTCGGCCGGCTCCTCGTGGACGAGGGGCTCGTCAGCTCCTCTGCCCTGCGGGAGGCGCTCGCGGAGCAGCAGGAGCAGCCCGGCCGGCGCCTCGGCGAGATCCTCGTCGAGGGCGGTCACCTCACGGGAGGCACGCTCGCGCTGGCGCTCGCCGAGCAGCACGGGCTCGATCTCGGCCTGGACGAGCGCCTGGACGACGCCGTGGAGGCCGTGGTCGTCCCCGCGCTCGCGGGTCAGCCGGTCTACGAGGTCCGCGAGGTCGCGCACGGATCCGCGGCCCAGCAAGGCGCGGCGCTCTACACGAGCGGCAACTTCCTCGAGGCCGCCGACTTCGCCTGCGACTACGTTGACCGCGAGAAACCCGCCGGGCTCGAGATCCATCGGCGTGACGGCGCCGAGCGCGAGACGGTCTGGACGTACAGCCGGGAGCGCGCGGAGGCCGCGGCGGCCGAGAGCGCGAGGCTCGTCGACACGTTCGGGTTCGACCCGACCCTCTTCGGCCGCAGGCCGTAATCCCTGCCCGGTCCTCCCGCGCGACGAGATCCGGCCGCAGGCGTCGCCCGTATCCCCGTGCGAACCATGGCCCGGCGACACGTCCTAGCTGTCCTTGCCGTTCTCGCCGTCTTCGCGCTGTCGGCGCCGGCCGGCGCGACGGCGAAGACGTTGTACGGGACGGTGGGACCGAGCATGACGATCACGCTCAAGCGGGCGAACGGGAAGGTCGTTCGGCTCATCGGGCACGGGACGCACACCTTCGTCGTCCGCGACCGGTCGAGCATGCACAACTTCCATCTCCTGGGGCCGGGAGTCGACAAGAAGACGCGTGTCCCCTTCACCGGCCGCCGCACGTGGACGCTCACTCTCAGCGCCGGGACGTACAAATACCGCTGCGACCCCCACCGGACGATGATGCGAGGGCGCTTCACGGTCATCTAGGCCTCGCGCGACTCTCAGTAGAGTGAAGGTGGTCCCACCGGAGGCTCGCAGAGGAGGCGACGATGGCCGAGAAGAAGCCTGCGAAGAAGACGGCCGGGAGCAGCACGGGGTTCACGGCCGAGGAAAAGGCCGCGATGAGAGAGCGTGCCCGTGAACTGAAGGCCGAGGAGCGCGCAGGCCGCGACCGCGCAGCGGGGGAAAAGGCGTTGCTCGAGAAGATCTCCGAGATGCAGGGGGCCGATCGCGCCATGGCCATGCGGCTTCACGAGATCGTCACGGCGAGCGCGCCGGGCCTCTTCCCGAAGACCTGGTACGGGATGCCCGCCTACGCCAAGGACGGCAAGGTCGTCTGCTTCTTCCAGAGCGCGGGGAAGTTCAACTCGAGGTACGCGACGTTCGGCTTCAGCGACGAGGCGAACCTCGACGAGGGCGCCATGTGGCCGACCTCGTTCGCCCTGAAGGAGCTGACCTCCGCCGACGAGGCGCGGATCGGCACGCTCGTGAAGAAAGCCGTGGGCTGAGGCCGACGCGCGACCCGCTAGCCGATCTTCTCCGCCAGCTCGATGATGATCCCCTCCGGGCCGCGGACGTAGCAGAGGCGATAGAGGTCCTCGTAGCGCTCCACCTCGCCGACGAGCTCGGCGCCGCGGGCTCGCAGGCCGGCGACGACGGCGTCGATGTCCTCGACGGCGAACGTCAGGTGGCGGATGCCCAGCGTGTTCGCCGGCGCGTGCCCGTTGCCGCCCTCGACCGGCGGCGCGTGGAACTTGATCAGCTCGAGCCGTCCGTGGCCGTCCGGAGTCTGCACGAACGCGATGTCCACGTGGACTCCCTCGAGCCCCACGACGCGGTCGACCCAGTCGCCCTCGACCGTTCCCTCGCCCTGCAGCTCGAGCCCGAGCTCGACGAAGAACTCGATCGCGGCCGCGAGGTCGTCGACCACGATGCCGACGTGGTCCATCCGTTGGATCGTCATCTCATGTGGGCCCGCCTGGATTCGAACCAGGGACCAACGGATTATGAGTCCGCTGCTCTGACCGCTGAGCTACGGGCCCGGCGTCGGCGACGATCGTAGCGGCGTCGGAGGAAAACGGTTCGGTCGCGCGATTGTGCGGCTTGTTGGTAAGAATAGGCGGGCATGTCCCAGCGCATGGAGCAGTCCGCACGCTCGGCCGGGAGGTGGTCCCGGGCGTGAAGGTGTTCCAGGCAGAGCGGAGCCTCCGGACGAGCGGCGGGCTCGAGATCAGGGACATCACCGACGACGTGCGCGAGGCGGTCGAGGAGAGCGGCGTCACGGACGGAATCGCCTGCGTCTACTCGCCGCACACGACGTGCATGGTTCGCGTGAACGAGTTCGAGACCGGTTTCCTCGAGGACTTCATCCGCATGCTGCGCCGACTCGTCCCCAGCGAGAAGTACTACGCGCACGACGACTGGGATCGGCGCACCGAGAACATCTGCCCCGAGGACATGGACGCGGGGAACGGCCACTCGCACTGCATGGCCATGCTCCTCGGTCCGGCCGGCGAGTCCATCCCGGTCCGCGACGCCGAGCTCTGCCTCGGCACCTGGCAGCGCGTGCTCTTCATCGAGCTCGACCGCGAGCGCGACCGCCGCTGGCTCGTCCAGGTCGTCGGCGAATAGCTCCAGAACAACGAGAAACGGGGCCGCCGCAGGCCCCGTTCTCTTTTGGATGGGAGTCGGTTTCCGGTTTGCCCCCGCCGCATCGGGGCCCCGAGAGACCGTCTCGTGTATGCCTAGAGTTTCGGCCCTCGGCGACCTCCCCACCCCCCTCCGGTGGAGTTGACTTCCTCACCCTTCCGGGGTTGACCGCCGCGCTTCACCCGGCTCACGGCCCGCTAGGGTGCGGCGCCGATGGCCGCCGTCTTCCTCGCGCTCGCATCCGCGGCGCTGTTCGGGGCGATGGCCGTCGCGCTCCGCGTGGCCCTTCGGGCCCATCCCGAGCCGGACGTCGGCGCGGTCGCGAGCACGCTCGTCGCCGCGGTCGTCGCTCTGCTCGCGGCGCTCCTCGAGCCGGCAACCGGCGAGCTCGCCCATCCGCGGGAGCTCGCCGTCTTCGCGCTCGCGGGGCTCTTCGCACCCGGCGTGTCCCAGATCATGCTCATCCTCGCCATCCGGGACGCCGGAGCGTCGCGGGCGTCGGTGGTCGTCGGGAGCGCGCCTCTCGTCGCGGCGACGCTGGCGATCCTTCTCCTCGACGAGCCCTTCGAGTGGGCGCTGGCGCTCGGTGCGGCCCTGATCGTCGGCGCCGGGTTCCTCCTCGCCCGCGAGACGACGAGGCCCGAGGACTTCAGGGTGCTGGGGATCGCCTTCGCGGCCGCGGCGACGATTCTGTTCGCGACGCGCGACGTGATCGTGCGCTGGTACTCGACGGAGTCGGCGCTCGGCCCGGAGGAGGCCGCCGCGGCTGCGCTCGTCGCGGGAGCGCTCGTGATGACCGCCTACGCGGCGCTCGTTCGGCGGGGCGCACTGGCCGAAGCGATCGCCCGGCCGGCGCTTCTGCACTTCCTCCCCGCAGGCGCGCTCTTCGGCGTCTCCTACGTCCTCGCCTTCGAGGCCTACTACCGCGGCAAGGTGACCGTCGTCTCGCCGCTCATCGCCACCGAGTCGCTCTGGGCCGTGATCCTCTCCGCGCTCGTCCTCCGCCGGAGCGAGGCCGTCGGACCGCGCCTCGTCCTCGCCGCAGTGCTCGTCGTGGTCGGCGGCGTGATCATCGGCGCCCACCGCTAGGAACGGCGGGCGCCGAGAGGTCTACGGTCTAGGCGGCGTACGCGAGATCGCCGGGCTCGATGGCCTCGGCGCCGAGCAGCACGGCCAGCTTCGCGAGCCCGTCACCCTCGAGGTGGCGGATCCGCTCGCGCGAGAGGCCCAGCTCCTTGCCGATCGCCTCGAGCGAGTGCGGCTCGCCGTCGATGCCGAAGCGGAGCTCGAG
>DATBJE010000185.1:0-8121 GCA_036556565.1 Gaiellaceae bacterium
TATCGACTGCCAGCGTCTCGCCGAGAGGGGCTAGTCAACCCGTCGGCGAGGCTGATCGACGTTCGCGTCGGATCGGCCACGGACGGACGCGTGCCGATCTCGATGGTCGAGCGGTCGCTGTCGGCCACGCCGTTCCACTGGTTCGCGCTGCTCGCGGTGGCGTTCTCCGCGATCGTGGCCGACCAGGTCACGAAGCAGATCGTCGTCAGCCAGCTCGCGCTCGGCGAGTCCGTCCACGTCGTCGGGCCGCTCGAGATCCGCCACGTCACGAACCCCGGCATCGCGTTCGGGCTCTTCTCGAGCTGGGCGTCGATCGTCACGATCCTGACCGCGGTCGCCGTCTGCTGGATGCTCGTCTACTTCGCGCGTGCGGGCGCCCGCCACCCGGTGCTCCCCGTCGCCCTCGGGCTCCTCGTCGGCGGCAGCCTCTCGAACCTCATCGACCGGATCCGCCTCGGCCACGTCACGGACTTCCTCGACCTTCGCTTCTGGCCCGCCTTCAACCTCGCCGACACCTTCATCGTCATCGGCGTGGCCATCCTGCTCGCGGCCCTCGTGCTCGCCGAGCGCCAGCCCCGCCTTCGGCGCACGGCTCCCAAGACCAGCGGATGAGGCTCGTCGTGCCGCCTGAGGCGGCCGGCGAGCGGCTCGACCGCTTCCTCGTGAGCTGTGAGGCCGTGGGGTCGCGCGCCGCGGCCGAGCGGCTCCTGCGGAGCGGCGCGGTGCTCGTCGACGGGGCCGCCGAGACCAAGAGCCACCGGCTCGCCGGCGGGGAGGAGCTGGAGCTCGAGCTGCCCGAGCGTCGCGAGACAACGCTCGAGCCCGAGCCGGTCGAGGGTCTCCGCGTCGCGTTCGAGGACGAGCAGTTCCTCGTCGTCGACAAGCCGGCCGGCGTCGTCGTGCACCCGGCATCCGGGCACAGGAGCGGGACGCTCGTGCACGGCCTTCTCGCGCACTCCATCCGGGGCGGCCAGGCGCCCGAGCGCCCGGGGATCGTGCACCGTCTCGACCGGGACACCTCGGGCCTCCTGGTCGTCGCGCGCTCCGACGAGGCGCATCGCCGCCTCCAGCGGCTCCTGCGACGGCGCGAGCTGGCGCGGGAGTATCTCGCGCTCGTCCGCGGACGACCGCGCTCGCGCGCGGGCCGGATCGAGGCGCCGATCGGCCGCGACCGGCGCGACCCGACCCGGGTCTCACTCGACACGGCCGGTCCGCGCGAGGCGGTCACGACGTTCGAGCTCGCCGAGCTCCTGCCGGAGCACGCGCTGCTCAGGGTTCGACTCGAGACCGGCCGGACCCACCAGATCCGGGTGCACCTCGGCGCGATCGACCTCCCCGTCTCCGGCGACCCCGTCTACGGCGTGCCCGGCGATCTCGGCCTCGAGCGGCAGTTCCTCCACGCCGCCCGACTCGCGTTCCCGCATCCGTTCGGCGGCGCGGCCGTCGACGTCGAATCGCCTCTTCCGGCCGACCTGGTTCGCGCCCTGGACGTCGCTCGAACGGGGGACGCCGCGACGACCTAGGGGGACTAGCGTGAGACGCGGGGGTTCCCGACGTGCCCAGTCCTCTCCCGCCTGCCCGATTTCGCCTGCCGGCAGCGATCCTGTCGTCGCTCCTGCTCGCCGGCGTGTCGGCCGCCACCGCGGCGAGCCCGGCCCAGCTCCGCGCGCCGGCGCTCGGCCGCGCCGCGATGCCGAGCTCGGGCCAGGCCGCGCTGCGCACGTCGCTGGGCGCGGTCGGCGTCGTCGCCGTCGATCCCGTCACGGGATCGCCTCGCTTCGTCGCCGACCTCGACGGCTTCCTCACCGAGCCGTCGGCCGCCGATCCCGCGGACGTCGTCCTCGGCTACGTCCGCGAGCACTCGGATGCGTTCGGGCTCGACGAGGACGATCTCGCCGGGCTCCGGCTCGTCAGAGACGAGACGGACGCCGCCGGCGCGCATCACCTGCTGTGGGCGCAGACGGCCGGCGGGATCCCTGCCTTCGCGAACGACCTCCGCGCGACGGTCACCCGCGACGGGCGCCTCGTGACGGTTGGCGGCTCGCCGGTGCCCGACCTCGAGCTTCCGGCCGACGCCTCCGTCGGCCCCTCCACCGCCGTCGTGACCGCCCTTCGCGCGGCAGGGCGCACGGTCGCCGCTCCACCGCGTGCGACCGTCGCTTCCCGTGGCCAGGCGCAGGCGACGCGATTCGCCGGCGGCCACGACGCGGCGCTCGTCCTCGTTACCGACGACGACGGGACGCACCTCGCCTGGCGCGTGACCGCGAACGCCGACTCGGACGAGGTCTACACGACCCTTGTCGATGCGCAGGACGGGGACGTGCTCGCGAGCGCCAACAAGGTGAGCGAGGTCAGCGGGCTCGCGTGGGACTACTACCCCGGAGCTCCTTCGGGTGGGACCCAGAGCTCGCGGGACTTCACCGCGCTGGGGTGGTGGACCCCGCCGACGGGCAGTAACCCTCCCATCCTCAACGGTCCATACGCGCGTGTGTTCTCGGACTGGGACGACAACAACACGCCGCAGAGCCCGGGACCGCCGCGCTGGGGGAGCGAGGAGACGGACCCGACCAATCCTCCAACGGGGTTCCCCTTCGACGACTTCACGCACGCGAACGGGTTTTGCGCCCCGACCGCTCCGTACGTGAGCACGTGCTCGTGGACCAGCTTCGACAACGGCCCGTGGCCGCAGCTGACGGGATGGTACGCGAACCGGCGCCAGAACGCCGTGCAGGTCTTCTACTTCGTCAACGCGTTCCACGACCACCTCGAGGACGATCCCGACATCGCCTGGACGAGCCGCACGTTCGCCGGCGGAGACAGGGTCGTCGCGCAGGCATCCGACGGTGCCATGACCGGGAAGGCGGGCCAGTTCCTCGGCGTGGACATGCCGGACGTCGACCACGTGAACAACGCGAACATGTTCACGCCTCCCGACGGGTCCGCGCCGCGGATGCAGATGTACCTCTTCACGTCGCTGACGGGGGGCTACGGGAGCGACCCGACGCCTGACGTGAACGGAGGCGACGACGCATCGGTCGTCTACCACGAGTACGCGCACGGGCTCTCGAGCCGGCTCATCACCTACGCCGACGGGTGGAGCGCGCTCGACGCGTTCCAGTCGGCCGCCATGGGCGAGGGGTGGAGCGACTGGTACGCGATGGACTACCTCGTGGCGAAGGGCTACGCGCCGAACGCCGGCGCGGCCGGCGACGTGACGCTCGACCGCTACGTCGGCAACGGCAAGCACACGCTCCGCACCGAGGGGCTCGACTGCCTGGTCACGACGCCGAAGAGCGCCGCCACCTGCCCCGGCGGGAGCGCCACGGGCTCGACCGGCGGGTACACGCTCGGCGACATGGGGAAGGTCTGCTCGTGCGGCCCCGAGGTGCACGCCGACGGCGAGATCTGGGCGCAGACGCTCTGGGACCTGCGCAACACGGTGGGCGTCCCCGACGCACGCTTCCTCGTCACCGAGGCCATGCGGCTCTCGCCGACCAACCCGTCGTTCCTCGAGATGCGCGACGCGATCCTCGCGGCGAACCAGGTCGGGGTCCTCGACGGCCGCGCGGACCGCGCGACCCAGATCTGGCAGGTCTTCGCCGCGCGCGGGATGGGCTACTTCGCCACGACGAACGGCCCGAACGACATGGCACCGGTCGAGAGCTTCGCGTTGCCGCCCGACCCGAGCAGCGGCTTCGGGTCGGTCGCGGGGACCGTGACCGACTCGGACAGCGGCGTCCCGCTGGCAGGCGTCCACGTCGAGTTCGACGGGCCCGGCTTCTCCGCCACCACCGACGCCGCGGGCCACTACGCGCTGGCGAACGTCCCCGTCACGACGTACCCGACGCTCACGGCCTCGAAGGCGGGCTTCCACTGGGAGACCGACGAGGACGTGGCGGTGGTCGCGAACACCGAGTCGCCGGTCGACTTCGAGACCCGCCGCGACTGGGCGGCCTTCGACGGCGGCGGGCGCGTGTCGTCGTTCACCGGGCCCGACTACACCGCGTTCGGTTGCGGGCCCGGGCAGGCGATCGACCACTTCCTCGGCGTCGGCTGGTCGTCCCAGACCGGGGCGGCGCGCTCGCTCACGATCAAGCTGCCCTCCTTCGTCGACGTGACCGAGTTCGGCGTCGACCCGGGCGCCGTCTGCGGCGACCCGGACAACGCCTCGACCAAGGACTACCGGATCGAGGTCTCGAAGACGGGCGCGAGCGGCTCGTGGACGACGGTGCAGACGGGCGCCTTCACCCCGGGCCAGGCGCACCAGCTGAACTCGATCCCGATCGCGAGGCGCAACGGCGTCGGCTACGTGCGCTTCACGATGCTCTCGAACCAGGGCAACACGCAGTGGATCGACCTGGCCGAGCTCGAGGTCTACGGGCTTCCGCGGCCGGGCTGCCTGGGCCAGCCCGCGACGAGGATCGGGACGAACGGCGCCAACACGATCAACGGCACGAACGGCGCGGACGTCATCGTTGGCCTGGGCGGGAACGACAAGATCAACGGGCGTGGCGGCAACGACGTCATCTGCGGCGGCGACGGCTACGACACGCTCACGGGCGGCAAGGGCGTCGACAAGTTCGACGCCGGCGGCGGGAACGACACGCTCGTCACGCGCGACGGGAAGAAGGAGACGACCATCAGGGGCGGCTCCGGCAAGGACCGCGCCCGCCGGGACAACGCCGACAAGGTCAAGTCGGTCGAGAAGCGCTTCTAGGCTGCGCGGACTGCCTTGTCGGCGTAGAGCCGCCGGTCGGCCGCGGCGACGAGCTGCTCCGGTGTCGACGCCCCGTCCCGCAGGAACGCGGCGCCGGCGCTGAACACGAGGCCGTCCGGGACCGACTCCCGCAGGCGGTCGAGGAACCCGCCCACGTCGTCGGGATCCGCCTCGAGCAGGAGCGCGACGAACTCGTCGCCGCCCGTCCTGCCCGCGAAGTCCGTCGCGCGGACGGTTCCCTGGAGCGCCGCGGCGAAGGCGCGCAGGAGCCGGTCGCCCTCCTGGTGCCCTTCCCGGTCGTTCGTCTCCTTGAAGCGGTCGAGGTCGAACGCGACGAGCGCGATCCGGCCGCGGTAGCGGCGGGCGCGGGCGGTCTCGGCGGCGAGTTGAGCGTGGAACGCGCGGTGGTTGAGGAGCCCGGTGAGCGGGTCGCGGCGCGCCCGCTCGGCCAGCTCGCCGGTGACGTGGTCGACGTAGGCGAGCAGACAGCGCTCGACGATCGCCCGCGCGTCCGTCTCGCCGTGCCGCTCGAGCACGCTCCCGAGCGTGAGGAGTTCCGCGGCGATCTCGGTCGGGGCGAAGCCGAGGCTCTCGCGCTCGCGGGCGAGGTCCGCCGCGATGTCCGCGGGATCTTCGTCGTCCCCGAGCGCGGCGATGAACGAGGGGAGGGAGCCGAGCTGCCCGAGCCGGCCGAGCCGCTCGAGCGAGGGCACGGCGCCGCCGACGAGCTCCTCCTCGACGCACTCGACGGCAAGATCCCAGGCGGACTGCCTCACGACCCCGTGCACGCTCTCAGCCTAGGGACGGCATCGGCTAGAATGCAGCGGTTTTGCACCCGACCCGGCGGAGCGCTCGGGTGGCGGTGCCGGGCAGTGAGCCCGGTTCCACCCGTTCCCGCCGGCAGATACGACAACCAACCGAGGAGGAATCTGTGTCCGTCGTCTCCATGCGCGAGCTCCTGGAGTCCGGAGTGCACTTCGGCCACCAGACCCGCCGCTGGAACCCGAAGATGCGCCGCTTCATCTTCACGGAGCGGGGCGGCATCTACATCATCGACCTCCAGCAGACGCTGGACCTCGTCGAGCAGGCCTACGCCTTCGCCCGCAACGTCGCGGAGCGGGGCGGCTCGATCCTGTTCGTCGGGACGAAGAAGCAGTGCCAGGACTCGATCGAGGAGGAGGCCAAGCGCGTCGGCATGCCGTACGTGAACCACCGCTGGCTCGGCGGCCTCCTGACGAACTGGCGCACGATCTCCGAGCGCATCGCGCGCCTGCACGAGCTCCGGCGGCTGCGCGACGAGGGCCAGCTCGAGCTCCTCCCGTCGAAGGAGCGGATCGCCATGATCAGCGAGCTCGAGAAGCTCGAGATCAACCTCGGCGGCGTGGCCGACATGAAGTCGGTGCCGGACGCGGTGTTCGTCATCGACCTCCGCAAGGAGCAGCTCGCCGTCCGCGAGGCGCGCCGGCTCGGCCTGCCGGTCATCGCGCTCGTCGACACGAACTGCGATCCCGACGACGCCGACCTCGTCATTCCCGGGAACGACGACGCCATCCGCTCGTGCAGCCTCGTCGTCCGGGTGATCGCCGACGCGATCGAGGCGGGGAAGACCAAGGTCACCATCGCGGAGATGGCCGCCCCGGCCGAGGAGCCCGAGAGCGCGCCCGAGGCGGACGCGGAGGCCGAGGCGGAGCCGGAGAAGGCGGCGGTCGCCGTCGCCGAGGCGGAGCCCGAGGCTCCCGAGAGCGGGGAGGTGGCCGAGTGAGCACCACCGAGATCCCCGCGGCGCTCGTCAAGGAGCTCCGCGACCTGACCGGCGCCGGGATGATGGACTGCAAGCGCGCGCTCGTCGAGACGGGCGGCGATCTCGAGGAGGCGCGGAAGCTCCTCCGCGAGAAGGGTCTCGCGGACGCTGCGAAGCGCGAGGGGAAGGAGACGACCGAGGGCGTCGTGCTCGCGCGTGTCGATGGCGAGGTCGGCGCGATCGTCGCCGTCGGCTGCGAGACGGAGCCGGTGTCCGGCAACGACGAGTTCCGCGACTTCGCGCAGCACCTGCTCGACGTTGTCTTCCTCGAGGGCCCCGAGGCCGTCCCGACCTTCGAGGAGGAGCGTGTCGCGCTCGTCGCCAAGCTCGGTGAGAACGTCGTCCCCGTCGGCGCGGAGCGCTACGCCGCGGGGGAGGGGGAGGTCCTCGCCTCCTACATCCACCCGCCGGCGCAGAAGATCGGCGTGCTCGTGCTCGCGCGAGCTACCCCCGAGCTCGCGCGGATGGTCGCCATGCACGTCGCCGCAGCCCGCCCGAGGTACGTGAGCCGCGACGACGTGCGGGCCGAGGACGTCGAGACCGAGCGCGAGATCTACGAGAAGCTCCCCCAGGTGACCGAGAAGCCCGAAGAGACTCGGGGGAAGATCGTCGACGGGATGCTCGCCAAGCGCTTTTTCGCGACCACGGTGCTCCTCGACCAGGACTGGATCCACGACCCGAGCCTCACGGTCGGGCGCGCGCTCGCCGAGAACGACGCCGAGATCAAGGCGTTCGCGCTCTACAACGTCGGCCGGTGAGCGCACGGGCGGAACGGGAGGCGGTCGTTCCGGCACCGGAGGGCGCCGCGTTCGGGCGCATCCTCCTCAAGCTCTCGGGCGAGGCGCTGATGGGCTCGGAGCCGTACGGCGTCAGCCCCGAGCGGGTCGAGGCGCTCGCCGCCGAGGTGAAGCGCGTGCACGACCTCGGCGTCGAGACGGCGATCGTGATCGGCGCGGGGAACATCTACCGCGGGATGCAGGCGGCGGCCGAGGGCATGGACCGGGCGACGGCCGACTACGCCGGGATGCTCGCCACGGTGCTCAACTGCCTCACGATGCAGGACGCCCTCGAGCGTCTCGGCGCCCACACGCGCGTGCTCTCGGCGATCACCGTGAGCGAGGTCGCGGAGCCCTACATCCGCCGGCGCGCGATCCGCCACTTCGAGAAGGGCAGGATCGTGATCTTCGCGGCGGGGACGGGCAACCCGTTCTTCACCACGGACACCGCCGCCGCCCTGCGCGCCCTGGAAGTGGGAGCGGACGCCATCCTCATGGGCAAGAACGGCGTGGACGGCGTCTACGACGGAGATCCCGCCGTGGATCCCGACGCGCGCTTCCTCC
Source organism: Gaiellaceae bacterium (assembly GCA_036556565.1). GTDB lineage: Bacteria > Actinomycetota > Thermoleophilia > Gaiellales > Gaiellaceae > JAIBJN01. Next base: position 7,859 of record DATBJE010000185.1, read on the forward strand.
CCGAGCTGACCCACCTCGAGGCGATCGAGCGCGGCCTCAAGGTGATGGACACGACCGCGCTCACGCTCTGCATGGACAACGGGCTGCCGATCTACGTCTTCGGCCTCGACGACGCGGGCACCATCGAGCGCGTCGTCGCCGGCGAGCGGGTCGGCACGATCATCTCGACGCCTCGGAGGGATGCATGATCGACGATCTGCTCGACGACGCGAAGCGGCGCATGGACAAGTCGGTGGAGGCGACCGCCCACGGCTTCAACGGCG